>NZ_VFSG01000002.1 GCF_006385805.1 Streptococcus xiaochunlingii
TAAGCCCTAGAACGCCGGAAGTAGTTGGGGGTTGCCCCCTGTGAGATATGGTAGTCGCTTAGCAAGGTTGAGTCTAGTGGAAACTAGGCTCATTTGGGAGTTTAGCTTAGTTGGAATTGAGAGGCAATCGAGATTCCAATCGGCGGATAAGAGAAACGTAGTTTCTCACCGTTGGCTGAGTTAAACGACCATTTGGGAGTTTAGCTCAGCTGGGAGAGCATCTGCCTTACAAGCAGAGGGTCAGCGGTTCGATCCCGTTAATTCCCATTTTTCAAGCGGGTGTAGTTTAGTGGTAAAACTACAGCCTTCCAAGCTGTTGTCGCGAGTTCGATTCTCGTCACCCGCTTTGAACTGTTTGTTCATTACCAAGTTTTTAACTTGGGCGCGTAGCTCAGGTGGTTAGAGCGCACGCCTGATAAGCGTGAGGTCGGTGGTTCGAGTCCACTCGTGCCCATTTTTAATATTATGGTCCGTTGGTCAAGGGGTTAAGACACCGCCTTTTCACGGCGGTAACACGGGTTCGAATCCCGTACGGACTATATTATATTGGAGGATTACCCAAGTCCGGCTGAAGGGAACGGTCTTGAAAACCGTCAGGCGTGTAAAAGCGTGCGTGGGTTCGAATCCCACATCCTCCTTAATATTAACGCGGGATGGAGCAGCTCGGTAGCTCGTCGGGCTCATAACCCGAAGGTCGTAGGTTCAAATCCTGCTCCCGCAATATTTGGCTCGGTAGCTCAGTTGGTAGAGCAATGGATTGAAGCTCCATGTGTCGGCGGTTCGATTCCGTCTCGCGCCATAATTTAATATTATTCGGAAGGGTAGCGAAGAGGCTAAACGCGGCGGACTGTAAATCCGCTCCTTCGGGTTCGGGGGTTCGAATCCCTCCCCTTCCATCCTTTACGGGCATAGTTTAAAGGTAGAACTAAGGTCTCCAAAACCTTCAGTGTGGGTTCAATTCCTACTGCCCGTGTATAAGAATATGGCGGGTGTGGTGAAGTGGTTAACACACCAGATTGTGGCTCTGGCATGCGTGGGTTCGATCCCCATCACTCGCCTATTTTATATTATTGGGGTATAGCCAAGCGGTAAGGCAAGGGACTTTGACTCCCTCATGCGTTGGTTCGAATCCAGCTACCCCAGTTATACTTTGCCGGCGTGGCGGAATTGGCAGACGCGCTGGACTCAAAATCCAGTGTCCGCAAGGACGTGCCGGTTCGACCCCGGCCGCCGGTATAGTAATAAAGACAAGGTTTTAGGACCTTGTCTTTTTTTTCTCTGTTTTTGTTGAGTTACCAATTTTTTCCATTTTAAAATAAATCGTCAAGTTTATTAGCCAATGTTTTCTGTTTGCTAGGGTACAAATGAGAATAAGTATCAATTGTTGTTGTAATAGATGCGTGTCCTAATCTTTCTTTGACAACAAGGTAATCCTCTCCTTGATTTATTAGTAATGATGCATGAGAGTGTCTCAAATCATGAATTCTTATTTTCTTTAAATCTTTATCCCTTTCTAGTATTTGCTTAAACTTTTTATCAATCATATTTTTCGTAATTGTTATTGGTGTACTTTGTATTATTTGTAGTTCGTCTGTATTTTTCGTAAATTCCTCAAGTTTTTCTTTTTGTTTTACTTTCCAATCTTTTAGCATTTCTGCTAATTTCTGATTTATTGTTATATTTCTAGTTCCTGAACGTGTTTTTGTTGTATTAATGTAGCTTGTATTATTTACAAAGTATACCGTTTTGGTAACGTAAATCGTATTTGTTAAAAGATTTATATCATTCCAGTTCAATGCGAGGATTTCTCCCATTCTCATTCCAGTAAAGAAAGCAATTATGAAAAACAGGTCATAACTTATTTCATCATCTCGAATAAGTTCTCTAAATCTCGTGAATTCTTCTATACTCCAAAATTTAATACCAGGCTTCTTAATTGGTAATTTTCTCAGATTCTTAACTGGATTTTTGTCAATGAGAGATTTTCTTACACCAGTATCAAAAATTTTTTTAAGTAGAATTAGAACCTTATTAATTGTGTTATAGCTTAAAACTTCATTTTCATTTTGTTTTTTAGGTTTTGTTTTTAGGTATTCACGAAATTCGAATATATGGTCATACGTTAATTTATTTAAATTTGTATTTTTAAAATATGGCTTAATATGACGCTCATAATTGTTTCTTTGTGTACTTGTATAGCTTATTTTTCTGCCATTTTTCAGATCATCTTCTTCAAGTAAGTCGAATAACATATCCGTTGTTACTACAAAGTCAAATTGTTTTTCTTTTAATTCTACAACTCGAATATGTTGTTCTAGTTCTAGGGCTTCCTTTTTAGATTTTAATCCTTTTCGAATGATACGTATTCTTTTTTGTGTGACGGGGTGGAAACCATTAGAAACATCAACGGTCCATTTACCACTTTTAGTTTTACGAATAGTCATTCATTATGCTTCTTTCTGGAGTTCAATTCCTAGTAGTTCTTCAGCGACACTGGCTGGAATTGTACCAATCCGTTTGTTATCGTAGATATTAAAACCACGATTCACTAATAGTAATTTGCCAGTATGGATAATCTTTCTTGCAGTTCCTGGAGCAAATCCAAGTTCGATAAGGTCATCTTTTGTTACAGTTTTAATCATGTGATCTCCTTTTCTGATTAGATTAAGTAAGGGGAGGATTAACTCCCCTTGTCTAATACTTATTTTTGTTTTACATCTACTAAATGGATAGCATCCGCCTTGTAATACATCGTTGAACTAATCATAGTGGCTTGTAAATTGTCAAATGTAACTGGTACTTGATCCATTGCTTGGATATAGTCATTATCGACTAAAGCTTCTGGATTATCTACTGAGACTTGGGTTGATTTCTTTTTGAATTGTCCATCCTTGATCGTTACATTGTATTTCCAACCGATGATTTTATCGGTATTAAAACGTCTTTCGCTACCATCTCGGTTTTTGATAATTTCTCCGTTTGCATCTGCTCGGACTTCCGTTTCAAATTTTGGAATAACTTCATCCAATTCAAACTTTGTTCCAATGTTATTAAAATTCCAGTCATTTTGTGAAAGCATTTTTGCCATAGTTAATTTCTCCTTTTAATATTTTCTTTGATTGTAGGGATTAAATCCTCTCTTTTAAAGAGAATTGCCCTTTCTATTAATCCACTTGCTAAATCTGGTGGATATTCCATATTGTTGAGTGCGAGATAGTTAGCTTTCTCATACTCATGCAGTAAGTTATTGTCGTATAAAAACTTATACGCTTTTAGAATAGCTCCTGAACCTTTATAGGTAAACCATTCTAATTTTTGTTCCAGTTCTGTTTTTGGTTTTGAAATAATGATAGAGACAGGTTTTGAGTGACCTAAAAACTTTTCCCAAGATCTCAAAGGTTTTGAGAAATGGCTATCACTATAGAATCTCACTTTTTCTTTGAGATATCCCTTGGTAAAGTTAAGAAGTTCTATTTCTGAATGCAACCATTCTTGAATGAAGTAGTGAGCTTTTTCTTTTCTAAGTTCTAACTCAGTTCTTATCCAATTTTCTATAAAATGCTTGCTGATGCCGAGCTTCTCAGCTCGTTCTAAGCGTTTATCATAAACTCTAAGTCTTTCATCATCATTGGGTTTTCTCAAATATAAGGTTTGGCCGATTGTTTCATCTCCGTATGTATTGTAGTAGGTGCTTTTTCCATATATAAAGCGTTTCTTCTGACAAATCTTTAGAAGCTGATTAGGAGTGAAATAGGGTGTTTCATTAAAATCATCTATTGCAATATCAATTCGTCTTACTGAAAACTGATTGTAATTGTAGTAGAGGTTGTTCAGAAACTGTCTTTCGGACAGACTATTTGGATCTAATACCATATCTCTAAAGAACTCGAGTGCCTGTCCTGACATGACAAGCATGTAGGACGACTCTTTCGCTCCATAGTAGATACGGATATTCCCATGATGAAGCTGGCTATCATAGTTATAGTATTTAAGGCTCCCTTTATTCTCAATAAATAGGTCATAGTCAAGAAATAGAATGTCTTCGATTATTTCTCTTGGCGAAAATTCAGTCTTATCAAACTGAATTTGAATCCAGTCAAATACAGAACGTAAATGTTCATTTTTTGCCATAGATTTTGATTCAACTTTTTGCCTAATTTTGCCACCCTTAAAATCTCCGAAACCCTTGGAAATACTGAATTCTTTCGATGGTACACCTAACTTGCAGAGGGTGGTGTTACTACACACCCTATCGGTCAAAAATGGTCCGTCCGCATCTACGCTCATTTTCGGCTTTCTGCCTCCTGGCTCAGCCGAAAACTCGCTATTAGCCGAACCTATTTTTTGACCTCTTCTGAACAAACCCTAGTAAGCCGGTTTGCATCGACTCTTCAATATCTTGGATTTTCTTTTTTAGATTGGCATTCTCAATTTGTATCAGTCGTATTTCTCGCTTAAATTCCTGTTTTAAGGCGCTCAGTTCATCGTAGAGCTCATTTATTACTTGGTTTAGGGATTCTTGCTCATTGTCTGCTAGACTCCCAAATACGGCTTGTATAGCCTCTTTGAGACCTATTTCAAGTTTTAGGTTAGCTAACTTTTGAAATTGTCTAAGGTCTTCGTCTGTAAAGTCATAGGAAACTGTATAACTTAATTGATGAGTTCTTGGATTTCTACTGATAGGAATTTTAATTTTCTTAAATTCCTTGCCACTTATCTCTTTAATCAGTTGAATCCAATTTTTAAGAGTAGAGGTAGAGTTTAGGCCAGAAATTTGATTGACTAACTCTTTATTGGTCATCTTTTTGTGAAACCTCCGAAATTTTCTTGTGCAACTGAAGAGTTTTCTGTGGTATAATTGTTACATAATATGTTTTGATCTTGGAACGAACGGCACATTTGTTTCAAGATTTTTTTATTTTGTCGAATCTTACCTCCTTTATTAAAATTTTTTAAATCGACTACTAATTACATACGCTTTTACCTCCTTTTATGCTATAATATTCTCAATGGAATATTTAATCTCAAAATAAATATTCCTTATGGAATAATTCTATTTTATACCGTTTAGAATATTTTGTCAAGTAAAAATATACGATTAAGAATATTTATAGGAGACTTATGTATACAAAGGATTATAAATTTTCAGATAGATTAAAAACTCTCAGAAAATCAAAAAAATTAACTCAAGTACAAATATCGGAATTAATTGGAGTTCAGCAAGGGACATATTCTCGTTGGGAGAATGGAACGTTAGAACCGGGATTAGAATTAGTTGTAAAATTAGCAAATATCTTTGGTACTACTACAGATTATTTGCTGGGACAAAAACCTTATTCAATTATCAGTAGTTTACCTCTAGAACAATTAGATCTTACCAACATTGCAAACTTTTCAAAGGATGAGTTTGATATTTTGAAACATTCAATAGCAGTTTCGGTGGCAAGAAATAAAATAAAGGCAACAGAACTAAAAGATAGAGTTATAGAAAAAAATCAGTTGTCAGAAAAAGATGCAGAACTTTTGAATAAGATTTTTGAAGAAGTTAAAACTTATTGGGAAAACTAGAAGGACGCTAGTCTTCAAAATTTCCTCCCAAAATTTGTCTAAAACATTGACAGAATTCTATATAAAGAGGTTTATGATTATTTTAATGCAGATTGATGGTTTATTTGATTAAGTTTCAATAGGTAAAGATTAGTATATTCTTGTTGAGTGATTTTATTTTATGAAGGGTGTTTATAGTTGAAAGGGGGAAATAGATGGTCTCTAAACTTGATACAGCTTGGGACTTGTTTTTGGAGGGAAAAACATCAGAAGCTAAAAAGTTGGTTGAACAAGATTTTTCCATTGATACCTGTACAGATTTTAGTCTTTTAAATCTGATGGGATATTTATTGTTAGCAGAAAAAGACTATGCCTCGTGTACCCATATCTTTGAGAAATACATTTTATTAGCTAAACAAAATGAAGATAAAGAACATGAACATATTGGCTTACATCAATTAGCTATGATCTACAGAGATCAGGGTGATTTTCATAAGGCTTTAAAACTCATTGAAGATGAAGAGAAGATAGTTGAAGAGCATTTTCCAAATGATAATTTAAAGAAAGCTGTGAATAACTACGAACAAGGCTATGTGAGATTTAAATTAAACAACCTTGATGAAGCTCTTACATTCATGAATCTGTCATTGGAACAATCTTTAGAGACAGATGATGTGATTTCTCAAGCTTGTAGCTATAGAGGGTTAGGGGAAATCTATTTAGCATTGAAAGATACGGAATTATCCAACAGACATTTCAAACGAGCTATAGAACTTTTCGAAAGTGTTGGAGAATTTGAAGGGATAAAGGAAATTGAGGAATTGATTAATGAATGATTTGACATTTAGATTTTGCCATTAGTTTGTTTTTGCTTTGAAACTATGTTAGTCTAAGTTGTTAGTGTTAAAAAAAGACAAGGTTTTTTATCCTTGTCTTTTCGTTTTAGTATTGCTTTTGTTTCAATGTCAATAAGGATGATTAAAAGGCTGGGACAGTAGTCTCAGCCTTTTAATTGAAGATAAAATCTTCTTAGAAACTTTCCTTAGGAGAGTACATAACAGAAGGTTAGGGACTCTGAAGCTAAGTTTTGAGTATTTTTTTATTTGACAAATATAAGTAGACGGTGTATACTTTATAAAAGTAGACAACGTATACTTCGATAAGGAAAGGTGGTCAAATGAAACGGAATACGGAAGAACTGAAAGAAAAGTTAATTTCGGTCGGCATTGAAGAAATCAGAACTAACGGGATTGACCGGATGTCTATGCGTACAATAGCTCAAAAATGTGGGGTGACTCATGGAGCTCCCTATAAGCATTTTGGAAGTAAAGATAAATATATTCAAGTTGTTATGGAACACTTATCAATGTTCTTTTTGAAAAATATGATACTTGGGATTGATACTTCCATAGATGCAAGAACTCAACTAACTCTGATGGGCTGTAACTTTGTAAGGTTTGCCCAAGAGGAAACCTATCTATTTGAAGCATTATTTATCAAATTTCCATATAACTATATGGAGTTATCCCAGGAAACTATTTCAGTCAACTCCTCTTTACCAGGATTTGAACATTTTAAGTCGGTAGCGTTAAGACTTAAAGATGAGGAAAATCTTTCTAGTAGTGACGCAGAAATATTGATCAATTTTTGGAGTTTTATTGCTGGTTTGGCTCTATTGGTAAGGAGTCCTGTTGGAGAAAACTTTAAAGAAAATGATGTTCAAAAGACCGTCAGAACGATGCTTGATATTTATATAAAAGGAGATAGCTGATGAATGTTTTAATAATCTATTCACATCCGAATGAAACAAGTTATAATGCGTCAATCCTTCAAACTGTGCAAAAGCATTTAGCACCAGAGCATAGAGTTAAAATAATAGACTTATATAAAGAAAACTTTGACCCGGTTTTACGTTTTGATGAAATGCATAAAAGGAGAGATTTACAGCATAATGAAGACATGAAACCATATAGAGATTTATTGATTTGGGCAGATCAGTTGATTTTTATTTTCCCTACTTGGTGGAGTGGAATGCCAGCTATTTTAAAAGGTTTTATTGATCGTGTTTTTGTTGCAGGTTTTGCTTATCAGAATGGACCTCGAGGTCCGGTGGGGCAACTAGATGGAAAAGCGTGGATCATTACGACGCATAATACGCCAAAAATTTTTCTTCCTTTTTCTCAAGACTACGCAAAGGTTCTAAAATCTCAAATCTTGAAACCCTGTGGTATTAAACCGGTTAAAATGACACAAGTTACACGAGTGGAGTATATGAGTGATCGTCAACGGAAAGAAGAACTCGAAAAAATCGCACAGATAGCCAAAAGGATATAAAAACGTGCGTTATAAGTCATGACAGAGCATACAGAATATGAGCTGACAGGAAAAGGGAAATCGCTGATGCCGATTTTAAAGGACTTGAATCAATGGGGGAAAGAATGGTTGCATTAAATTTTCTTCTTCTTTTTGTCACTTTCATCTTGCCACTTAGGTTCTCATTTTGACCGCTTATCCCAAAAGGCCGTTTTTTAAACGGCTTTTTTGCTAGACTGATACTGTCAAAAAGGAGAGAGAACATGATATTACCAGCTAAAAACATCAGTAAACGGTATGGAAATCATCTAGTGGTTGATCATATTCACCTACAGTTTGAAAAGGGAACGTTTAATGCGATTCTAGGACCAAATGGGGCAAGGAAATCAACGACTGAGAAATAAGATTATTGACTCACTATTTATGGAAGTAGTTATTTAAGAGAGAAAGATGAGTTACCAAAAAGTTACTAAAATTTAAAAAATGAGTCTATTTTGCAAGATTCAAAAGTTCTAAAACCCTATTAAATCAAGGTTATAAGATTTAAAAAATGGGTTCATAGAACTCAAAATCCAGTGTCCGCAAGGACGTGCCGGTTCGACCCCGGCCGCCGGTATAGTATTAAAGACAAGGTTTTCGGACCTTGTTTTTTTCTTTTATTTGTTGAATTTTTGATGCTGAGTTACTTAACAGTTACTAAAAATTGTTTTTATTGTTTTCTGAAAATACTTTGACTATTTTCCTTTACTGTGTTATAATTAACCGGTAAAGTATTTACTGGTTAATAGAAAGGGAGTACGTATGAAAGTCGCTAATCAGATCGATGAGTTTTTAAATTCTATTTTACTTATTTCTGAGAATCAGCATGAAGTTTTGATAGGTTCTTGTACAAGTGGTTTTTCTTTAACCAATACGCAAGAACACATTTTAATGTTATTATCAAAGAATAATTATTCCAATTCTGAGCTTGCTAAATTGCTGAATGTTAGTCAAGCTGCTGTTACTAAGGCTGTTAAACAATTACTTTCTTTTGGGATGTTAGAAGCTCTAAAAGATGAGAAAGATGCTCGAATCGTTTTGTACCGTTTAACAGATTTGGGGCGTCCAGTTGCTGAGGAACATTCTCATCATCATGATCATACTTTGGCTGTTTATGATCAAGTTTTGAGCGAATTTTCTCAAGAAGAACAGATGGTTATTTCTAAGTTTTTATCTCGCTTATTGGAGGATCTTCGTTAATGCGTTATATCACTGTTAAAGATCTTTCATTTTATTATGATCGAGAGCCTGTTCTAGAAGGGGTGAATTATTACTTGGACAGCGGGGAGTTTGTGACGCTGACTGGTGAGAATGGCGCAGCCAAATCTACTTTGATCAAGGCAAGTCTTGGCATCTTAAAACCAAAAGTAGGGACGGTTGAAATTGCTAAGGAAAATGTAGCTGGTAAAAAATTACGAATTGCCTATCTTCCGCAACAAATTGCAAGCTTTAATGCTGGCTTTCCCAGTTCTGTTTATGAGTTTGTGAAATCAGGGCGGTATCCTCGTAAGGGTTGGTTTCGTCGGTTAAATCATCACGATGAGGAGCACATTCTAGCTAGTTTATCTGCTGTTGGGATGTTAGAGCATCGTGATAAACCATTAGGGGCTCTATCCGGTGGCCAGAAACAACGGGCTGTCATTGCACGAATGTTTGCGTCTGATCCAGATATTTTTGTCTTGGATGAACCGACTACTGGGATGGATGCTGGTAGTAAGGATGAGTTTTATGAATTGATGCACCACAGTGCCCATCATCATGGGAAGGCTGTTTTGATGATTACGCATGATCCTGAAGAGGTGAGCCATTACGCGGATCGCAATATTCACCTAGTGAGAAAACAAAACTCTCCATGGCGTTGCTTTAATGTCCATGAGAAAGATGGAGGTGAGGACCATGCTTAGTCTCTTTCAGTATGATTTTATGCAACGGGCCTTGTTGGCGATGGTTGCTATGAGTCTCTTCTCTCCTATCCTAGGTGTATTTTTGATTTTGCGTCGTCAGAGCTTGATGAGTGATACGCTGAGCCACGTTTCTCTATCAGGGGTTGCTTTTGGTCTCTTCCTTGGTTTCTCTCCGACTATTTCTACAGTCATTGTGGTGATCATAGCAGCTGTATTTCTAGAGTACTTACGCACGGTCTATAAAGATTTTATGGAAATAGGGACAGCGATTCTCATGTCAACCGGTTTGGCCTTGGCTTTGGTGATCATGAAGGGTGGTGGTAAAAGCTCCATGAGTCTGGACCAGTACCTATTTGGTTCTACCTTGACCATTACCGATGAGCAAGTGTTAGCTCTGTTTGTCATAGCGGCGATTGTTTTGTGTTTGACGGTTCTCTTTATTCGTCCGATGTATATTCTTACGTTTGACGAGGATACAGCTTATGTAGATGGTTTACCCGTGCGTCTCATGTCTATCTTGTTTAATATCGTGACAGGGGTGGCTATCGCCTTGATGATCCCGGCTGCGGGTTCCTTGTTGGTATCTACCATCATGGTCTTGCCAGCTAGTATTGCTTTAAAGCTAGGAAAAACCTTCCGTTCAGTCATGATTTTGGCAGTGGTCATTGGTTTTGTAGGGATGGTCAGTGGTCTCATTCTTTCTTATTACCCGGATACACCGGTTAGTGCGACCATTACCCTCTTATTTGTATTCTTCTTTTTGCTCTCAAATCTTTTTGTTAAATTTAGAAAATAGGTGATCTTATGAAAAAACTTGCATGGCTGGTGTTAGCCTTTTGTAGTCTTCTTTTAGTAGCTTGTAGTGGTGGTCAAAATCAGTCAGGGAAATTGAAAGTCATGACGACTTTCTATCCTGTCTATGAATTTACTAAGCAAGTCGTTGGAGACGAGGGAGATGTGGAGCTCTTGATCGGGTCTGGTTCGGAACCCCATGATTTTGAATTGTCTGCCAAGGGGCGCGCAAAAATCCAAGAGTCAGATGTCTTTGTCTACGAGAATGAGAACATGGAAACGTGGGTGCCTCAGTTGTTGAAATCAATGGATGGCAAGAAAACCAAGGTTGTCAAAGCGACGGAAAATATGCTGCTTTTACCAGGTGGTGAGGAAGAGCATGACCATGAGGGAGGGGAAGAACACCATCATGACTACGATCCCCATGTCTGGCTTTCTCCGCAGAGAGCCATTAAAATGGTGGAAACGATTCGTGATCAACTGGTGAAACAGTACCCAGATAAAAAGGCTAGCTTTACAGCTAATGCGGATGCCTATATTGCCAAGTTGAAAAAATTGGATGACAGCTATACGAAGAGCTTATCTGAAGCGAAACAGAAAAACTTTGTTACTCAACACGCAGCTTTCCGTTATTTGGCCCTGGACTATGGCTTGAATCAAGTTTCTATTTCAGGTTTGTCACCAGATAGTGAACCGTCTGCGACTCGCTTGAGTGAATTGACAGAGTACATCAAGAAGAATGACATCAAGGTCATCTACTTTGAAGAAAATGCTTCTAAATCCTTATCGAAAACCTTGTCTGCTGAAACCGGTGTGGATCTAGCTGTTTTGAATCCATTAGAGAGCTTGACAGATGAGCAGATGAAAGATGGTGAAGACTACATCTCTATCATGGGAGCCAACCTCAAATCTTTGGAGTTAACAACAACTCAAGCTGGAAAAGAAATCGCTCCAGAAGAGGAAGAAGACACCAAAACAGTAGCCAATGGCTACTTTGAGGACAGTGCTATTAAGGACCGAACTCTTTCAGACTATGTAGGTGATTGGCAGTCTGTGTATCCTTATCTAAAAGATGGAACCTTGGATCAAGTCTTTGACTACAAAGCTAAATTAACCAAGTCCAAAACAGTTGAAGAGTATAAAGCCTACTACACCACAGGTTATAAAACAGATGTCGACCGGATTGTCATTACAGACAAAACCATGACCTTCTATAAGAATGGCGAAGAGAAGAAGTTCGAATACCGCTATGCTGGGAAGCATACGCTAAACTATACAAAAGGGAATCGTGGAGTGCGGTATCTCTTTGAAGCAACTGATCCGAATGCGGGTGAATTCAAGTATGTTCAATTCAGTGACCATCAAATTGCTCCTAATAAGGCAGCTCACTTCCATATTTTCTTCGGTGGGGAAAGCCAAGAGGCTCTTTATAAGGAATTGGAAAATTGGCCTACTTACTACCCAAGTGACCTATCCGGATTCGAAATTGCGCAGGAAATGTTGGCCCATTAATCAATTAGAGAAGGAACCAGTTGGTTCCTTTTTTGATAGTAACAGAAACTTGTCAAATTGCTAGAAAAAGGATAAAATTAGGCTTATAGAATAGATTGAATATGGGGAGATTCATGATGAAAAAGTATCGTTTGCTATTGTTGATTTCTGCTCTACTGTTTTTCCTTGGAGCCTGTGGTGATAAAAAGCAGGAGACAGGATCTGAAAGTAAAGAAAGTACAGTTCGTCAATCGAAGGCTAGCTCAGCTACTAGTGAAACAAAGAAAGCTGAGAGTTCGAGTGATAAGAAAGAGAAAACAAAGATGGATATTGAAGCAATCGCTCAAGGGGATTATAGTAGTGTAGCTGGTGTCTGGCAAGATGATAAGGGGAATAAACTCGTCTTTGATCAAAATGGTTTGGTCTCTAACGAATATGAGTCTTATGGTCTTTCCTTGACGGATTATGGAACTGTTTCAGGAGGAGTCTACGGAGGAGTTACAGGAGGATTTTTGATGGAATTCATCCCTGCCGGGCTTACGATTGATGACCAAACGGACGAAAATGGAGAAGTCATCTTCCATGATGATTCTGATGTTAATAAGGACCGTCTCTGGACCGGAACTGGGATGTACAGTTTTACGGAACAAGGTTCTTTCCTCTATAAGGTTGGGAATTAGCTAGTATATGTGTAATGAAAAAGAATGAAGAGTGTCCTACTCTTCATTCTTTTTTAGATTTTAGGGAGCCAAGAAAGGTAGAAGTCTAGCTTCTCCGCTTTCAAGAGGTCTTGGTGGCTCACTCTGTCGACCTTTTTTCCATCAAGAGAAGCATCTTGAAGAAAGTGTGCTTGGGCTGTGTGAGCTGTGCTATGGATATGCAGCCATTTTTTCTCTTGAGGGAGAAAGAGGCGCAAGTGTTTGAAGAGGGGAATCCCTAGGTCATAGACTGGCTTGCCTGGACAAGTTGGATAGAGTCCTAAAACCGACCAGATATACCAGGAGGATAGGCTGCCATTATCTTCATCTCCTGGATAGGCTTGAAAGCTTGGCTGGAAGGCTTCCTTGCGAAGGGCCTGGATTAGGATGCTAGTGTATTCCGGGTGTTGGCTATAGCGGAAGAGATAGGGGATGTGAAAACTCGGTTGGTTTGAAATGGCAATTTGTCCAAAAGGAGCTTGGGCCATCTCACTCATTTCATGAATTTCGTAGCCATAGCCCGTCACTTCGTAATGCGGTGCTTGAGTGGCTAGTCGAGTTAAGTAGTGGGTAAATCCTCCTTCTCCACCAAAGAGTTGCTTGAGGCCCTCGATGTCGTGAAGGGCGCCTAAGGTTGCCTGAATGGCAGAGCACTCTGCATAGTCGCGTCCCCAACTGATGGGGGAAAAGTCTGGTCTGAAATGGCCCTTCTTATCTTTGGCCCGGATATAACCTGTTTCTGGATCAAAGAGGGTTCGATAGGAAAGACTAGACTGGGCATATTCTTTGGCCAAAGCTTCCTTGCCAAGTAGCTGGGCAGTTTGGGCGATACAAAAATCGCTATAGGAGAAGTCAATGGTGTGACTCACGCTTTCGTGATAGTCAGTGGATAGATAGCCTAATTCCTTGTATTCTTTAGCTCCTCGTCGACCGTAATGACCATTTGGGTCTTCCTTCCTAGCTGTATCTAGCATGGCTTCAAAAAGCTCCGTGTGGAGGTCGGGAGCTAGGCCTTTTTGAATGGCATCGGCAATGACCCCATCAATGAGGGTTCCAGGCATCATGCCTCTTTCGTCCGGCGCTAGCCATTTAGGGAGGAAACCGGTATCTCGGTAATGGCTGAGGAAGCCTTCGAGAAATTCCTGGTAAAGCTCGGGATAGACTAGGCTATAGAGAGGAAAGGTGGTCCGAAAGAGATCCCAGAAGCCCAAACTCGTGAAGTATTTTCCTTCTTGAATGCGGTTGTGGGCGAAATCGCGATGGACTGCTTTCCCCTCAGGGGTTACTTCATAACAAGTCTGAGGAAAGAGCAGACTACGGTAGAGACAGTGATCGAAAAATGTTCGATCCTCTCCGCCCGTATCTAAAATTTCAAATCGGTCCATTAGCTCTTGCCATTTGCGGCTCGCTTTTTCTTTCATCTCTTCAAAGCTAGCTGTAGGAAGGTGAGATTCGGCCAACTCAGGGTTGATAAAGGAAGTGCCTAATCGAGCTTCTAGGGTAGGGCTGTCAAATTCTAGGATCAAATCCTGTCCTAGCCAGTGAGTGCGAGTGATGGCTTGGTCAAATTCGACATGAAGATAGAAAGGATAGGTTTGTTGGTCGGTATGATTTTGGTCTAGGATGTAGAAATGTAGATTCGTTTCTCCGAATTCTACTTCAGCTAGTCCATTGGGGCAATGAATGGCCAGTGAAAGTGCAGACGGCCCTCTAAAGCGGAGAATGGCCCCGTAGAGGCTGGGTGTCAGCTCTGTATGGACTTGATAGCGCTCTGAGGTGAGAGCTAAATAATGGGGCTGAAAGACAGCTTCTTGGACCCGGTAACTGCTCTGTCTGAAATAGAGGTCTTCTTGAGTCGGAATGTCTGTTAGTGGGGTGAGGAGACACCAGGAAAAATCTCCAATCCAAGGGCTAGGCTGATGGGTCAAGCGAATACCTTGAAAGATAGGAAGGTTGGGGTTGAAAAACCAAGCGTCCTGTTCATGTGTCGTCTGTGGAAGGAAATAATTCATCCCAAAAGGAACTCCTGTGTAAGGAAGGGTGTTGCCGTTAGAATAAGCTGAGTGATTGTCTGTTCCTAAGCGGGTATCAATATGAGTAATATCGGTCTTCATGCGGGACCTCCTGTGTCATACTAGGGCCTTCAAGCCCTTTTCTTTCTTTATTTTAGCAGAAGCCCCTCAAATGGGAAAGTCTTTTTCAAAACTAGAAAAGTTTGTAGAAAAAGGGCTATAATTTGCGTATGTATTTCCCATCTGAAATCTTTTATACTGAATAGGAAAGAATCGATACGTGTGAGGAAAAGGAATGACTTATTCAAAAGAAATCGTCAGAGAATGGCTGGACCAAGTAGCAGAACGTGCCAAGGAGTACCCGGAGTGGGTGGATGTCTTTGAGCGTTGCTACACAGATACTTTAGATAATACAGTTGAAATTTTAGAAGATGGGTCAACCTTTGTGTTGACAGGGGACATTCCAGCTATGTGGTTGCGTGACTCAACGGCTCAATTGAGACCCTATCTTCATGTGGCAAAAAGAGACCCTCGTTTGCGCCAGACCATTGCTGGTTTGGTCAAGCGCCAGATGACCTTGATCCTCAAGGATCCCTATGCTAACTCTTTTAATATTGAGGAGAACTGGAAAGGCCACCACGAGACTGACCACACCGATTTGAATGGCTGGATTTGGGAACGTAAGTATGAAGTGGACTCGCTTTGCTATCCCTTGCAATTGGCTTACCTCCTGTGGAAGGAAACTGGTGAGACTAGCCAATTTGATGAAACCTTTGTCACAGCGACCAAGGAAATCCTTCATCTCTGGACAGTGGAGCAAGACCACAATAACTCACCATACCGTTTCGTCCGTGATACCGATCGTAAGGAAGATACCTTGGTAAATGACGGCTTTGGGCCAGATTTTGCTGTGACAGGGATGACCTGGTCAGCCTTCCGTCCAAGTGATGATTGCTGTCAGTATAGCTATTTGATTCCGTCAAATATGTTTGCAGTAGTTGTTTTGGGTTATGTCCAAGAAATCTTTGCAGCATTGAATCTAGCTGATAGTGAGAGTATCATTGCAGATGCCAAACGCCTCCAAGCGGAGATTCAAGAAGGGATCGAAAACTACGCCTACACTACAAATAGTAAGGGCGAGAAAATTTATGCCTTTGAGGTAGACGGTTTGGGAAATGTTAGCATCATGGATGATCCAAACGTACCAAGCTTGTTGGCAGCTCCTTATCTTGGCTACTGCGCGATCGACGATGAGGTCTACCAAGCTACTCGTCGGACTATTTTGAGCCCTGAAAATCCTTACTTCTATGAAGGGAAGTACGCAAGCGGACTCGGAAGTTCTCATACCTTCTATCGCTATATCTGGCCGATTGCCCTGTCGATCCAAGGTTTAACAGCTACAGATAAAGCTGAGAAGAAATTCTTGCTGGATCAGTTGGTTGCCTGCGATGGTGGAACAGGTGTCATGCACGAAAGTTTCCACGTGGATGATCCAACCAAATATTCGCGTGAATGGTTCTCTTGGGCCAACATGATGTTCTGTGAATTAGTCTTGGATTACTTGGATATCCGCTAATACTCTTCAAAAATCAAATTCAAACCACGTCAGCTTCGCCTTGCCGTATATATGTTACTGACTTCGTCAGTTCTATCTACAACCTCAAAGAAGTGCTTTGAGCAACCTGCGGCTAGCTTCCTAGTTTGCTCTTTGACTTTCATTGAGTATAAGGAGCACGCTTTAGCTTCACTGATTCTTGTTAGAATCACAAGTTTATATTTAAAACATTAAAAATTTAAGTTAGAATGAGGTTTTACTCATGGAAAATGTTGTTGTACACATTATCTCTCACAGCCACTGGGATCGTGAGTGGTATTTACCTTTTGAAAGTCACCGGATGCAATTGGTGGAACTCTTTGACAATCTCTTTGATCTCTTTGAAAATGACCCTGAATTCAAGAGCTTCCATTTGGATGGACAAACCATTGTCCTTGATGACTATTTAGAAATTCGCCCTGAGAACCGTGACAAGGTGCAGCGTTATATCGACGAGGGCAAGCTTAAGATTGGTCCTTTCTATATCTTGCAGGATGATTATTTGATCTCCAGTGAAGCCAACGTCCGCAATACTTTGATTGGACAAGCTGAATGTGCCAAATGGGGCAAATCAACTCAAATTGGTTACTTCCCAGATACCTTTGGGAATATGGGGCAAGCTCCTCAAATCCTTCAAAAATCAGGTATCCACGTAGCAGCCTTTGGGCGTGGAGTGAAGCCGATCGGATTTGACAACCAAGTTCTCGAAGATGAGCAGTTTACCTCTCAATTTTCTGAAATGTACTGGCAAGGGGCGGATGGTAGCCGTGTACTCGGCATTCTATTTGCTAACTGGTACAGTAATGGGAATGAAATTCCAGTGGATAAAGATGAAGCTTTGGCTTTCTGGAAACAAAAATTGGCAGACGTTCGTGACTATGCATCGACCAACCAATGGTTGATGATGAACGGCTGTGACCACCAGCCTGTACAGAGAAATATTAGTGAAGCCATTCGCGTGGCCAATGAACTCTTCCCAGACGTGACCTTTATTCATAGCTCCTTTGACGAATATGTGCGAGCAGTGGAAAGTGCGCTTCCTGAGCAATTATCAACGGTTACAGGAGAATTGACCAGTCAGGAAACCGATGGTTGGTATACTCTGGCGAATACCTCTTCTTCACGGGTTTACCTCAAACAAGCCTTCCAAGAAAACAGCAATTTGTTAGAGCAAGTGGTGGAACCTTTGACCATCATCACTGGTGGGCACAACCACAAGGATCAATTGACCTATGCTTGGAAGACCCTATTGCAAAATGCACCACACGATAGTATTTGTGGATGTAGCGTGGACGAAGTTCACCGCGAAATGGAAGTTCGTTTTGCCAAGGTCAACCAAGTCGGTAACTTTGTCAAGAGCAACCTTCTCAATGAATGGAAAGAGAAACTAGCGACTCAGAAAGCCCAAAGTGAACAACTCTTTACGGTGATGAACACTGGCTTGCATGGCAAGGTGGACACCGTCAGCACGGTTATTGATGTAGCGGTTTGTCCATTTAAGGAATTGCACCCGACAGAGGGCTTCAAGAAAATGGCTGCTTTGACCTTGCCAGATTATCACGTAGAGGATTTAGATGGTCATCTTGTAGAAGCAGAGATTGAAGATTTGGGGGCAAGCTTTGGCTATACCTTGCCAAAGGATAAATTCCGTCAGCCTTATATTGCGCGTCAAGTGCGCGTGACGGTTCCGGTTCACCTATCGCCTCTTTCTTGGACAACCTTCCAGCTCCTAGAAGGAAAAGCTTCCCATCATGACGGTATTTACCAAAATGGGGTTCTCGATACGCCATTTGTAACCCTCAGTATTGATAATGGCTTGACCCTTTATGACAAGACGACCAATGAGGCTTATGAGGACTTCCTTCGTTTCGAAGACCGAGGTGATATTGGAAATGAATACATTTACTTCCAACCAAAAGGAACCGAACCAATCTATGCGGAGCTCAAAACTCATGAGGTCTTGGAAAATAATGCTCGCTATGCCAAAATCTTGCTCAAGCATGACTTGACGATCCCGGTCAGCGCAGATGAAAAATTGGATGCGGAACAAAGAGGCATTATCGAGTTTATGAACCGAGAGGCAGGACGCTCAGAAGAAATGACAACCATTCCGTTGGAAACAGAGATGACCGTCTTTGTGGATGATCCGCAGATTCGCTTTAAAACTCGCTTTACCAATACTGCAAAAGACCACCGCATTCGTCTCTTGGTCAAGACTCATAACACCCGTCCGAGCAATGATTCTGAGAGTATCTATGAGGTGGTGACACGGCCAAATAAACCAGCAGCTTCTTGGGAAAATCCTGAAAATCCCCAACACCAACAAGCCTTTGTCAGCTTGTATGACGATATTAAAGGGGTGACGGTAGCCAATAAAGGATTGCATGAGTATGAAATCCTTGGAGACGACACCATGGCTGTAACTCTTCTTCGTGCTTCAGGTGAACTCGGTGACTGGGGCTACTTCCCAACACCAGAAGCACAGTGCTTGCGCGATATCGAAGTTGAGTTCGCAGTAGAGTGCCATCAAGCTCAGGATCGATTCTCAGCCTTCCGTCGTGCCAAAGCCTTTCAGGTGCCATTTACAGCCCTTCAAGTTGCAAAACAAGAGGGTAGTGTTGCAGCAACGGGCAGTCTCTTTAACCATCCAGCACTGAACTTGCCACAAGTCTGCCCAACAGCCTTTAAGGTGGCTGAGAATGAAGAAGGTTATGTCCTTCGTTATTACAACATGAGTCAAGAAAATGTTCGGGTATCTGAAAAACAACAAACCATTCTTGATTTGTTGGAACGCCCATATCCAGTCCATTCAGGACTATTAGCACCACAAGAAATTCGTACAGAATTGATCAAAAAAGAAGAAATTTAATTTCAAAAAGAAAACATAAACAGAAAGGAGGAGCGAAAAAGTAAGAACCAACTACTGACTCGCTCCTTTTTGCAGGTGAAAGCAATGACCATTGCAACGATTGATATCGGAGGAACTGGCATTAAGTTTGCTAGTCTAACTCCTGATGGAAAGATTTTAGATAAGACCAGCACCCCAACTCCAGAAACTTTAGAAGATTTGTTGGCTTGGTTGGACCAACGCTTGTCAGAACAGGACTATCGTGGGATTGCTATGAGTGTTCCAGGAGCGGTCAATCAAGAAACAGGAGTGATCGAGGGGATTAGTGCCATTCCTTACATTCATGGATTTTCATGGTATGAGGCCCTTGCTCATCACCAGCTCCCTGTCCATCTAGAAAATGATGCCAACTGTGTTGGACTTAGTGAACTGCTAGCTCATCCTGAGATTGAAAATGCAGCCTGTGTTGTCATTGGCACAGGGATTGGTGGGGCCATGATTATCAATGGGAAACTTCACCGTGGTCGCCATGGCTTGGGTGGAGAGTTTGGTTACATGACAACTATCGAACCAGCAGAAAAACTCAACAACTGGTCACTATTAGCTTCTACAGGAAGCATGGTTCGCTATGTCATCGAAAAATCTGGTCAAACCGATTGGGATGGCCGAAAGGTTTACCAAGAGGCTGCAGCAGGCAATGCCCTTTGTCAAGAAGCCATTGAGCGGATGAATCGTAATCTAGCTCAAGGACTACTCAATATTCAGTATCTGATCGACCCAGATGTCATTAGCCTAGGTGGCTCTATCAGTCAGAACCCAGATTTTATCAAAGGGGTGCAAAAAGCGGTAGACGTCTTTGTGGAAAAATATGAAGAATATACAATTGCGCCAGTTATCCAAGCCTGTACCTATCAGGCAGATGCCAATCTCTACGGTGCTCTTGTCAACTGGTTACAGGAGGAAAACCAATGGTAAACTTTACCGGGCTTAGCCCCAAACAAGCGCAAGCTATTGAAGTATTAAAAAATCACATTTCTCTACCAGATGTAGAAGTGGCAGTCACCCAGTCTGATCAATCTTCTATTTCTATCAAGGGTGAGGGCGGAAACTATCAATTGACTTATGACAAACCTCATCAGCTTTACCGCGCCTTGTCTGTGCTAGCAACAGCTTTAGTAGAAGGTGACAAAGTAGAGATTGAAGAACAGGCTGCTTACGAAGATTTAGCCTACATGGCGGATTGTTCCCGTAATGCGGTTCTAAATGTTGCATCTGCCAAGCAGATGATTGAAGTCTTGGCTCTCATGGGCTACTCAACCTTTGAGCTATATATGGAGGACACCTATCAGATTGAGGGACAACCTTACTTTGGTTATTTCCGTGGAGCATACTCAGCTGAAGAGTTACAGGAAATCGAAAGCTACGCCCAGCAGTTTGACATGACTTTTGTTCCATGCATCCAAACCTTGGCTCACTTATCAGCCTTTGTCAAATGGGGTGTCAAAGAAGTCCAGCAACTCCGTGATGTAGAGGATATTCTCCTTATTGGCGAAGAAAAAGTTTACGAGCTGATTGATGGTATGTTTGCGACGTTGTCTAAGCTACAAACTCGCAAGGTCAATATCGGGATGGATGAAGCTCACCTGGTTGGTTTGGGACGTTACCTTATCCTAAACGGTGTGGTTGACCGCAGCCTCCTCATGTGCCAACACTTGGAGCGCGTGCTGGATATTGCAGATAAGTATGGTTTTCACTGCCAGATGTGGAGCGATATGTTCTTCAAACTCATGTCAGCTGATGGCCAGTACGACCGTGATGTCGAAATTCCAGAAGAAACTCGTGTTTATCTTGACCGTCTCAAAGACCGTGTGACCTTGGTTTACTGGGATTATTATCAGGATAGCGAAGAAAAATACAACCGTAACTTCGGTAATCACCACAAGATTAGTCAGGATATTGCCTTTGCAGGCGGTGCTTGGAAGTGGATTGGTTTCACACCACACAACCATTTCAGTCGTCTCATCGCTGTCGAAGCTAACAAAGCCTGCCGTGCCAATCAGATCAAGGAAGTCATTGTGACTGGTTGGGGGGACAATGGTGGTGAAACAGCTCAGTTCTCTATTCTGCCAAGCTTGCAAATCTGGGCAGAACTCAGCTACCGCAATGATTTAGACCGTTTATCAGCTCATTTCAAGGTCCATACAGGTCTGTCGGTTGAGGACTTTATTCAGCTGGATCTGGCCAACCTTTTACCAGATCTACCAGGAAATCTAAGTGGTATCAATCCCAACCGCTATGTCTTTTATCAAGATGTTCTTTGCCCAATTCTTGATAAGCACATGACTCCTGAACAGGACAAGCCTCACTTTGCCCAGGCAGCTGAGATTCTTTCTGACATTAAAGAAAAAGCTGGAGTCTACGCTTATCTTTTCGAAACTCAGGCCCAGTTGAATGCTATTTTAAGTGGCAAGGTTGATGTGGGACGACGCATTCGTCAAGCCTATCAAACAGGTGATAAAGAGAGCTTGCAACAAATTGCTAGGGAAGAATTGCCAAAACTCAGAAGCCAGATTGAAACCTTCCACAAGCTCTTTAGCCAGCAATGGTTGAAAGAAAACAAGGTCTTTGGCTTGGATACCGTGGATATCCGTATGGGAGGGCTCTTGCAACGAATCAAGCGTGCAGAAAGTCGTATTGAAGACTATCTAGCTGGTTCCATTTCTCGTATCGATGAGTTGGAAGTAGAGATTTTGCCATTCAACGATTTCTATGGAGATAAGGACTTCGCAGCTACAACGGCCAACCAGTGGCATACCATTGCGACCGCTTCGACCATTTATACGACCTAATTCAAAAAGGGTGTCTTTAAAGAAAATGCTGTTGAAGGAGGAGAAAGATGTCCGATGGAGACATTTCTTCTTCTTTTTTCTCCATTTTTAAGGCTATGTCATAAATTTGTAGAATTTTTTCTATAATTAGGAGTTTGAAAAAGTTTTCATAGAGTTTTATAATAAAAAATGTAAACGTTACCAAAAGTAAAATGACAAAGGGGGGAGTCAGATGAAAAAGTTTGTTAAGACCTTGAGAGAAAATCTCATTTTCTTCTTGATGGTTTTACCAGGTGCAGCGTGGTTGATTTTATTCTTCTACATACCTGTTTTGGGAAACGTTGTCGCATTTAAAGACTATCATATCACCGGAGAGGGATTTATTGATAGTGTAATGAAGAGTAAGTGGGTAGGATTTGATAACTTCAAATTCCTCTTTAGTTCTAAAGATGCTTATATCATTACAAGAAATACCGTCCTTTACAACCTAGCCTTTATTTTCTTGGGCTTGATTGTTTCTGTTGGGATTGCCATTATCTTTAGTGAGATGCGTTCCAAACGCTTGGTTAAAGTGTTTCAAACATCAATGTTGTTCCCCTATTTCTTGTCATGGGTTATCATTAGCTTCTTTACAGATGCCTTCTTAAACGTCGATAAAGGCTTGATTAACCATATCTTAACATCACTTGGGATGAAAGGAATCAACTTCTATACAGAGGTTGCCATTTGGCCAGCGCTTCTCCTCTTCTTAGGAATCTGGAAAGGTTTTGGTTATAGCAGTGTTATGTACTATGCAACTATCATGGGAATTGATCCAACCTTCTATGAAGCTGCAACAGTGGATGGAGCATCTAAGTGGCAGCGAATTCGCCACATTACCATTCCTCAGTTGGCTTCCTTGATTACGGTCTTGACCATCCTTGCAATCGGAAATATCTTCCGTGCTGACTTTGGATTGTTCTACCAAATCCCACATAATTCAGGTGCCCTTTATAGTGTGACAAACGTAATTGATGTCTATGTCTACAATGGACTTGCTAAATCAGGAGATATTGCGATGGCCGCAGCGGCTGGTCTTTACCAATCAGTTGTCGGATTGATTCTCGTTTTACTTTCTAATATTGTAGCACGTCGGATTGATAAGAATGCAGCGCTCTTCTAGAAAGGAGGATACCATGGCAAAATCAAAAATTAAAAAAGAAAAAGTTGATAATGTTGGGATCCACTCCTTCAGTAAGAAAGCAGACATCTTCTTTAGTAGCATCGTCGGCTTGGTTGCTCTATCCTGTATCTTGCCCTTCATCTTCGTTGTCATGATTTCCTTGACAGATGAACAAAGTTTGGCTATTCACGGCTTCCAATTTTGGCCTGCTAAGTTTGGTGCAGATGGCTATCTTTTCCTTGTCCAATTTAAGGATAAGATTTTTCAAGCCCTCTTTATTACCTTGTTTGTGACGATTGTAGGGACAGCATGTAATGTCTTTATTACAACAACCTATGCCTACGCTATCTCTCGTAGAACCTTTAAGTACAGAAACTTCTTTACGGTCTTTGCACTCTTGAGCATGCTCTTTAGTGCAGGGATGGTACCAGGTTACGTCGTTACGACTCAGTTGCTTCATTTAGGAGATACGGTTGGAGCCCTCATCATTCCGATGTTATTGAGTCCCTTCAATATCATCTTGATGCGGACCTTCTTCAAACGGACGATCCCAGAAGCCATTCTTGAGTCTGCTCGGATAGATGGAGCAAGTGAGACGCGGATCTTCTTCCAGATCTGTTTGCCACTTTCTCTTCCAGGGATTGCGACCATCAGTCTCTTCACAGCCCTTGGCTTCTGGAATGACTGGTTCAACGCCCTTCTCTATATCAAGAGTGAAAACCTCTATCCTCTTCAATACTTGCTGATGCAAATCCAAAATAACATGGATTACATTTCTAAGTCAGTCGGTGCATCTAGTCAAATCGCTGGTGCGGTCCAATCCCTTCCTAAGGAAACTGGACGGATGGCCATGGTGGTGGTGGCAACAGTTCCAATCGCTATCCTCTATCCATTCTTCCAACGTTACTTTGTAAAAGGATTGACCATCGGTGGTGTTAAAGAGTAAGCAAATGTTGCTCACTCACCCTTCATAATGTTAATAAAGAAAAATAAAAAAGGAGTTTTTCTCATGAAAAATTGGAAAAAATATGCTTTAGCTTCTGCTAGCGTTCTCGCACTTGGAGCAACTCTTGCTGCTTGTGGTAACTTGACAGGTGATAACCAAAAATCATCTAAGAGTGAAGATGGCAAAACAGTTATCAAAATGTACCAAATCGGTGACAAACCTGATAACTTGGATACCTTGTTAGAAAATGCTAACAAGATCATCGAAGAAAAAGCTGGTGTTAAATTAGACATCAAATACCTTGGTTGGGGTGACTATGACAAGAAGATGAACGTTATCATTTCATCTGGTGAAAGCTACGATATTGCCTTTGCAAACAACTATGTCATCAACGCTCAAAAAGGTGCTTACGCTGACTTGACAGACTTGTATAAGAAAGAAGGAAAAGAGCTTTATGAAGCACTTGACCCAGCTTATATCAAAGGGAATACTGTAAACGGTAAAATCTATGCTGTTCCAGTTGCAGCCAACGTTGCATCTTCACAAAACTTTGCCTTCAACGGACCACTTCTTGAAAAATATGGTATTGATGTTTCAAACGTCACAGACTATGCTTCTCTTGAACCAGTCTTGAAAGCGATCAAAGAAAAAGATCCAAACGTTGTTCCATTCGCAATGAACAAGAGCTACGGTGGACCTTCTGATGACTTCGATTACATTGCAGTAGATGGACTTCCATTCGTTGTCGATTTGCAAGGTGACACCACTAAGATCGTTGACCGTTACACTATTCCACGTTATGTTGAAAACTTGAAGACTCTTCATAAATACTATGAAGCTGGCTATATTCCAAAAGACGTAGCTACAAGCGACACTGGATATGACCTTTCTCAAGATACTTGGTTGGTACGTGAAGAAACAGTAGGACCTGCTGACTATGGTAACAGCTTGCTTACTCGTGTAGCAAACCGTAAGATCGAAATCAAACCATTCACTCAACTTTACAAGAAGAACAACACTACTCAAGTTGCAAACTTTGTTATCTCAAACAACTCTAAGAACAAAGAAAAAGCAATGGAAGTATTGAACCTCTTGAATACAAATCCAGAACTCTTGAACGGTCTTGTTTACGGACCAGAAGGCAAGAACTGGGAAAAAGTTGAAGGTAAAGAAAACCGTGTGAAAGTCTTGGATGGCTACAACGGAAACACTCACATGTCTGGATGGAACACAGGTAACAACTGGATTCTTTACATCAACGAAAACGTAACGGATGAGCAAATTGCACAATCTAAGAAAGACTTAGAAACTGCTAAAGAATCTCCAGCACTTGGATTCATCTTCAACACTGAAAACGTGAAATCAGAAATCACTGCCCTTACAAACACTTTGAACCAATTCACAAGTGCCATCAATACAGGTACAGTAGATCCTGAAGTTGAAATTCCTAAGATGCTTGAAAAATTGAAATCAGAAGGTGCCTACCAAAAAGTCTTGGATGAAATCCAAAAACAATACGATGAGTACCTTGCTGCTAAGAAATAAGCTAGCATTACTTGCTTAAGTCTATCAAAAGACTTTGAGGTCTTCGCACTTCAAAGTCTTTTCTGTTGATGATTTCGAAATCGAAACCATCAGAGGAAATGTGCTATAATATAGGGTATAATCATCAGTTGTACTAGGGAAACTATACTAAGTCGTAAGTTCCCCTCTACAGCATATGAACATGGAGACACATTATGGGAAGAATGATTGAATTTATTTTTACAAGAGTCTACTTAGCCATGCTGGCAACAGGGATCTTTTGGGCGCTAACCTTTTGTGGAGGCATCCTATTTGGATTTGGGCCGGCTAGTGCAACGATTATGAGTCTATATGCCGAACATGGATCTGATTACAAACAATATGGTTGGTCTGAGGCTTGGTCGCTCTATAAAGAAAACTTCCGTCGGGCCAACCAGGTTTTCTATACATTTTTTTTAATCGAAGCCATTCTTATTTATGGCATGTATCTGATGATTCAATTGCCTCACTTGTCCCTATTTCAGATTTTTATCTTATTGGTCAATTTGATTTTCTTATTGGTGGCTCCCCTGACTTTTGCAGTCTATCTCAAGCTTCAAGTCCATTTTGACTTGTCCTATCTCAACAGCTTGAAGTTGAGTTTTATTGGTGCTTTTTTGGATATTCGTGCAGTGACGAAACTTCTCTTGGGGACCTTTCTTCTAGGAGTTGTTACCCATTTCGTTCCGGCTTTATTTTTCTTTGTTTTACTGGGCTTGTGGCATTTCTTTGTCAATGATATTTTTCAACCAGTCTATGAAACAATTCGCTCTAAAGTGGTTTCTTAATTATGAAAAAAATATGGTTAGCAACACTTTTGAAGTTCTATGCCTATATCATGGTGGGGATCATCACGACCTTAGGTGTGACAGTATCGTTGGTTTATTGGCATAATCAGCGAGCAGAAACAGAACGGATTGCTCAGTTGATTTCTTCCCGCTTGACTACTGAGGTAGAGGATATCTACAAAAGATCGACACAATGGGGAAAGAGTCTGGTAGAAAACCCTGCCAAGCTCGAAGGAGTTTACAAGTACTTTTCAATGTCGCCTTCTGAATACGAAAGTTGGCGACTGGACAATTATGTTTCCAACTATATTCAAGTCTCCCTGCACCGAAATGTTCAAACTCTTTACTTGGAACACGATGTCCTGGATGAAATTGATTTGGTGTTAAATGACTATACAACGGTCTTTGTTTCCAGTAAAAGTAAAAAAGGAGGGCAACAAGTTCCAGCGGATCAATACGTGGCTAGTTCACAAGCCATCCCAGTCTCCTTGACGGATGTGACGACTGGCGAGGATATTGGACTGGCTTACATTAAAATCAATCCAGCGCTATTGGATTCTGTCGTCGATAATATTCAAGACACGATTTCAGTTGCCGTCCAAATCTATAATCCCTTGGGCAAGGTTTTTTACCACAGAGGGGATATCAACCCTAAAGATCATAGCCAGTGGATTGTGCGAGATACTGCTTACGGTTATCAGATCTGGGTTGGAATCCCGAACTCTTACACGGTTCGAACAGCCTTATTTAGTTTTACCTGGATGATTTCGGTCGCCCTAATCCTAGTCTTGGTCTTGTATCTCTTGCTTCAACGAATTTTCCGTAATTACCAAAAACAAGTTTTGGATTTGGTAGATACCATGGAAGCCATCGGCCAGGGGGATTCTGAGCGACGGATCAATGTGGATACCAAAGAGCAGGAGCTCCTTTTAGTTGCAGAAACGACCAATACCATGTTGGACAATATGGACAAGTCTATCCGTGATATCTATCAGCTACAACTGAGTCAAAAAGATGCCAATATGAAGGCCTTGCAAGCGCAGATTAATCCGCATTTCATGTATAATACCATGGAGTTTATTCGCATGTATGCAGTCATGCAGGATCAAGAAGAATTAGCCGATATTATTTACGAATTTAGTAGTCTTCTTCGAAACAATATTTCAGAGGAGAAGGAGACGACCATCGAAAATGAGTTGGAATTTTGTAGAAAATACAGCTATCTCTGTATGGTACGTTATCCAAAATCGATTGCCTACGGCTTTAAAATTGAACCCGGTTTAGAAGAGATGGTTATTCCCAAGTTTACTCTTCAGCCATTAGTGGAAAATTACTTTGTCCATGGAGTTGACCACAAGCGCAAAGACAATGTCATTAGTATTAAAGTCCGTCGTGTTGGAGAAGCGGTGGAAATTCGTGTCCAAGACAATGGGAGAGGAATGGAACCAAGCCAATTGCAACGGATCCAACAAATATTGAGTCATGGGGATCCTCGAGAAGAAGTAGAAGAGAGTAAGGGACGGCAATCCATTGGGATTGTCAATGTCCACGAGCGTTTCCTTCTCTACTTTGGGGATCGTTACCACATTCAAATTACATCAGAAAAAGGAAAAGGTGTCCTCTATACGATTACCATCAAGGACGCTTAAGAGGAAAAAATCGTGTATAAAGTCTTACTGGTTGACGATGAATATATGATTACGGAGGGGCTGAAAAAACTGATTCCTTTTGAAAAATGGGATATGGAAGTTGTTTACACAGCAGAGGATGCAGACCAGGCCTTGGCCTATGTTGCGGATTATCCAGTGGATATCGTGATTACGGATGTCAATATGCCAGGAAAAACCGGTCTGGAAATGATTGATCAAATGCAGTCCATTCTTCCCCATGCAGCCTATATCATTATGTCGGGGTACCAAGATTTTGCTTATGTTAAAAAAGCCTTAAACCTCCGGGTAGCAGACTATCTGTTAAAGCCTGTCAATAAGGTGGAGCTGGGGAATATCCTAGAAAAATTATCCCAAACTCTGAAAAATCCAGATCAAGCGACGGCCAATCGGCTCCTTCATGAAGACTGGTCAGAAGAAGAGTTTGAGCAAGCCATCCGAGGGAGAAAACAACTCTGGATTGGAGTGGATAAGGAAAGGAAAGGCTTTGCCAGTTCGTCTTATCAGGTCTTAGGAAAAAATCTTCAACTCTATCTTTCCGATGAGGATGAAGGGGCTTTCCTACAGCGCCGTTTCCAAGCACCTTATAAGGAACATTTTCAACAATTTAAAGAGCTTGTTGAACGAAGTCTGTTTTATGGGGATCTCCCATTGGAGGAAGAAGATGGTGTCTTTAATTACTACGAACCCATCTACCGTGTCATCATTCAGGGAAATATCCAACAGATTTTGGAGGAGTTGAACTGGTTGGAAGAAACCGTGAAAAGTCATACCCCAAAAGTAGCGATAGCCAAGCAACTCTTTATTCAGTTCATTATGGATGTCTTTCATTTATTTGAACACCTGCAGGGAGATGACCTGACAGAAGTTGTGAAAGCTGTTCATGAGACAACGACTTTCGAGGATCTTGTTACCTGCGTTCGGAACCAATTGGAGAGTTTCTTCTCTCAATATCGGATGAACAATAATGTGGCGACCGTCTTAGAAGTAATTGGACGCGACTATCGGAAGGAACTGTCGCTCAAGGATATCAGCAAAGATCTCTATATCAATCCTGTTTATTTAGGGCAATTGATCAAACGTGAGACCAATTCCACCTTTGCAGAGCTCTTGAATAAACAAAGGATCAAAGCAGCTCAACAGTTGCTGTTGTCCACAACGGAAAGCATTGAAGATATTTGCTATGAAGTTGGCTACAGCAATGTCGGTTACTTTTATAAAGTATTCCGCAAGTTGTGTGGTAAGTCTCCTAAAGCCTACCGTCAACAAATCGGCGTAGAGGAAAGTGACTGATCTGAAAACATGAAAAATACCCTCCATTTTCTAATCAATGGAGGGTATTTTTTAGTTGCTTCTTCCGATCAAAATCGTGGCAGAAATGGTGACCTGAGTCAAATCGTTCCAGTCAATTTGAGCTGGATTGACGTGAAAGAGGAGAGGCGTCATGCTCAGAAGGGCCTCCCGCAATGCTGGTGTGAGTTCGAAGGTTTCCTGGCAATGGATGGTGTTTTCAATCGTAAAATGATCAGAGAAATGTTGAATAATCTGCTCATTGGAATAATCGGCCTGATCCAGGTGGTCCTTCACCTTCTGACGAATCTCTTGCAGATGGGCGGCTGTTGGGATGACCTTGATAAGGCGACCTTCTGGGGCCAGGACCCGTTTAAATTCCTGATAATTTGCTGGCGAAAAGATATCTAGGAGAAGGTTCATGCTCTGGTCCAAAAGAGGGAGACGGGCTAAATCTCCGACAAACCACTTGACCTTCCATTCCTGGTCGCTTTTGGCAGCCAGTTGGATCGATTCCTTAGATAAATCAAAGGCGTAAAAGGAATGGTCTGGATACCGTTCTTGCAAGCTGCGCGAATAGTAGCCTTCTCCGCAACCAATATCTAAAATGTTGGCTGGATGGTCCAGTGGAGACAAGCATTCTGACAGACTAGTGAGGATATGGTCGTAGAAACCGTTCTCTAGAACGAGTTGCCGGTTTTGAAAATTCTCCTTGTCATAGTCCTTCGAAGCCTTCACTTGTGGGGCCAAGTTCACATAGCCAAACTTAGCAAGGTCAAAGGAGTGGCGGTTAGTGCAGACCAAGCTTTGTTGGACTATGTCGAGGGCTTCTTGACAGATGGGACAGGCAAAAGCAGTGGCTGTCTGAAATCGTTGTAATTTTGGTTTGATCGTCATGATACATCTAGTGTACCAAAAAACCTCTGAAAGTCATAGCTTCAGAGGTCTTCTTTTTAATAAGTCAAAACAAAGTATTTTTTCTTACCGCGACGGATAACGGTCAATTCATTTTCTAATTTATCGCTATCGCTCAAGATATAGTCAAGGTCTTGGATGCGGTCGCCGTTGACGTAGATAGCTCCATTTTGAACATCTTCTCGGGCTTGGCGTTTGGAATTCACCACGCCAGAAGACACGAGCAATTCTACAATATTGTGGTTTTCGTCCGCTTGTACTTGGTAGTTTGGTACACCACGAAGTCCTTGTTTGAGTTCTTTGACAGAAAGGTTTTTGATGTTTCCTGCAAAGAGTTGCTCAGTGATGTTAAGGGCTTCCTTGTAGGCTTCTTCACCGTGAACAAGTGTTACGACTTCACGAGCCAAGACTTTTTGAGCCAAGCGTTCATGAGGAGTAGCTTCAAACTGTTTGCGGATGTCTTCAATCTCGTCCAGTGACAAGAAAGTGAAGATCTTCAAGAAGCGTACAGCGTCAGCATCCATGACATTCATCCAGAATTGGTACATTTCGTATGGAGAAGTCTTTTCAGGGTTGAGCCAAACCGCATTCCCTTCAGATTTACCAAATTTCTTACCAGTCGCATCTGTAATGAGGGGAACAGTGATGACGTGACCAGTCTTATCAGCCTTCCGACGAAGCAACTCTGTACCAGCTGTCATATTTCCCCACTGGTCAGAACCACCGATTTGCAAAGTGACATTGTGCTCTTGGTTCAGAACAAAGAAGTCGTAGCCTTGCATGATTTGGTAGGCAAATTCAGTGTAAGAAATTCCTGTTTCGATACGTTTCTTCACAGATTCCTTGCTCATCATGTAGTTGACAGTAAAGTATTTTCCAATGTCGCGAAGGAAGTCAATGAAGCTAATGCTGCCAAACCAGTCGTAGTTATTGACCATGACAGCCTTATTTTCCCCATTTTCAAAATCTAAGAAACGAGACAATTGCCCTTGGATAGAAGTGACCCAACCGTCTACAGTCTCCTTAGTTTGTAAACTGCGCTCGGCATCTTTGAAAGAAGGGTCTCCAATGAGTCCGGTCGCACCACCGACAAGCGCATAAGGTTTGTGGCCTGCCAATTGTAAGCGACGACTGGTCAAGATTGCAACAAGGTGCCCAAGGTGCAAACTATCAGCAGTTGGATCGTAGCCAGTATAATACGATACTTGTCCTTCTTCTAGGGCTTTACGCAAAGCATCTTCGTCAGTCGTTTGGAAAATCAAACCACGTTCTTTTAGCTCATCAAAAATGTGCATCGTTCTCTCCTTTTCTAAGCTACTGGCCGGATCGATGAAAACAGTCCAGTATCTGTATGGTTTCTCTCTATTTTACCATAATGACTTGAAATAGCAATGAAAGGACGAAAAAAATCCAGTTGGAAACGGTGTTCTCAACTTTAGGAATTGAAAAGAAAGAGGTCCATTTGGTATAATAGGAAGGACAAGGAGAAATAGAGTGAGTCAAATGAGAGAATTTTTTACAAAGTGCGGGAAGAAAATAAAAGACTTCTTTGCCAAGATGACTGTTGAAGTCGATGAGAAGGAAGACAAGGAGGGTTGGTCACTAGGAGATTTCGTAGCAACGATTCTCCGCACGATGAAACTCCTTTGGGATGTGCTATTGGTGTTTGCTTTAGGTGGTCTCTTGTTTGGTGCAGGGATCGCGATTGGCTATGCAGCCAGCCTATTTAATGAGACAGAGACACCGGATCCGACCCAATTGGTTCAACAAGTACGAAATATTTCCAGCGTTTCAAAGATTTCCTACTCAGATGGAAGCATCATTTCTGATATTGACAGTGACTTGATTCGGATCCCTGTCCAAAAGGATGCGATTTCGGACAATGTCAAAAAGGCTGTTATTGCCACAGAGGATGAGAATTTTAATAGTCATAATGGGGTAGTTCCAAAGGCAGTAATCCGGGCCACCTTGGGTTCAGTTGCTGGAGTCGGTTCTTCTAGTGGGGGTTCGACACTGACCCAACAGTTGATTAAACAACAAGTTGTGGGAGATGCACCGACCTTCTCACGGAAGGCCGCTGAGATTATTGATGCCCTTGCTCTTGAGCGGGTAATGGATAAGGACGAAATTTTAACGACCTACCTCAATGTCTCTCCATTTGGTCGAAACAACCGGGGACAAAATATTGCAGGAGTGGAAGCTGCAGCTCAAGGGATTTTTGGTGTTTCTGCCAAAGACTTGACCATCCCACAAGCAGCCTTCATTGCTGGTTTGCCACAGAGTCCAATTGTCTACTCACCTTACGCCTCTGATGGCAGCCTCAAGACTCCGGAAAATCAAGCTTTAGGCTTGGACCGTGCCAAGGATGTCTTGTACAACATGTACCGGACAGGGGCTATCAGCAAGGAAGAGTACGACCAATACAGTCAATATGATTTGAGCAAGGATTTCCTTCCGTCAAATGGCATCGAGAAGACGCCGCACGACTACTTGTATTTCCAAGCTGTTAGCGAAGCGGAAGATGCCATGTATGAGTATCTAATTAAGAGAGACAACGTCTCTAGCCAAGACCTAAAAAACAATTCGACAGTTAAATCTTATCAAGAGTTGGCGAAGAAGGAATTGAGAGAGGGTGGCTATACGGTCCAGACCACTATCAACAAAGCTATCTACAATGCCATGCAAGAAGCAGTTGCCAATTATGGCGGTATCTTGGACGATGGAACGGGTACGGTAGAAGTCGGGAATGTCCTCATGGACAACCGAACAGGAGCGATTCTTGGCTTTGTTGGGGGACGGAATTTTGACGGGAATCAAAATAACCATGCCTTTGATACAAAGCGTTCTCCAGGTTCTACCATTAAACCCTTGCTGGCTTATGGAATTGCCATTGACCAAGGCTTGATGGGAAGCAATAGCATCGTCTCCAATTACCCAACCAACTTCTCTAGTGGAGAGCCAATTATGCACGTGGATAACCGAGGAACTGGTATGATGGACCTCCGAGAGGCCCTCAATACCTCATGGAATATCCCAGCTTATTGGACCTATCGTACTCTCCGCGAAAAGGGTGTCGATGTACCTGGATATATGGAAAAAATGGGCTACGATATCGCTGAGTACGGCATTGAAAGTCTGCCAATGGGAGGCGGGATCGAAGTAAGCGTTGCCCAACATACAAACGGTTATCAAACCCTTGCCAATAATGGGAATTATCAAAAACGCTACATGATTGAAAAAATCATGGACCAAAACGGAAAAGTTGTTTACCAGCACGAAAGCAAACCAACTCGAGTTTACTCAGCAGCAACTGCGACTATCATGCAGGATCTGTTAAGAGGTGTCATCAGCTCCGGTGCAACAACGACCTTCAAGAGCCGGATCAGCCAGGTCAACCCAACCCTTGCTAATGCCGATTGGATCGGGAAAACCGGAACTACCAATGAGAATGGAGATATGTGGCTCATTCTGTCTACTCCAAATCTCACCTTAGGTGGCTGGATTGGACACGATAACAATGCTTCTATGGCTCCATTGACAGGTTACAACAACAACGCAAGCTACATGGCCTATTTAGCCAATTCTATCTACCAGGCGGATCCAAATGCTTGGGGAGTACAAGACCGCTTCACCCTAGATAGTAGTGTCATTTCATCGACTGTTCTGAAAGCTACAGGACAACGACCTGGTCGTGTCAATGTCAATGGTCGTGACATCGATGTGTCGGGTGCGACAGTTACCAGCTATTGGGCTAAAAATGGTGCTCCACAAACGACCTACCGTTTTGCTATTGGTGGATCAGATAATGATTATGCTAGTGCTTGGGCTGGAATGCTAGGAGGTTCAGCGGGGACTTCCAATGGGAATCGCAATAGCAATCGGACAGGCAATACTAGTACGCCAAGCAGTTCATCATCGAGTGGACAAAACCGGTAAAAATTATCAGGGACAATACCATAAAATCGTTTTCATGTCTAGAGAAAACCTTGTGTTTTTTGTGAAAATACGATATAATAAGGACAAGTAATTTGTCGTGTGCTTTATTTGAAATATTGTCCAAATAGAAGCTTACAGCAGTTAAATCAAACTTTATAAAAGTCGATTTAGCTGCTCTTTTTGTGCCTATTTTTAGAAACAAACAGATTTGTCACACAAACTTAATCTTTCTAAAAATTCCAAAAAGGATGAATGATACGGAGGAGATTTCTTCTCACGTGATGTAGATCACACCCCCTTCATAACATCGTTTCGACTGGATCAGAACTATTCTGATGTGGTCAGAAGCGATCTAGAAACCGGATTTTCAGAGAGGGCCTTCCCCTAGCTGGTATCCTAGTATAGAAAAGGAGTTAAAACTTTGGCAGGACATGACGTTCAATACGGGAAACATCGGACCCGTCGTAGTTTTTCAAGAATCAAAGAAGTTCTTGATTTACCAAATTTGATTGAAATCCAAACGGATTCATTTAAAGATTTTCTGGATCATGGTTTGAAAGAAGTTTTCGAAGATGTATTGCCAATTTCGAACTTCACAGACACAATGGAGTTGGAATTCGTCGGCTATGAAATCAGAGAACCAAAGTATACCTTGGAAGAAGCACGTATCCATGATGCGAGCTATTCTGCCCCAATCTTTGTAACCTTCCGCTTGGTCAACAAGGAAACAGGCGAAATCAAAACTCAAGAAGTCTTCTTTGGTGATTTCCCAATCATGACTGAGATGGGAACCTTCATCATCAATGGTGGAGAGCGGATCATCGTATCTCAGCTCGTACGTTCACCAGGTGTCTACTTCAATGATAAGGTGGACAAGAACGGTAAGGTTGGCTATGGATCAACGGTTATTCCGAACCGTGGAGCTTGGCTAGAGCTTGAAACAGACTCAAAAGATATTGCTTATACTCGTATCGACCGTACGCGTAAGATTCCATTTACGACCTTAGTTCGTGCCCTTGGTTTCTCTGGGGATGACGAGATTTTTGATATCTTTGGGGATAGTGAATTAGTTCGCAACACTGTTGAAAAAGATATCCACAAAAATCCAATGGATTCTCGTACAGATGAAGCTCTTAAAGAAATTTATGAGCGTCTTCGTCCAGGTGAGCCAAAAACAGCGGAAAGCTCACGTAGCTTGTTGGTAGCCCGTTTCTTTGACCCACGTCGTTATGACTTGGCCCCAGTTGGTCGCTACAAGATCAACAAGAAACTCAATATCAAGAACCGTTTGTTGAACCAAACGATCGCAGAACCATTGGTAGATGCTGAAACGGGAGAAATCCTTGTAGAAGCTGGTACCGTGATGACACGCGATGTCATCGACAGCATCTCAGAACATTTGGATGGTGATCTGAACAAGATTGTCTATACTCCAAATGATTCGGCAGTATTGACAGAACCAGTCGTTCTTCAAAAATTCAAGGTTGTGGCACCAACAGATCCAGATCGCGTTGTCACTATCATCGGCAATGCTAATCCAGATGATAAGGTTCGTACCATCACTCCAGCCGATATCCTTGCTGAAATGAGCTACTTCCTTAACTTGGCTGAAGGTCTTGGCCGCGTGGATGATATCGACCACCTTGGAAACCGCCGCATCCGTGCGGTTGGTGAATTGCTTGCCAACCAAGTGCGTCTTGGACTTTCACGGATGGAACGTAATGTTCGTGAACGCATGTCTGTTCAAGATAATGAAGTATTAACACCTCAACAAATCATTAACATTCGTCCAGTGACTGCAGCGATCAAAGAATTCTTTGGTTCTTCACAATTGTCCCAGTTCATGGACCAACACAATCCACTTTCTGAGTTGTCTCACAAACGTCGTTTATCAGCTTTAGGGCCTGGTGGTTTGACACGTGACCGTGCTGGATACGAAGTCCGTGACGTGCACTACACTCACTATGGACGTATGTGTCCAATCGAAACACCTGAAGGACCAAACATCGGTTTGATTAACAACTTGTCATCCTACGGACACTTGAACAAGTATGGATTCATCCAAACGCCATACCGTAAAGTAGACCGTGAAAAAGGTGTGGTCACTAACGAAATCGTTTGGTTGACAGCTGATGAAGAAGATGAGTACATCGTAGCCCAGTCCAACTCTAAGTTGAACGAAAAAGGTGGTTTTGCTGAGCCAATCGTTATGGGACGTCACCGTGGTAACAACCAAGAGTTTCCATCTGATCAAGTCGACTACATGGATGTATCTCCAAAACAAGTAGTTGCCGTTGCGACAGCATGTATTCCGTTCTTGGAAAACGATGACTCCAACCGTGCCCTCATGGGTGCGAACATGCAACGTCAGGCTGTGCCATTGATCGATCCAAAAGCGCCTTACGTGGGTACTGGTATGGAATATCAAGCAGCTCATGACTCAGGAGCTGCAGTCATTGCGCAACATGATGGTAAAGTTAGCTATGCAGATGCGGATAAGGTAGAAGTTCGTCGTAAAGATGGATCTCTTGATGTCTACCACATCCAAAAATTCCGTCGTTCAAACTCAGGTACTGCATACAACCAACGTACTCTTGTAAAAGTTGGTGACGTTGTTGAAAAAGGAGACTTTATCGCAGACGGTCCATCGATGGAAAAAGGGGAAATGGCCCTTGGTCAAAACCCAATCGTCGCTTACATGACATGGGAAGGTTACAACTTTGAGGATGCCGTTATCATGAGCGAACGCTTGGTGAAAGAAGATGTCTACACATCTGTTCACTTGGAAGAATTCGAATCAGAAACGCGCGACACTAAGTTAGGCCCTGAAGAAATCACTCGTGAAATTCCAAACGTTGGGGAAGATGCTCTCAGAAACCTTGACGAAATGGGTATTATCCGTATCGGTGCGGAAGTAAAAGAAGGCGACATCTTAGTTGGTAAGGTGACACCGAAGGGTGAAAAAGACCTTTCTGCTGAAGAACGTCTCCTCCACGCTATTTTTGGAGATAAATCTCGTGAAGTGCGTGATACTTCTCTTCGTGTACCTCACGGTGGAGATGGTGTTGTTCGCGATGTTAAGATCTTTACGCGTGCAAACGGAGATGAATTGCAATCGGGTGTGAACATGTTGGTTCGTGTTTACATCGCACAAAAACGCAAGATCCGCGTCGGAGATAAGATGGCTGGTCGTCACGGAAACAAAGGGGTTGTATCCCGTATTGTTCCTGTTGAAGACATGCCTTACCTTCCAGATGGTACACCGGTTGATATCATGTTGAACCCACTTGGGGTGCCATCACGTATGAATATCGGTCAGGTTATGGAACTTCACCTTGGTATGGCAGCTCGTAACTTGGGCATCCACATCGCAACACCAGTCTTTGACGGAGCAAGCTCAGAAGACCTCTGGGATACTGTTCGTGAAGCAGGTATGGATAGCGATGCCAAGACCATTCTTTATGATGGTCGTACAGGTGAGCCATTTGATAACCGTGTCTCTGTCGGTGTCATGTACATGATCAAGCTTCACCACATGGTTGATGATAAACTCCATGCTCGTTCTGTCGGACCATATTCAATGGTTACCCAACAACCACTCGGAGGTAAAGCTCAGTTTGGTGGACAACGTTTCGGGGAAATGGAAGTTTGGGCCCTTGAGGCTTATGGTGCGTCTAATGTCCTTCAAGAAATCTTGACCTACAAGTCAGACGATGTCAACGGACGTTTGAAAGCTTATGAAGCGATTACCAAAGGAAAACCAATTCCAAAACCAGGTGTGCCAGAGTCCTTCCGAGTACTCGTGAAAGAATTGCAATCACTTGGATTGGATATGCGTGTCCTAGATGAAGATGACAAAGAAGTCGAACTTCGCGATCTTGACGAAGGGGAAGACGACGATGTCATCCACGTAGATGATCTAGAAAAAGCACGTGAAAAAGCAGCCAAGGAAGCTCGCGCGGCTTTCGAAGCTGAAGGGAAAGAAGATTAATAAAATATGTAGTTCAAGAGGGAAGAAAACCTGAGAAGGTTCTCTACCCCCAAGCTTTAGGCTTGAAGGAGTGAAGGAAGTTCCTTCTCTCCTTCGCCAAAAAGCAGAAGAACATACAATCGATAATGAACATAAAGAAAGGTAAGAAATAGTGGTTGATGTAAATCGTTTTAAAAGTATGCAAATCACCCTAGCTTCTCCAAGCAAGGTCCGTTCATGGTCTTATGGAGAGGTCAAGAAACCTGAAACAATCAACTACCGTACATTGAAACCAGAACGTGAAGGTCTCTTTGATGAAGTCATCTTTGGACCGACAAAAGACTGGGAATGTGCGTGTGGAAAATACAAACGGATCCGTTACAAAGGGATCGTTTGTGACCGCTGTGGTGTGGAAGTAACACGTGCGAAAGTTCGTCGTGAACGCATGGGACACATCGAGTTGAAAGCGCCTGTGTCACATATCTGGTACTTCAAAGGCATCCCTTCTCGTATGGGATTGACCTTGGATATGAGTCCTCGTGCCCTTGAGGAAGTCATCTATTTCGCAGCTTACGTGGTCATTGATCCAAAAGATACACCGCTTGAGCACAAATCCATCATGACGGAACGTGAATACCGTGAACGCTTGCGCGAATACGGACCAGGTTCTTTTGTAGCTAAGATGGGGGCAGAAGCGATCCAAGACCTCTTGAAACAAGTGGATTTGGAAGCTGAAATTGCTGTCTTGAAAGAAGAATTGAAGACTGCAACTGGTCAAAAACGTGTGAAGGCAGTTCGCCGTTTGGATGTCTTAGATGCCTTCTACAAATCTGGCAACAAGCCAGAATGGATGGTTCTCAACATCCTTCCCGTTATTCCACCAGATCTTCGTCCGATGGTCCAATTGGATGGTGGCCGTTTTGCTGCCTCTGACTTGAATGACCTATACCGTCGTGTGATTAACCGGAACAACCGTTTGGCACGTTTGCTTGAGTTGAATGCCCCTGGTATCATCGTGCAAAACGAAAAACGGATGCTCCAAGAAGCCGTTGATGCTTTGATCGACAACGGTCGTCGTGGTCGTCCGATCACAGGACCAGGTAGCCGTCCACTGAAATCTTTGAGCCATATGCTCAAAGGGAAACAAGGACGCTTCCGTCAAAACTTGCTCGGTAAACGGGTGGACTTCTCAGGACGTTCCGTTATTGCCGTTGGTCCAACTCTTAAGATGTACCAATGTGGTGTGCCACGTGAAATGGCCATCGAGCTTTTTAAACCATTCGTGATGCGTGAAATCGTTGCGCGTGACATCGTGCAAAACGTAAAAGCCGCTAAACGCTTGGTCGAACGTGGAGATGAGCGGATCTGGGATATCTTGGAAGAAGTGATCAAAGAACACCCAGTTCTCTTGAACCGCGCACCGACCCTTCACCGTTTGGGGATCCAAGCCTTTGAACCTGTCTTGATTGACGGGAAAGCTCTTCGCTTGCACCCACTTGTCTGCGAAGCCTACAATGCCGACTTTGACGGGGACCAAATGGCCATCCACGTACCGCTTTCAGAAGAAGCCCAAGCAGAAGCTCGTATCTTGATGCTGGCTGCTGAGCACATCTTGAATCCGAAAGACGGGAAGCCAGTCGTTACCCCATCTCAGGATATGGTTTTGGGGAACTACTACCTCACTATGGAAGAAGCTGGTCGTGAAGGCGAAGGAATGGTCTTCAAAGACCGTGATGAAGCGGTCATGGCCCTTCGCAATGGTTATGTTCACTTGCATACTCGTGTCGGAATTGCGACGGATAGCTTGAACAAACCATGGACAGAAGCGCAACAACACAAGATTCTCTTGACAACTGTTGGTAAGATCCTCTTTAACGATATCATGCCTGCAGAACTTCCATATCTTCAAGAGCCAAATAATGCCAACTTGACAGAAGGCGTTCCAGCTAAGTATTTCTTGGAGTCTGGTCAAGATGTCAAAGCGGCGATTGAGAAATTGGAATTAAACGTTCCATTCAAGAAGAAAAACCTTGGAAATATCATCGCAGAAATCTTCAAACGCTTCCGTACAACAGAAACATCTGCTTTCTTGGACCGTTTGAAAGACTTAGGTTACCACCACTCAACCCTTGCTGGTTTGACAGTGGGGATTGCCGATATTCCAGTTGTTGAAGACAAGGCTGAAATCATTGAAGAATCTCACAAACGTGTAGAACAAATCACCAAACAGTTCCGTAAAGGGATGATTACAGATGATGAGCGCTACAATGCGGTTACAGCTGAATGGCGTGCAGCCCGTGAGAAATTGGAAAAACGTCTGATTGATAATCAAGATCCGAAGAACCCAATCGTTATGATGATGGATTCTGGAGCCCGTGGTAACATCTCAAACTTCTCACAGCTTGCCGGTATGCGTGGTTTGATGGCCGCTCCAAACGGACGGATCATGGAATTGCCGATCCTATCAAACTTCCGCGAAGGTTTATCAGTACTCGAAATGTTCTTCTCTACTCACGGTGCTCGTAAAGGGATGACCGATACGGCCCTTAAGACAGCCGACTCAGGTTATTTGACTCGTCGTTTGGTTGACGTTGCCCAAGATGTGATCATTCGTGAAGATGACTGTGGAACTGACCGTGGACTTCTCATTACCTCTATTACAGATGGTAAAGAAATGATTGAACCATTGGAAGAACGTTTGACAGGTCGTTATACCAAGAAAACTGTTAAACATCCTGAAACAGGAGAAGTCATCGTTGGTCCTGATACCTTGATTACAGAAGATATCGCTCGTGACATCGTCAATGCAGGTGTTGAAGCAGTGACCATCCGTTCTGTCTTCACATGTAACACTCGTCATGGTGTCTGCCGTCACTGTTATGGTATCAACTTGGCGACTGGTGATGCGGTTGAGGTTGGTGAAGCAGTCGGAACCATCGCTGCCCAATCTATCGGGGAACCTGGTACACAGCTTACAATGCGTACCTTCCACACGGGTGGGGTTGCCTCAAATACTGATATCACGCAAGGTCTTCCTCGTGTCCAAGAAATCTTTGAAGCCCGCAATCCGAAAGGGGAAGCGGTCATCACTGAGGTCAAAGGGGAAGTCACAGCCATTGAAGAAGATGCTTCTACACGGACCAAGAAAGTCTTTGTACGTGGTGCGACTGGAGAGGGAGAATACGTTGTCCCTTACACAGCCCGCATGAAAGTCGAAGTGGGAGATCAAGTCTCTCGTGGTGCGGCTCTTACAGAAGGATCTATCCAACCAAAACGTCTCCTTGCCGTTCGTGATGTCTTGTCAGTTGAAACTTACCTCCTTGCGGAAGTACAAAAAGTATACCGTAGCCAAGGGGTAGAAATCGGCGACAAACACATCGAGGTAATGGTGCGTCAAATGATCCGTAAGGTTCGCGTTATGGATCCAGGAGATACAGACCTTCTCATGGGTACTCTCATGGATATCACAGACTTTACAGATGCCAACCGTGATGTGGTTATTTCTGGTGGGGTTCCTGCGACGGCTCGTCCAGTCCTTATGGGAATCACCAAAGCCTCTCTTGAAACCAATAGTTTCTTGTCAGCGGCTTCCTTCCAGGAAACAACTCGTGTCCTCACTGACGCAGCGATTCGTGGTAAGAAAGACCATCTCCTTGGACTTAAGGAAAATGTTATCATTGGTAAGATTATTCCTGCAGGTACAGGTATGGCTCGTTACCGTAACTTGGAACCACAAGCAGTCAATGAAGTCGAAATTATCGAAGAAGTTCCAGTCACAGAAGAAGCAACCGAAATGGTTGAATCACCTGTAGTGGAAGAAAATTAATCCCAAAAGAAGCTTTACTGATTATCAGTAGGGCTTCTTTTTGTTTGTGTCAAAAAATAGCCTGACTTTCCTTCGTCGGGGTATATTTTGAAATAAAATGGAGAAAATGTTCGGGAAATTTACTGTATTTTTCTTTCATAAGCAGAATTCTTTTATTATCAAAGGATTTTATATATAATATTGGATACAAAGGACGGAGAGAAATATGTATCAAGTAATTGAAATGTATGGGGATTACGAACCCTGGTGGTTTTTAGAAGATTGGGAGAAGGACATTGTCACTAGTCAGAGTTTTGATGACTATTATGAAGCCCTAAAATACTACAAACGCCAATGGTTACTTTTAAGAGAGCAATCTCCATTATTTAAAAGTAGAAGTGATTTAATGACGATTTTTTGGGATCCTGAGGATCAGCGCTGGTGTGAAGAATGTGCGGAATATGTGCAACAATATCATTCAGTCGCCTTATTAGAAAACGATCAGAAGATACCGAGAAGCAAGCGCCGCCCAGGCTACGAAAAAGAGAATGCCCACACGGCTCATCGCTCTTGTAAGCTAGACTACGAGAGCAATAATCTATAGGAAGAGAAATTCAATATGCAGTTGAGTTTCTTTTTTTTTGCTCTTTTTTCTAAATTCAGCGCTAGTTGGCCAATTATTTGCGAATTATATAGTGAAAGGAGGAAATATGGTTCAAGAAATTGCACAATCTATAATTCGAATGGCATCGAATGCCGAAGCTCAGGATATTTATTTTGTTCCTCGATCGTCAGACTATCAGCTCTTTCTAAGGGTAGGGGATGAGCGACGCTTTATCGAGACCTATCAGCAAGAACAAATGGTAGCGGTCGTCAGCCATTTTAAGTTTATGGCAGGGATGAATGTGGGGGAAAGGCGCCGGAGTCAATTGGGCTCCTGTGACTATTCTCTAGGGGATAAGGTCTTGTCCTTACGTTTGTCTACTGTGGGAGACTATAGGGGATATGAGAGTTTGGTCATTCGCCTGCTCCACAATGAGGACCGGGAGCTCCGTTTCTGGTTCGACCAACTTCAAGAGCTAGAAGAGAAGGTGAGTAAGCGGGGGCTCTACTTATTTGCAGGTCCAGTCGGATCGGGGAAGACGACACTGATGCATGCCCTAGCCAAGAAGAAATTTTCGGGGCAACAAGTCATGTCGATTGAAGATCCGGTAGAAATTAAGCAAGAAGAGATGCTGCAACTGCAACTCAATGAAGCGATTGGCATGACCTATGATAGCTTGATTAAACTGTCTCTGCGTCATCGCCCAGATCTCCTCCTCATCGGAGAAATCCGTGACACGGAGACAGCTCGCGCAGTTATTCGGGCTAGTCTGACAGGTGTGACAGTCTTTTCCACCATCCATGCCAAGAGCATTCCTGGGGTTTATGAACGCCTATTGGAGTTGGGGGTGAGTGAGGAGGAGTTACGGATTGTCCTTCAAGGGATATGTTACCAGCGTTTGATAAAGGGAGGAGGTGTCACTGACTTTGCCATCCAAGATTACCAAAACCACTCCAGTCAAAAGTGGAACCAGCAAATGGACGCGCTTTATGAAGCGGGACATATTGAGCTGGATCAGGCGCAAGCCGAAAAAATTATCGATTGCTAAGCAAGAACATGTCATTGAGCTCTTTCACAATCTCTACAGTAGTGGCTTTCATCTATCAGAGGTCATCGACTTTCTTCGGCGCAGTCAATTGGTAGAAGCCAATTTTGTTGAAAGAATGCAAGCTGGACTTGCCAACGGGAAGCCCCTGTCAGCCATTCTCTCTGATCTAGGTTTCTCCGATCAGGTAACGACTCAATTGGCACTGGCAGAGCAGCATGGAAATGTTACCTTAAGTTTGGAAAAAATCCGTAGCTACTTGGAAAATCTGACCCAGGTTCGAAAGAAACTAGTTGAGGTGGCGACCTATCCCGTGCTCTTGTTGGGATTTTTGATCTTGATTATGCTGGGGCTGAAAAATTATCTCTTGCCTCAGTTGGAGAGTCAAAATGGGGCGACACGACTGATCAGTGTTTTTCCCCAGTATGTTTTGTTAGGGAGTGTGGTGTTGACGATTGGAGTTTTGATGCTCCTTTTCCTAGGCCGTCGTGCCAAGCGGCTGGCCCTGGTTTCATCTTTGGCTAGACTTCCTTTTCTTCGCCCCTTCCTACAGGATTATCTGACAGCTTTTTATGCTCGAGAATGGGGAAGTATGATTGCCCAAGGGTTGGAGCTGAATCAAATTTTTCCTGTGATGCAGGGGCAACGTTCCCGTCTCTTTCGAGAGATTGGACAGGATTTAGAACGGGCATTGGCTCGTGGCAGGTCTTTTTCTGACCATATTCAGACTTATCCTTTCTTTAAACGAGAGCTGGCCCTCATGATTGAATATGGGGAGGCCAAGTCCAAGCTCGGTAGTGAGTTGGAAATCTATGCAGACAAGACCTGGGCAGGCTTTTTCCATCGTTTGAACAAGGCCATGAATGTCGTCCAACCACTGGTCTTTGTCTTTGTTGCTCTTATGATTGTTTTGCTCTATGCAGCCATGTTGCTGCCTATTTATGAAAATTTGGAGGTTCCTTTATGAAATCATTGCGCACACTCAAGGTAAAAGCTTTTACTCTGATTGAAATGAAGGATAGTAAAATTCTTTATATTCTCCAATTTATGACAATTTTCTCAGATGTCACTTGCACCTTATCAATCAAGGCCCTAGCAATGGTCTTTTGGTTATCATAATCAATGCTTGCGATATCCTCACAGTCTAGTATCTGTTTTATATCATTTCTTCGTTCCTGACCTTTTATTTCTGGGTCATTTTTTAGTTCTTCTTCAAGTGCCATCCTCATCGTCATGAATTCTGATGACCTTTTTTGTAGCTCATCCAAGGTGATGCGGTCATCAATATACAAGTCGTTTAGCCTGCTTATTTTCCTAGTCAGATCCTCAATTTGTTTCTGATAGCTAACACGGTCTATAGTGCTTGATTGGGTGCTAAATAGTTGTTCAATGTAGCTCTGGTCATGCTGTAGCTTGCTTATCTCTGTAATGATATATTTCTCTAATTCGTCCTTGTCATAAGCTCCAGAGTGGCATTTTTGATTATTATTGTAGACAGTGACCCCAGCCGTCTTCCTTGGATGTCTCTGGTAGCATTCGTATCTAATAAATCTAGTGCCATCTTTGCGGATACCGCCCATTATTAGCTTGAGAGGTGCGTGACAATACCCGCATTGTGCAAGCCCTGACAGCATATACTTAGCCTGAAATGGTCTGGGGTTTGTCTTTTCTGCAGCAATCCTCTGTCTGATTTTTAGCTCCTCTTGCGTCCTCTTGTACACGTCTTCTGAGATGATGGACTCATGATCTCCAAGAAATAGCTGGCCCTTGTACTGATTATATCCACAGTAGACAGGATTTGACAGGATACCTCTGACAGCTCTATAATTCCAGCTAATTTCTTTTGGGTACTTCTCGTTTAAGTCATCCCTTAATTTAGTAATAGACCTACCTGCCAGATATCGTTCAAAAATGTACTTAACCACTAGCGACTGTGCTGGGTTTATAATCAGGGAACCTGTTTCTTTTTTGTAATCATAACCATAGGAAGTTCTGCCCCACATCATAGACTTACCAGACTTAGCACGGCCCAACTTGCCTAACTGCATCCGTTCCTTGATTTGCTCCCTCTCAAGCTGGGCGAACACACTCAACAGTCCTATCATAGCCTTACCAAAAGGGGTAGAGGTGTCAAAATTCTCTTGCAGGCTTAAAAACTCTATCCCATTTTTGACAAAAATGTCCTCGATCAGAAATAGCGTATCTTTCTGACTACGGCTCAAGCGGTCCAGTTTATAGACCAGCACTGTGTCAAACAGCTTGCTCTCAGCATCTCTGATAAGTTGTTCAAGCGCTGGCCTCTCCGTGTTGGATCCTGAGAAACCTCCGTCAGTGTAGATCTTGTAAATACTCCAGTCTTTAATATCGCAGTAGCTTGTTAGTTTGTCTTTTTGCTCGTCAATAGAGTAGCCTTCCTCAGCCTGGTTTGTTGTCGATACCCTGACATAGATAGCTACCTTATTTGTTGATATCATTGCTTTTATACCCCCTTTTTGATAAAATGGGTATAGTAAAACGGGCTTTTTAATGCCGTTTACTATACATCACGCCTCACGCTCTCCTCGACCAAAATTTGAGCGTGGGGCTTTTTTTATTTCACTTTCACTTCCATTTTCCCGTTCATCTTCTGGGAAACAAGAGAGTTACCATCATCTGTTTTGATGTGTATCATCGGGTATGATTTAAAATCAACCCCATTGATGCCAGCCCAAACGTTAAAGGCTTCATGCTCTTTTGCTTGCAATCCATCCGCAAAGGCTTGTAAATCAGTTTTAGAGTAGTATTTGTAGTCATTAGGCACATTCACGTAGAGGATGGTATCCTTGCTGTGGAATGTGTAAGAAGAAATATCTACACCTTTGTCCGTCAGATCCTGCTTAAAGTAATCAATAAAACTAGCCATCTGATCAGCTGAGATTTTCGGCAACTTGTCATCACTTTCAGAACTAGCCTCGGTAGTAGCCTCGGATGTCTCTGATGATTTTTCTGATGGTTTCTCTTTTACCTCGTTAGTTGTCGAGCTCTTGGCTGCCACTTTCGGAGCCTCAGGAGCTTTGGTTTTAGGTGCTAATCCTAAAGCCTGTAAAACAAAACCGAGTGCAGCCAACGCTAAAAATCCTGCTATAAAAACTTTAACCTTTTTCATAAAAATACCTCCCAGCTTTTAGTGTGGTTCAGTAATTGCACATCTTTTTAATTTTTGTAAATTTCAACTACTTCTCCGATTGTTCGGATGTCGTCATTCTCTGTTAGATAGATTTCCTCATAGCTATTATTAAGGCTTTGTAAGTACCAGGAACCATCGTAATCTCTTTTAAGTTTTTTAACAAAGTTTTTGCCATTTACCTGGAAGATACCAATGTCATTGATGTCTACCTGACTAGTAATATTAATAAATAATAGATCGTTATCTTCTATAAGTGGTTCCATTGAGTCACCAGCAACCTTAGCTATAGTATCATATTTTTCAGGGACATCATCGGCTCTGAGTTTAACTTCCATGTGTAAATTGTCTTCTTGGAAAGTACCATGACCAGCAGCTACTAACCCCTCTACGTAGTCAGTGATGTAATTGTCATCTTGAGATTTCTCAAAAATAGAGGGAACAACGGAAGCCTCTTGCTCCTCAAGTTGCTCTTTAGCAAAATACAAAACTTTTTCTTGTCTATCTCTTGAGAGTTTGCTGTAGATGGGTAATATTTCAGCCTGAGCTAAATCAATACCGTTAAAATAATCTAATGGCACATCAAAGAAATCAGCAAGGATTTTAACAGATGAAAGTCTAGGCTCTTCTTTGTTATTTTCCCATTTAGAAATTTTTCCCTTATTGAAGTTGATAGTATCAGGGTAATTCTTATTTAACGCATCAGCCAACTCTTCAAGAGTTAGGCCGTTATTTTTTCTAAGCTCTTTTATTCTATTTCCTATCATGATCATTACTCCTTATCTACTAAGATAATACCATAAAAGTTGCGTTATCGCAAATTTTTTGGAAAAAAATAAAAAAAGTTGTTGACAACGAAAAAAATACAGTGTATACTAGACTCATAAAACAAAGTTGCGAAAACGACAACTTAGAAAGGAGGGGTTACATGGGAGGTGCTTTAGTGCTAGATAAACCATATCATAATTTAAAAGGAATTATAGTTTCAAAAGGGTTGAAGCAGAAAGATATTGCTGAAAAATTAGATATGGATAAGTCAACGTTAAGCATGAAACTTAACCGATACCGTGGTAGAGATTTTACATTCTCAGAAGCAAGCAAGTTAGCAGAACTACTAGGTGTCAAGATGGAAGATTTCTAGTAGTATTTTTTTACTCTAAAAGTTGCGAAAACGACAACTTAGAAAGGAGATCACATGAACGAACTCATCAATGTTACACTCAATGACAACCACGAGCCTGTAGTATCTGGTAGACAGTTACATGAGGCGCTGGAAGTCAAAACGAAATATGCCGACTGGTTCAATCGAATGATTGACTATGGCTTTGCAGAAAATCAAGATTTTTTGCTTCTCAAAAATGAGCAGCAAACAGGTCGAGGAGGTCACAATAAAGTAGACCACATTATCAAGCTAGACATGGCAAAAGAAATTGCTATGATCCAGCGAACAGAACGAGGCAAGCAAGTCCGACAATACTTTATCCAAGTTGAAAAAGACTTCAATAGCCCTGAGAAAATCATGGCAAGAGCCTTGCTTATGGCTGATCAGAAGGTCCACAAGCTAGAGGCCCAGATAGAAGCTGATAGACCCAAGGTGCTATTTGCAGAGGCAGTCAGTGCTAGTCACACATCTATATTGGTCGGAGAGCTTGCCAAGCTACTCAAGCAAAATGGGGTAGATATTGGAGCAACTCGCTTGTTTAGCTGGTTACGAGCTCATGGATATCTAATTAAACGCAACGGACGTGATTGGAACATGCCAACACAGAAGAGTGTAGAGATGGGGCTTATTCGGGTTAAAGAAACAAGTATCACGCACGCTGACGGCCACATCACAGTGAGCAAAACGCCACTTGTAACTGGCAAGGGCCAGCAGTACTTCATCAATAAATTTCTTAACCAGGAATTGCTACCAGGTTAAAACAAAAAGCCCTCAAGGAACGGCAATTCCATTGAGGGACTAAGAAAAATACTTTACGAGGTAATTATATCATGAAATCAGTAAAAAAGAAATGGGAGCCACGCATCTCAAATGTCATGGCGGATGGATCACAGTTAGACGACCTTACAGGATATGTAATTCCTGCTGGTCATTCTTACTATGACATCATCCGAGGAATGCACAAACGGACGTGAAAGGGGCTTAAATATGGGGTATGCAATATATAATCAGAAACACTCAAGAAAACTACACAGCGTTAAATAACGCATTTACACAGGACAGTAGGCTTGAGCCAGCAACAATCGGGATATTAACAGTAATTCTGACTAATAAGCCCGACTGGGTTGTATATCCTGAGGAAATCGCAAGACGATTAAACATCAGCAGACGGACAGTAGATAGGCATTTTAAGATACTAGAACAATGTGGGTACTTGTTATCTGTGAGGATTAGTCACGGAAGAGGAAACGGAACAGAGTTTAAAAGGTTCTTCTCAGACAGTCCAATGACAGAGAATTACAAAACGTACTTAAAAAGTAAGCTAACAGATGAGTTATCCACAGGTATTTAGATAGGGTTATTTTACACTTGGAAGATTTTGCCATGTTAAAAATTGCCATGTTAAAAATTGCCATGTTAAAAATTGCCATGTTAAAAACTGCCCCCTAATAAGTACTAACTATATAACAAGTACTAACTATACAACAATCTAAGCCTACGGCACTAACTTAATAACAAGTACTAACCGACAACAAACTAGTACTTATAAATAAAAAAAGAAAAGAGACAAAAAAATGACTTCAAACGAAAACATCAAAACCATTGAACGCATCCAAGAGTTACAAAAAGATCTACACGGTATCGCAATGACTGGGATGCTAACGCTAGCAATCATTGGATCTAAAGGGATTGAGACAGCGATACTAGAAAATACATTGGAAACGATACACAACGTATCGCATGCTATCCAGGACGTACTAGACGGCAAAACATCAAAACAAGCTATCAACTCAAATCTAGCTAGCGAAGACGACGAAGAGGGAGACGAATAATGTTAGAAAAAATCAAAAAACTATTAAATTTGGACTATTTCAATGAAAACGAAGATGAACCAGTACAGCACAGTGGCAGTTTGATTGATATCCGCACACTACAAGCTCAGGTACGAGAGCTACAAGAAGTCATTCGCAAACAAAATGCAATCATGCGAGAACTCTCAGAAGATAATATCCGCTTAGGATACGAATGCAAGCACTACGCTGATAGAGTGGCAGTCCAACAGCGTCTCATTGATGTATATGAGAACATGAATAACTAAGGAGGCTCACATGGACAGAGGACTATTTGGAACCTTTGACTATGATCGTGACTACTTGCAGACTCCTCTGGAACGTGAGGAGCGTGACCCTGATGAATGGATATTCAGAGGCGGTCAATGGATTTATGTAGGAGATGAGTAGCCTATGGAAGTGCAATGCTACGAAAATGACGCTTATTGGCGTAAACGATACCAGGGACTCTGTTATGAGATGGGCGAAATCGTCAACGAGCAACAAGACAAGATTATCTCACTTAGCCAGGAAAACAAACGGCTGAAACGTGAGATTTGGAACATGAAACAGACCAAAAGGAGAAGAAGATGACTAACGACATTCAAACGGCGGAAAAGAACTTTTTAGAAAACCCACAGACTTTGACCAGTGGGATTGTCAGAAAGTATCTTGACCCACAAGGAAAAGCCAGTGATGAGGAACTTGCTTATTTTATCGCTCAGGCACGGGTTCAAAACCTAAACCCGTTCACCAAAGAGATTTATTTTATCAAATACGGCAATCAACCAGCTCAAATTGTCGTAGCCCTAAAAGCATTTCAGAAAAAAGCTGATGCTCACCCTCAATTTGACGGCATGGACTCAGGCATTATCTATGAAAAAGACGGAGAAATCCAACGGTCTGAGGGTGCTTTTTTGCCACGAGGCGCAGAAATTCTTGGGGCTTGGGCGGTAGTCTACCGAAAAGACCGTACACATCCAACAAAAGCAGAAGTGACATTTTCTGAATATGACAATTCCAAAATCAGAAAAGAGGGAAAAATCAACCAATATGGCAAAGAAAACAAGCCTAACACATGGGACGAAAAACCAGCTGTCATGATACACAAAGTAGCACTAGTAACAGCCTTGAGAAACGCTTTCCCAAATGAACTAGGTGGGCTTTATGAGGCGGACGAACTACGAGAGCCTAAAGATGTCACCCCACAACCACAAGAAAGCCGTGAGGAAATCTTAGAGCGTAGACTCAACGAGGCTAAAGCACAACAAGCTAAGTTAGCTGAACAAGGCAAGCTGAATGAGACAGCCTACACAGCAGATGAAGCCCCTGACCCCGTCGAGGAACCAGTACAGGGCGAGCTACTAGACGGTGAGCTTGAATACTAGGAGGACAACATGCAAGAATTACAAGTAAAAGTAACACAGGCACAGGTTGAGATCATTGACCGTGAGAAGTTTGAGCAAAATATCAGCGAGGTAGTGGCCAAATATAAGGATTATACTGTGACTGCTGCAACCATCAAAGATGACAAGCAGGTATTAGCGGACTTGCGGAAATTGAAAAAGCAGATCTCCGATGAGCGCATCAAGATCAAGCGTGAACTGTCTCAGTCGGCTGATGAATTTGATAAGTACATCAAGGACACCAGCGAGCCTATGGACGATGTCATTAACAAGATTGCAAATGATGTCAAGGAATTTGAAGATCATCAAAAAGCTGTCCGCTTGGATACAGTCAAGAGCTACTTAGCTAATAAATCGGCTGAGTATATGCTAGACCCTCGGATCTTCGACGAAAAGGCTACAGAATACATCAAGGCCAGCGACTTTATGGCAGATGGCGTGACGCTCAAGAAAACCACAATGAAATCACTTGATGACATGGTTACATTTGAGTACCAGAGCCAACAACAGCTAGAGAAAGCAAAAGCAACCATCTCAGGACAATGTGCGGAGTACGGTATGACTGATCAACCATACATCCGCATGCTACGGGACCTTACTCTTGTAGAGGTGCTTGAACAAATCAAGTCTGACTATGTTTTCGAAAAACAAAAAGCAGAAATGCGACTAGCTCAAGAACAAGCTGAGCGACTTCGAGCATCTCAAGAGGCTAAAGAAGAGGAGCAAGCTCCAAAATCGACAGAGACCGCCAATTTTGACCCAGAAACAGGCGAAATCTTGGACGGCGGGCAAATCCCCCAGAACACTCAAAACGAGCTGAGAGAGGCTGAAAACGAGCCGAAACGGTACACTCAAAAAATGACCCTTGAAGTGTATTTTACAAGCACAAACGAAAAGGATCATTTTAAGACAGCACTCGCTCAAGCAGGATTTGAACATAAGACAAATTACCAGGTCAGCGGTTATCAACGTATTGAGCCATTGACTCAAGCTGAGCTAAACGAACAGAACGGGTGGTAGACATGGAAATTAGAAAAATTTCAAGCAGCATAGCCCTCTACTCTGACGGCAAGAGATTGCAAGTCATCCACAATCTCGGTGATGAGTTTATCCTGGATCTTGAGATGAAGACTTATGAAACTCTGAATATTGACGATCTAAGCCGTAGCAGTGCGAGCGATATTACCCCAATTTTTAAAGTGAGTGGGTATTGCTCACGGCGTGGCGAAGACACCCAGCGCTTAAAATGGGCCATCCGTCAATTTGAAGACTTTGACGAGTACCTGATTGCCCATAATAGCGAACTGGTCGAATGGTGGAAAAATCCAAATAAGGAGGAAAAAAATGATGTTGTTTAAGGAAATTGGAATGGCAGTAGTATGGTTACTCTTGGGATACCTGTTAGGAGAACGTAGCGCTGGAAAGGACAAATCAGATGATTAACAATGTAGTGCTGGTTGGAAGATTAACAGCAGCTCCTGATCTACGCAAAACACCCAACGGCGTATCTAGTTTGCAGGGAACGCTGGCAGTAAATCGCAACTTCAAGAACCAGAATGGAGAGCGTGAGGCTGATTTTATCAACTTTCAAGCTTGGCGTGGTACGGCTGACATCATCGCTCAGTATTGTAGCAAAGGTGCTCTTATTGGGATCACAGGACGCTTACAAGTTCGGAGTTACGAGAAAAACGGAGAGCGTCGCTATGTTACCGAGGTGATCGCCGAAACCGTGACTTTGTTGGAAAAACGCAACAACAATCAAAACAACCAAAATAGCAACCCATCGAACGGATATAATTCGCCATTTGGAGGTGCTAATCCGCTTGATTTGTCAGATGATGATTTACCATTTTAGGGGGTATCGATGACAGATAGAAAAATGACTGTCTGGGCGTTATTCGATAGTGGGAACGGTAGCTACACAAAAGGCGTGAAAGCTCTGAATGGTTCGGGGGGGGCGAACATTGACATCTATCCAATCGGAATAGACATAGAAAACAAGAACGATCATTTTATAAATTTGAACCTTGCTGACTACGGGCGCTTGTTTGGAGACAACACACTTTTTGACAAACTAGACAAGTTGCCAAAACCTGATTTGATAATAGCTAGCCCACCATGTGAAAGCTGGAGTAATGCTAGTGCTATGTGCGAGGGTAACGCTTGCTGGAAACAAGAAGACCTCTCAGATAGCCTCTTTGCTCCACAAAGGGAGCCTAGCATGTTTACGATTAGGAACGCCTCTGACTACGAGAAAGCCTATATAAATTATCAGTATGATCGTCAATTTATGAAAAGAGTCAATGGGGAGCTTTGTGCTTTCAATACCATTGAGATCATCAAGCGGTATAACCCTAAATATTTCATCATAGAGAACCCGGCAAGTGGGCGCTTGTGGAAATATATTGAGGATGTCATGGATTTCAAACTCCCACATCTCAATCTCACACGCTACAACAATTATGACTACCCTTTGCAGAAACCCACAAAGTTTGCTAGTAATCTTGATTTGGGACTGAAAAATGACATCATCAAGCAAGATGTAGAGTGGAAACATTTTTCTAAGTCCTATAATGAGCGGTCAAATATACCGCAAACCTTGGTAATAGAGATTTTTACCAAGGTTTACAATAAATTTTTACAGGAGAAATAACATGCTAAATAAAATCGACATCCCAGGAACAACAATCACACTCGAAATCGTGGATAAAAATATCACGATTACAAACAAGATTGAATATGATATGCAGATGGTTTTTAGAAACCAGGACGCAGAGCCATCTTTAGATGAAAATGGCGACGTATTTGAGCCACTCTATTGGCTAGACATCAGGGTAACACCGAAAACGCCGACAGAGTATCATACGAGCCTTGGAGTCAAGAGGGAGAAACGCCACTTGGCCGAGCTTCAGAAGTTCTTTGAGTTCATTGAGAACAACAAGCGAAATCTATTTGACCTCTGTGGATTGAGAGGGGAGCTTAGTTAGGATGAAATTAACCCTGAACATTGAGCCTAAGCCTCAATCACGGCCAAGGTTTGCAAGACGTGGGAGTTTTACCACGACTTACGAAGATAAGGGCATGAAAGTCTGGCGCAATCATTGCCAGCTGCTCATTGCTAATCAGTACATGGGCCAGCCTATTCTTGAGGGAGCTTTGAGGGCAAAGCTTAGATTTTACATCAAGCCTCCTCAGTATATTTCCAAGATTAAGAAGAACCAACAGGCCCTCCTGGATGAAATCATTCCAGTAGACAAAAAGCCTGACATTGACAACTATGAGAAAGCTCTATATGACAGTATGTCAGGGGTCGTCTTTAAGGACGATGGTCAGATAGCCTTGCATGACGTTGGCAAGTTTTACAGCCTCAATCCTAGAATTGAGGTAGAAATCGAAAAAATCAACAAATAGGAGACACAAAAATGGGAATGATACTAATATTTTTTATCAGCTGTGTCATTGTATTAGCAGTGATCGCAAATATGGAGGACCATGATGAGTGACGAAACAAAAGAACTGATTTTTACCACAATCTTAGGCATGATGTGCTTTGTCGTCGGTGCAGTACTTGGGAACGTAGCGCCAGTCAATCCTCAGCCTAAAAAACAGCCCATAACCATCCACGTTGTGGACAACGCTGGCGGTATGATGGCAGGGCAAATCACAGACAAGGAAATCATAGAGGGGCGATACACGGTCACAGCAGGGGCTTATGGTAAGTTTCTAGTGACTAAGGATCAGTATGAGAGCCTAAAAGTTGGCGATGAAATTCCAGAATATTTGAAGAAAAGAGGTAATTAAGATGACAGAAACTATTAAGCTACCAAACTACTACGAGCCCGATTGGGAAAATGCAAGATATGGCTCATTGGAAGAACTTAAAGAGTTGTTACTCTACAAGCGTATCGTGAAATGGGACAAAGACTCTCTGTTACTTGAAGATGGCACAAAGGTCACTATTGAAATGTCTGAAAGTGATTGCTGTGCCTCAGCGGGTGGGGAGTTCCAAGATGTATCGCTTGACGCTGTGATTACTGATGTTAAAATTGGCAACCCTAAAGAAATCACTGACCACTGGGGAATAGGTTATAAAAACAAAGTAACTATCTTCCACAATCAGAACCCTGTAGCTATTGCCAACTGTAAAGCAGAGCATAATGGCTATTATTACAGCGTAGGCTCTCTAGTGATTGGTGACATTCATTTCCCAGTAGTGAAAGCGTAGGAGGCAACCAATGAACAAGCGACAACGTAAAAAGATGTTTACCAGGGCTTTCTCTAAGGCTTATGATGAGAGTCTGAAATGGCAAAAAAAAGAGCAGGTCACTATCACGACAGTTAAGGATAGGAGAGGTAAAGCCTATATTATTACCTCTATCACCTATCAAGTTGAAATCATGAATAATTGGACCGATAAACCTGAGGAAATTACCATAGAGGGCTACATGTTAGACAATAATAGATTGGGGTTAAAATGACATTGTTTGATGAAGTACAACAGCTTAGCTCAGAAAGCCACGCTAAGTGGTTTGAGCGCTACTTTAAAGAGTACGACCTTGAGCATAAAATCAAAGTGTCTGCACAAAAAGGATATACAGGACACCTAATCAATGCGATGTCAGTCAAGAGCGAATATCTACAACGTAGATTATGCGACGAAAGAACATTAGAAATGTTAAGAGAGCGACTTGGAGACGGCTTTTCAGTCGGGTATCAATTAACTTATTCTAAAAACATATTCACAGGACAGGAATATGTCTCTAATAAGAAGATACACATAACCTGGTAAAAACATCAAGACAGGAGCATAGATGAATGAATAAACGAGAGCTGATTGAACACATTAGTAGTGCATTGGATAAGTATTTAAAAAATACAACATTCGTAAAACCTGTACTGACGATCACAGAAATTGCAGAAAGTAATGAAGTGTCACTAGAATTTGAAGTTAATAAAAATTGTATTCTGTTGGATGATAATCGGCAAGAGTTGAATAAACCAGTAGTACCGCACTTTGTAGCGGATTGGATCGAAGAATGTAAAAATGATGATTTCCATTTATTCGGTGCAATGGAAGGCATTTCTTCAAACCAAAAAAAACTGGATTATTGGTTTAGAGAAGATGACAACATGGAACTCTTTGCCCGTGCATGGCTCGATGGCTACACAGTCGATAAAAAGAAGTTAGTTAAAGTAAAGTTAAAGGGCACTGGCCAATACTTATGCAATGACAATACAGGATTTCATTTTCAGCATGGTTTTAAAACGGATTTCACAAAAGACTATCTTGAACAAGCCAACTTTGGATGGGTGTTCGATTGCGAGGGTGTGGAGGTCGAGGAGGTGGAAGAATGAACCAGCTAACTTGTCCTAACTGTTATTCAACATCTACAACGCACCATCACACTGATTGGAATCATATTGACAATACCACTGGCTTACAGAAAGCAGTTAGTGTATTCCTATGTTTAGATTGTAAAACATTGTTTGTTGATGATAGAACATGGTAGTAGATATTAAGGAGGTGGCAGAAAGACAAGGCCTACTAACTTTAATCGGTTAGTGGGTCATACAGTGCGAGGAAATCAATAATTAAACTTTGGTTTTCCCTTAACACTCGCACTCTTACGGTCAAACAATAAAATAAAAAAAGGAGTTTTCTTTCTAAATGTTTCTATCATCATTACTAGGCGTCTGACCGTACGCCACCCCCCCTTGCCGAAGCGGGGCCGTGGAAAGTCGCTGGAGCATTACCAGCCGAGGGGTTAAAAGGGCTAAATAAAGAGAAAGGAGATGTCTCTCTTAATTCATAAATCAAAAAAATACAAAAATCATGGTAATTCAAAAACAATCAGGCAGACCATTAGCCCTTGGTGCGCTTGATTTTCAAGGGAGAGAAAGAAAATAGATGTTTTTTGAAGATACATATTACCTGGTAAAACAAAAAAGCCAAGGCACTCTCTGCCTCAGCTAATAGTCTTTGCGATATGACTATTATACCACAAAGGAGACGGAGAGTGAACAAGGCTAAAGAGCTCTTGAATGAGCTACAAAATCTTGATATGGACATTCAAAGCCGTATAGATGAAATCAATGAGCTTGAGGCGGGTTTGCTCTCAAGCCCCAAGTGGACAGCAGACAAGATCAAAGGTGGTCAAGCTAAAAAAGTTGATGATGTCTATACTCAGCTTATCGTTATGAAAGAGGCGATAGAGCAGGATACCAAGGAAGTTATTGACAGGAAACTTGAACTTGGTAGACTCATCAACAAGCTAAAAAATCCAAAGCATAGGTCAGTCCTTAGAATGACTTACATTACTAAGCTGTATGTAGATGACATCTGTGACAAGCTAGCTATCAGCAAGAGCTCATACTACAGCATGCGTAAGATGGCTATTGAAGAACTGAGTATAATTTTAGAACATTTGGAATAATTTGGAACGTTCTGAAAAACGTTGGATAAGTCTGGGTAATCTTGGTGTGCACTGCACTCATAATCTGTTAGAATGGTAGTATCAAGAATTAAGGAAAAACCTTACTAAGTTTCCACCGCTGCATGACAGCCAAAGGGACGGACTAAAAACGACATTGAAAGCCGTCCAGTGATAAACAAACTATCCAAGATGTCGTTAGTTAAGATAGTGCCCCTTGTTGGTGGTTGAGGGGGCTTAGGGAATATAGCTCAGTTGGTAGAGCGTCGGTTTGAAGCACCGAAAGTCACTGGTTCAACTCCAGTTATTCCCATTGTATCTCTGTGAGTAGCTATCACAATAGGGGTACAGGGCGGTAATTAGATTTAGGCTGATTAACCTGTAGGACAGAGATAAAGTAGCGCTATATAAGGCTCTGGTGGGGGAGGCACCCACTTACCGCATACAGTCACTCAATGAGTGGCTTTTTTATATTTCAAAACAAATAAATAGCAGGAGGTTTAGGCTTGGGTAGAGCAAGAGACCCCAACCGAGACAAAGCATTTGAAATCTATTCAGAGAACAACGGAAACATTGAACTGGTTGAGATTGCTGAGCGTTTGGGTGTTTCAGCTGGCACTGTCCGAGGTTGGAAAAGTAAAGACAAATGGGATCCTAAAATAAAAGGAACGTTCCAAAAGAAAAATACGGAACGCTCCAAAAATCCAAGGGGTGCTCCAAAGGGCAGTAAGAACGCTTTAGGACACGGAGCTCCTAAGGGAAATACTAACGCCCTCAAACATGGCTTGTTTGCTAAGTATCTGCCACAGGAGGTGTATGAGATAGCTCAAGAGCTATCAGACAAGCAACCTATAGATATACTCTGGGAAAATATCACGCTGACCTACGCTAATCTATTGCATGCTCAGCGTATTTTATTTGTCCAAGATGTCGAGGACAGCAATACCTTTGTCACAAGCGAGGGTAAGGCTGGTGTGGGATACGAACATCACACGGCTTGGGATAAGCAAGGAAAGGCTCTAGCTGCAATAGCAAGGGCACAGTCAGAGCTTAAAGGCATGATTAAGACCTATGATGAACTGACACGGTCACCACTGGTCACAGAGGAGCAACGCTTGAGAATTGATAACCTCAAGGCTCAGCTTGGTTCTAATGATGAGGATGACACAGTCATTACTGGATTTACATTTGATAGGAGTGAGTACAATGGCAATACTGAACCTAGCCAAACTGATTAACCCAGTATTTGATGAAGTGCTCTACACTCTCAAGAGCCATGTAGTGCTCAAGGGTGGACGTGCATCAACCAAGTCATCTGTGGTCTCTATTGACCTTGTAAATGACTTCATAAATGATCCTATGGGCAATGTGGTAGTTTTGCGCAAGGTCGGAAAGTACCTGAGGATGTCAGTATATGAGCAGATAAGGTGGGCCATCTATGAGATGGGGCTAGCTAATCAGTTCAAATTTGGGAAATCTCCCCTACAGATAACTCACAAACAAACAGGAACCGCTTTTTATTTCTATGGTGTAGATGACCCTATGAAACTCAAATCCCAAAAGATAGCCAAAGGCTATGTAATGTCTGTATGGTTTGAGGAGTTAGCAGAGTTTGCTGGCCGTGAGGATATAGATATCGTAGAAGATACCTTTATCCGTCAAGAGTTGCCTAATGGTAAACAGGTCAAGGTCTATTTCACTTATAACCCACCACGAAATCCCTATGATTGGATAAATGGATGGGTGGCTGAGAAAGCAAGTGATCCAACATACTTGATACATCACAGCACCTATTTGGATGATAAGCTAGGTTTTTTGTCTAAGCAAATGATCGAGAAGATAGAGCGGTACAAAGAGACCGACCCAGACTATTACCGCTGGATGTATTTAGGCGAGGTAATCGGCCTTGGTAATCATGTGTACAACATGAACTACTTTAAGCCACTACAGAGCCTCCCTGAAGATGATAGACTTATCGGTATATCATTTGCCTTGGATACAGGACACCAGCAATCAGCGACGGCTTGTGGAGCTTATGGTCTTACTGCCAAGGGTAATGTTATCTTACTTGATACGTTCTACTATAGTCCAGCTGGCAAGACTGTCAAAAAGGCACCTAGCGAGCTCACTGTGATGATCCATGACTTTATCGATGAGGTCATGAAGACTTACAGGGTGCCAAAGCTCAAGATGACCATTGACAGCGCTGAGGGCGCATTGAGAAATCAATACTTTAAGGACTACGGAGAAAGATGGCGCCCTGTGGCCAAAAAGAAAAACCAGACCATGATTGACATGGTAATCAGCTTACTAGCAGAGGGACGCTTCTACTACCTCGACATACCAGCTAACAAAATTTTTGTTGAGGAACATAAGATGTACCGTTATGATGACAAGTCACTCAACACTGATGACCCCAAAGTCATCAAGGAGGACGATCACACGGTGGACGAGTTCAAGTACTTTGTCCTGGACAACGCTAGAGAGCTAGATTTGAAAGCCTAAGGAGCAAATAATGGGAATAGTACAGACTATCAAGAATTTTTTTACGAGGAGTAAATACGTGATGACGACGCAAAACCTAGCTAATATCACAGACCACCCAAAAATAGCAGTATCTGGAACAGAGTATGACCGTATCAGGGAGAACCTGAAATACTTTGCGGGAAGATATCCACAGATTGAGTACAAGGACAGCAACGGCACAAAGCAAAAGCGTGATTATAATCATTTGCCAGTAGGTCGAACTGCTGCTAAAAAGATTGCAAGCCTAGTTTTTAATGAACAAGCTGAAATCAAGCTGGACGACAAGAATGCAGATAAGTTTATTCAGGATCAGCTACAAAATGACCGTTTTATCAAGAACTTTGAGCGATACCTAGAGAGCTGTTTGGCTCTTGGTGGTCTTGCTATGCGCCCATATGTTGATAACGGAAAGGTGCGGGTATCGTTCGTACAAGCGCCTGTCTTCCTGCCACTACAATCAAACACTCAGGATGTATCTAGCGCTGCTATTGTGACCAAGACGATCAAATCAGAGGGACAGAAACAAAAGTATTACACGCTTATTGAGTTCCATGAGTGGAAAGATGGTGAGCGATACACGATCACGAACGAGCTCTACAAGTCTGATAATCCGGACACGGTAGGTGCTAGAGTGCCGCTGTCTACGCTGTACGAGGACTTAGAGGAGACGGTAAATGTTAATGGTCTAAGCCGTCCTTTGTTTACGTATCTCAAGACTCCAGGAATGAATAACAAGGATATCAACAGCCCGCTTGGTCTGTCTATCTTTGATAACGCCAAAACTACAATCGACTTCCTCAACGAGACTTATGATCAGTTTATGTGGGAAGTCAAGATGGGTCAGCGCCGTGTAGCTGTGCCTACTCAGATGATTAAGCCTGAGTATAACCAACAAGGTGAAAAGGTTATCGTTAAGCGTCAATTTGAAGCTGGTCAGAATGTTTATGAGCAACTTGACAACGGAGACATGGACAAAGGTATAGGTATTACAGACCTAACCACACCCATTCGCTCCGATGACTATATCAAGGCTATTAACGAGGGTCTGGCACTCTTTGAGATGCAGATAGGCGTTTCTGCTGGCATGTTCTCGTTTGACGGCAAGAGCATGAAGACTGCTACAGAGATTGTAAGTGAGAACTCTGATACATATCAAATGCGCAACAGCATTGTAAGCCTTGTGGAACAAGCACTAAAAGAGCTTATCATCTCAATGATTGAGCTTGCTATTGCTTACGATTTGTACAAAGGCAGCGTCCCAACAATGGACAAAATCAGCATTAATCTGGACGATGGAGTCTTTACGGACAGAAACGCCGAGCTTGATTATTGGATCAAAGTGGTTAACGCTGGATTTGGTACAGATGTAATGGCCATTGAAAAAGTGCTCAATGTAACCCCTGAAAAAGCCAAAAAAATCAAGAATGAAATAGACGGCAACACACTAGACGAAGCAAACGCTGAGCGTAGTCTTGAGGATGTATCCACCTATGGAGAGTAGTATGAAAAAACTGTTTAGGTTTATTTTGCCACCACTCAACCCAGCCAAGTTGTTTATTAAGCCGCCAAGCAGGTTTTTGAGGTGGGTATGGTATGGCTAAGAAGAAACCAATCAAGCTAAATGATGAACAGTTAATGCTTGATGCTAGCAACGTTGCGGATATCTATCATCAGCTATCTCTGGATCTATTCGACCAGGTCATAGACCGACTAAAAGAGCGTGGGTCTACTAGCCTCGATGATAATCCTTATATTTGGCAACTCGAAAAGATGAATGAGATGGGCATGCTAAACAATGACAATGTCAAGCTCATTGCTAAGTATTCTGGCATTGCTGAGGAACAGCTGAGATACGTCATCCAAAACGAGGGCTATCAAATCTACAAGGACACCAAAACACAGCTGTTAGAGTCACTGGATGGTGGTAACTTTGTGGATAACTCGCTAATACAAGCTAACCTGTCAGCTTACGTCAATCAGACTATGTTTGACATTGACAACCTCATCAATACGACGCTACCAATGAGCGTGAGAAAGGTTTATCAATCCATTATCGAGGAGAGTGTAGCCAAGGTTGTCACAGGTTTATCCACATCAGACAGAGCTATCTCTGATACAGTCATGAAATGGGCTAAAAAAGGTTTCTATGGATTTACAGATAGCCAAGAGAAGAATTGGAGAGCTGACACATATGCTAGACAGATTATTAAATCTACTGCATGGCGTGTCTATCGTGAGGCTAATACAGCTCCAGCTCTTGAATTAGGAATAGACACCTTTTACTATCACAAAAAGGCCACAGCAAGAGAGATGTGCGCACCTTTGCAGCACCAAATTGTCACGCTAGGAGAGGCGAGGGTTGAACAAGGTGAGAAGATCCTAGCTTTATCTGATTATGGTTACGGACATCCAGCAGGTTGTCAAGGGATTAACTGCACTCATGAGATGACACCATACATCCCAGGAGCTAACTACAAGCCTGATTTGCCTGATGAATTAAGAGACTTGACTCCAGAGCAAGCAATAGAAAACGCAAACGTACAGGCCAAACAGAGAGCCCTAGAGCGATCTATCAGACAATCCAAGGAGTATCTGCATGTAGCAGAGAAACTAGGCGATAAGGAGCTCATAGACAAGTACAAGAGCAAGGTTAGGATCCAACAAGGAGCGCTGAGAGGTTATATCAGTCAGCATCCGTTTCTACATCGTGATTATGCTAGGGAGAAATACTATGATGATCCATTTTCTCAAGCTCAAAAAGAAGTAAAGCTCAGGAAGAAGATGTCAGAATATCACTACATCAAAGAAGATGAAATACCTGCATTTAAGAAAGTAGGTGGGAAAATCACTAAATCAGAGCGTAAGGTTATCTATGCTCCAGACTTTGACAGTATGGGCTATATAGCCACAAATAGGAGTTTTGATATTAATAGAGCTCTCAGAAGTAATGGAGTCATCCCACTCAGCAAAGAAGAAAGCAAAGTGGTCTCAACGCTTGATAGAGTTATTGAAAGAAATAAAACACTGAAAAATATAAAAGTTAGTCGCTTTGATGATGGTAGTTATTTTAAATCAATAATTACCAGCAATGCCGAACTATTAAAAAAATATGACAGTGTAACTGATATGCTAAATTCTGGCGAGGCAACTTTCAGCAATTCCGCTTACACATCAACCAGTTATATCCCCAAATATAACTTTTTCAAAACTAGAGGCGTTAAAACAATTATCAACATTCCAAAGGATAGTAAAATATACTTTACAGATAATGACGTCGAGTCCGAAATTATCATACCAAGAAACGCAAAATATGATATAATTAGTATGAAAGAAAACAAAGGTGGCATTGTCTTAGAAATGAATTTAAGAGAGGAGTGATATTATGGAATTATCAGAGGCTCTAAACTTTGTTGACTCTTTAAATCTGGATGAAAAACCTATAAATTTTTCAGAGTTTACTGATGAACAATTACTGAACATAAGTATTACGCTTGACTTGCTTTCATTAGATGAGGCTAAAGCATTCGAGTTAGAATTAAATAAGCGACAGCTTACAGAGAGATATTTTTCTATGAGAAAACCTAAAACTAGCGCTTAGAACAATCTAGGCGTTTTTATTATGCCCGAAAGGAGAACTAATGAACAAACGCATCAAGAAAAAGCGTGAGCTATATGATCGATTGAGGAATTTGGATTGTGCTGTGGATTACTTAATCAGCCAAAACAATCAGCTGTGGAACATTGTGGATAGATTAGAGAAAATCAGTTCACAAAATGTAAAAGTTACTAACAGCCGATTTGATGAGATTGAGAAAGATATCCAGGAACTCAAGAAGCCACGTAAAAAGTCGTGGTTTGCTTTCAGATAAGGAGGTGATCCGACATCTTGACTGGTAGGAATAGACTACTAGAAAACCAATATAAACCACTATAAACCGTATGGAATCCCATGCGGTTTTTTGCTTGACTTTATCCGCAGTCGGTAAAGAACGGAAGATAATACCTAATTTTAGGAGGAATTTAAGAATGGCGGAAGACATTCAAACACAAACTGACCAGTCAGTAAATGCTGGAGAAACCGTTGAGTCACAAACTCAAGAGCAATCTATCAAGACATTCACTCAGGAAGAAGTGAATGGTCTTGTCGCTAAAGAGTCCAAGAAAGCACAAGAGAAAATCTTCAAAGACCTAGGGTTTGAAAATTTCAAGAGTGCTAAAGAAGGACTTCAACAACTCAAAGAGTGGAAAGACTCACAAAAGAGCGAGGCTGAAAAACGGTCAGAGGCGCTTGCTGTTAAAGAGAAAGAGCTAGAACTTGCTTTGTCGGACAAAAAGAACCTGGAAGCAAAACTGTCAGCTCTGACTTTGGGAGTAAATGCTGAGTCTGTTGACGATGTCATCACTCTATCTGCTCGCTTGGTGACAGATGAGGTATCTATTGAGGATGCTATCGGCCAAGTATTGCAGAAATATCCTCAATTTGGTCACGCAGAGCAAGCTGAGGAGAAGAAACCAACATTCTCAGTCGGAGGCAATCCAACGGCTGAAACAAATCGAGAAGATGCCTTTATGAAGGCATTAGGACTAACAAATTGATAGGAGAATAATCAATGACAATTAACTACATCACTAAACACGAGGGCACGTTTGAAAAGAAATTGATGCAAGGTGCCCTTACAAGCATTTTGGAAACACCACGGGTAGACTGGTTGGGCGCTAAATCGTTTGAATTACCTACGATCTCTGTAACAGGCTATAAGACACACACACGCTCTAAGGGCTACAATGCTGGGACTGTTTCAAACGACAAGAAAGTTTACACTCTCGGTTTTGACCGTGACGTTGAGTTCTTTGTAGACAAAGCAGACGTAGACGAAACAAACCAAGAGCTTTCAGCTGCCAACGTATCTAACACATTCATCACTGAGCACGCAACTCCAGAAGTTGACGCTTACCGCTTTTCTAAACTCGCAACAGAAGCTATCACAGGTACACACTTCAAGTCTGAAACTGACTTGTCAGAAGTGAACATCTACTCACGCTTGAAATCTGCCCTTTTGCCAGTTCGTAAATACGGTGCCCAAAATATCGTTATGTACGTTTCAAGCGAAGTAATGGACTTCCTAGAACGCTCTAAAGACTTCACACGCTCAATCGCTACTACATCACCTCAAGGAATTGACACCCGTGTTACGTCGCTTGATGGAGTTCAAATCATCGAAGTTTGGGATGATGCACGTTTCAAGACTAAGTTTGACTTTACGACAGGTTTTGTCAAAGCGTCAGATGGTAAAGATATCAATTTCTTGATCGTTGCTAAGCCAGCAGTTATTGCAAAGGCTAAATTCAACTCAATCTATCTTTTCGCTCCTGGTCAACACACGGAAGGGGATGGCTATCTGTACCAAAACCGTCTTTATCACGATCTTTTTGTCCTTGACACTAAAAAAGATGGTGTCTATGTATCTCATAAATCAGCTTAATAGGGGGTGAAACATGAAGAAGTACGAGAAAGACAATCAAGTCTACACTGTTCAGGAGGGCAGTGAACTTGAAATCCAATTGATTGCTGATGGGTTCAAGGAGAAGAAAGAGGAAAAAGACTCTGTCTCTGACCCTTACAGTAAAATGACCATGGATGAATTGAAAGCCCTTCTTGAAGAGCGTTCTATCCCACTTCCAGAGGGAAAAGTTACTAAAAAGGATCTTACAGCCCTTTTAGAAAAAGGTAACGAGGAGGAATAAACTAAATGGCTAAATATAAAGCTACATCAAACGTCGTATTTCTTATCGACGGCCATGAACAAAACTACGACAAAGATGTTGAATACGACATGGATGTCAAGTCAGCAGATGAGCTCAATGCCAAAGGTGAGCTCTCGCATCCAGAACTCAGCCCGTTTTTTGAACGTGTTGATAAGGAAGAAAAACAAGCAAAGGCGGATAAATAACCCCGCCTTTTTTAATTGGAGGTGGTTATTATCGCTTATTTAACTCAAAACGAATTTGAACAACTTGGATTTGATGATGTTGAAAACTTTGAGAAGTTAGAAAAGAGGGCTGAGGTTGCTATCAATCTCTTTTTAGGCAATTTCTACAGTGCTGTAGATTTTGAAAGAGATTATGAACCAAGGAAGCAAGCGGTCAAGTTGGCTACAGCTTACCAGGTGGCCTATTTGGACGCTAGTGGCATTATGACAGCTGATGATAAACAGTCAGTGTCTAGTGTGTCCCTTGGACGTACCTCTGTGAGCTACAAAAATAGCTCTAAGACTTCTCTTGAGAGTGCTAGATATAATCTATCACTTGACGCCCTGAACGCTCTGAAAGGGGCAGGATTTGGTTATAGGGGGGTAGGTTATGACAGGTATTGACAAGCGTTTGCTAGTTGATGCTGTGACGATCCAGAAGCCAACAGGCGAGACAGATGGGTGGGGAAAGCTAACACTAGATGCCCCGATTACCCTCAAGCCTGTTAGATTTGATAGACAGTATCAAACACAAGGCACACAGAACAACCGCACAGCGTCTAGGCCTAGCGTCCTATTCGTGTATCCAAAGTACTGCCCTATAGTCCTAGATGAAACCTTTGAGAATGCTATCGTAAACGATGGCAAGCGAGAATACAGAGTGACAACAGTGATCCCTGTCAGTCATCCGCACAATGGCAAGATATTCTGTTATGAAGTGGAGTGCATCTGATGGGAGTTGGTGTATCTGTAAAAGTTGACCTCAAAGGGATTGAAAACAAGGTATCCCCCGCAGCATTAGCTAAGGGTAAGTTAGCGATTGCTAGCCAGATGAAAAGTGATATGGCTCGTTTTATCCCTCGAAAGGATGGAGAACTTAGCGGTAGCGGGTCTGTTTTAAAAGACAGTATCCGATACCCTGGGCCGTATGCTAGAGCTCAATTTTACGGTTCCAGCTACAACAAACATCGTAGCTTTGTGTTTAGAAAATACACAACAGCAGGAACTGGCAAACGCTGGGACCTTAAAGCCTCAGCTATCCATGTGAAAGATTGGGGCAAAGTAGGACTAAGAGCAATGGGAGTGAAAGCATGAGTAATAATGATTTTTCAAAGGTCCTAAGAGACCACATCAACACGCTAGGCCTACCTCTGCCTTGTAAGCTAGATTATCTAGCAGAGCGTGAGGGCTTAGTGTTATATCCACTACCTGGTGGCAAGGTCGAAAAGGAGTATATGAATGGTAAACAGCTAATCAGTTTGGTTTATGAGGTGGCGATCAAAACGACTGACCACGAAAAAACCAGCTCTATCCTGTGGACCATCAATCATGCTCTTGCTGATTTCAACCTTGAACTACCAAGTAAAAACAATTCGTATCAATTCATGAGCCTTGAAGTCTCACAGCCATTTCTTAATGACCGTGACGAACAAGGCTTTTATATTTATATGCTGGACGTAACAGCAAAATTAGAAACAAATGGAGGAAATTAAATGCCAAAATTAAAAAATGCCAAACGCAAGCACTTTATTGCCGAATGGTCAGCAGACAGTGCAGCTACTGAGCCAACAGGCGACGCTTGGAAATGGCTTGCAGATGGGGTAACCACTGCAGAAGTTGAGAACGACGAAGAAACAGATGACGTTGCGTACTACAACGGTGACGGTACCAAGAAAACCGTTGTTACATCTGTTAAAAAAGGTTACAGCTTTGAGGGCGACTACATCCGTGAGGATGCAGCTCAAGCGCTCATTGCATCTAAAGAGCTCAAAACTGGTGATGATCGTAATCTTTGGTTCAAAGTGGTTGAAGCAGATGGCAAGACTCAAAAAGTTGGCGTAGCTACTGTCTCAGACATCAAAATCGGTGGCGGTGAGGCTTCCGAATACGAAGCATTCGAGGCTACTATCAGCTGGAACTCTGCACCTAAAGAGTCTGCTGTTGTGGGCTAATAACTTAACTCAAAGGGGAGTCTAACGCTCCCCTTTTTATTTTTGATTAGTAGGAGAATAACAAAATGGTAGTAATTAAAAAGCGTAACAATATTATCCCTGTAGAGTTTGGCGGTTTTACTCTTGAGTTTGTATCAAATGACTCAAGCATCCGCAAAATGGAAGAAGTCGGCAAGAAATTGCAAAAAGAGGGCGGAGAGTTGGCTGAAAAAGCTGACAACAATGCTCTTGACGCCTTACAAGGTATGGTCAAGGAGTCATGGACCGCTCTATTCGGTGTTGAGGCTTATGATAAAGTCTACGCATTCTCTGGTGAGTCCACAGTAGACGCTATGGCTTACCTACTTGAGACAATCGCTGGTGTTGTGAACGAATGGGAGCAACGCAACAATGTGGACGCACTCAAAAAGTATCTAAGTGACTAACATGCTGGATCTATCAAGGAAGTTAACAGATGAGTTGGTCCTTGGTGATGATGTGTATCCGCTAAATATCGCCTTTAACAAGGTTTTGAAAGTCGTAGAGCTAATCAATGACAGTGATATCGAGGACATCTACAAGCCTTATCTAGCTATTCAGATTTTCACGGGCGTAGATTTTACCTCTAAGTTATCGCCAGAAGAGGCAACAGCGATCTTTAAGATGATATTTGAGGAACACGTCCGAATAATCCCAGTGAAAGACACAACTCCAGTGTTAGACCTAGCTGGCAATACAATTAAGAGCAAAATACGCTCACAATCCCAGTCTGAGGACGGAGAGCGTCTGTTTAGCTTGAAGTATGATGCTGAGTACATCTACGCATCATTTTTGCAGGCTTATGGTATCGACTTGATGGATGCACAGAACAGCCTACACTGGAAAAAATTCAACGCCCTATTAAATGGGCTACCTAGTGACACAAAGTTTGCTGAGGTGCTTAAAATAAGGGCCTACAAGCCCCAAAAAGGCGACAGCAAGAAGTACAAGGAGAGTATGAAAGAACTCAAGAAAGAGTACGCTCTACCTAAAGAATTTGACTACTAATCGGAGAAAGGAGGTACACAATGGCAGATGGTTCGGTTACTATCAAGGTTGATATGGATAGCTCTGATGCCAAGTCTGGCGTCAGCAAGCTTAAAGCCTTATTTGGTGGTCTCGAAAGTGCCAGCTCAAAAGCTGGGTCTGTGTTTAAGTCAGTACTCGGTGCCAACTTGATTAGTTCGGCGCTAACAAGTGGCATCAGCACAATTACTGGCGGTATTCGTGATATGGCCTCTGAACTTAATGGATCGCAAAAAGCCTGGAAAACATTTGAGGGGAACCTCCAAGCATTTGGACGGTCAACCGATGAAATTAAGGCAGCTAAAGCCGAGATGCAGGATTTTGCTACTAAGACCATCTACTCAGCCTCTGACATGGCTAGCACCTACTCACAGCTTGATGCTGTTGGTACTAAAAATGTTGGTAGTCTAGTTAAGGCCTTTGGTGGACTTGCTGCATCAGCAGAAAACCCAGCACAGGCTATGAAATCACTATCCACTCAAGCGACACAGATGGCAAGTAAGCCTAAAGTGGCTTGGATGGACTTCAAGATTATGATGGAGCAAGCCCCAGCGGGTATGGCAGCAGTAGCCAAAGAGATGGGGATGTCCACAGCCGAGTTAGTATCAGCTGTGCAAGACGGGAAAATCAAGACTGAAGATTTCTTCGATGCTATGAACCGAGCAGGTAACTCTGATGCATTCCAGAAAATGGCTACAGAGTTCAAGACGGTTGACCAGGCAATAGATGGAGCAAAAGAAAGTCTAGCCAACAAATTGATGCCTGTCTTTGAGAAACTGAACTCATTCGGGATCAAAGCAGTAAATGCCTTATCTGACGCCCTTGGCAAAATTAACTTTGACAAGATGGCTGAGGGACTAGGTAAATTCTTCGATGGCATCAACATCGAAGCTATTATCTCTAACGTCAGCAATACCATCTCTAACGTTGTTTCAAAGATTAAAACCTTTTGGTCTGCATTTGCTAACACAGGAGCTGTGTCAGCATTCGCTGGAGCAATCAAAAGTATTGCTGGAGCTTTGGGGCATGTTTGGGAGAGCCTAACAGCTTCAAACGTGCTAACAACACTAGGCAATGCTCTTGGTACAGTCGTTAAGTGGCTATCTCAGGCTGCAACAATGGCTGCTAACTTCGTAAAATCATTGCCGACTGGAGTCATTCAAGCAATCGCTGGCGGGCTAGTAGGTCTGATTGCTGGTTTCAAGGCCTTTAACTTCCTGAAATCGTTCAATCCTTTTGGGATGTTCCAGAAAAATGCTACTACTGGGATCAGCGGAGTGCAATCTGTTGTTAGAAGCGCAAGCAATGGCATCGTGAATGTCATTCGTAGTCTGGGTCAGAGTGTGGCTGCCGCTGCTAGAGGTATTGGACAAGGAATAGGTGCCGCATTTAGGGGCATTGGGCAAGGGTTATCTATGGTTAATCCTGCTACTATCCTTGCGCTCTCTGTCGCTATCTTAGCTGTAGGTGCAGCAATGGCGCTGGCTGGTATGCAAGGCGCTGGAATTGCTAAAATCTTGCAAGGTATCGGTAGCGTGATTGAGTCGGTAGGCCAAGCGTTCGCTACTATCGCAAGCTCAATCATCGGCGCATTCGCCAAGGCGATCGTTACTATTGCCCCAGCCGTTCAGGCTTTCGTGCCTGTCATTCATGCTATTGGGGAGGCTATCGGGACTGTTGTGGTAGCAGTCGGCTTAGTAGCACCACAATTAGCAATCTTAGTCAATGCATTTGGTACAGCATTCAGCTCTATTATTCAGGCTGTAGGCACCGCTGTTCAATCTATAGCGTCTGGTATCGCCCAAATTGTTACGGCGTTTGCTCCAATTGTAGAAACTATCGGAAACACAATAGTCCAAGTAACTCAGATCATCATGACGAACCTGCCACCAGTGCTGGAAGCTGTAGCCCCTATCATTGAAACATTAGGGAATGTATTTACAACTACTGCTCAGATTATCGCTAACGCTATTGTACAGATTGTACAGGCTTTAGTCCCAGTAATGCCAGCAGTGGCACAGGTGGCATCGGCTATTGGCTCAGCGGTATCATCTATTGCCGAGGCGTTCGCCAGTGTAGTTGGCCAGATTGCTCCAATCATTGACAGCCTATCTAATCTATTCACTAGTGTTGGCTCTGCTATCCAGAGTGCTCTCACTCCTGTAGCTCCAATCATTGAGGCGTTTGGTAACTCCGTCAAGTCTGTATTTGAGGGAGCGGCAGATGTCATTCGTGCATTTGGTGATGCAGTTAAAAGCATTTTAGACGGTGTTTCTGGTGTTATCAAATCCATCGGCCAAGCAATCAAAGACGCTGGTCAAGGATTTAAACTGTTTGGTGAGGGTGTTAAACTTGCTGGAGACAACGGGCTACAAGCTGCTGCTGGTATCGGTGCAGTTGCTGCGGCGGTCCTTGGACTTGGTGCAGCTTCTGCTGGTGGTAACTTAAACGGCTTTCGTGCCGATTTGGACAAACTGGATACAGTCATGTACAAAATTAGTGGCAGAAACGTTGGCGCAGTATTCTCACAAATGGGGAGCGGTATGCAGATAGCTGCAAACATGGTGTCCAGATTAACAACTGGCCTGCCATTAGTAGCAACTGCAATGCAACAGCTAGGCCCTGCCTCTACAGCATCAGCTACTGGAATCCGTTCATTTGCTCAAGGATTTTCTTTACTTGGTGCATCGCTCTCTGGAGCTGTACCGATGTTTACACAAATGGCAAGTAGTTTCACACGCTTCAACTCTGGTATCACAACAGCAACATCAGCCATGACTATGTTCGGATCAGTGTTAGCTAGTATCCAGGGCGTGCTAAGTTCGGTTGTATCATCTCTAACGTCGTTCTTATCTACTAGTACGGCTGTTAATGCATCTGTGCAGTCTATGCAAGCATCATTTATGAGCCTTGGCTCATCGCTGGCAACGTCTGGTACTATGTTCGGACAGTTAGGGGCAGTGATGACGGCAGCAATGTCTCAAGTGGCATCTGCCGCTATGTCTGGCATGTCAAGAGTAGAGTCTGTAATCCGTTCTAGCATGATGCAAGCAGTAGCATCGGTTACTAGTAGCATGATGCAGATTGTTATGGTTATAAGAATGTCAGCGGTCCAAATGACTCAAGCAGGTCAACAAGCAGGGCGTGGCGTTGCTAATGGCGTAACTAACGGCATCCGTGCTGGCATTGGATCAGCAACAGCTGCAATGTCAGCAATGGTCAACGCAATCCGTTCTACAGCGGCAGCGGGCGCTGGCATGATGGTAGGAATTGGTGCCATGATTGGCCAAGGCTTGGCTCAGGGTATGTATTCAGCTCTCGGAGCTGTTACAGCGGCAGCCAACGCTCTTGTAGCACAGGCTGAGCGTGCAGCTCAAGCTAAAGCCAAAATCCACAGTCCATCACGGCTATTCAGGGACAATGTCGGGCGCTATATCGCTCAAGGTATCGCTGTAGGTATCGAGCAAAACACGTCTGATGTGACCGATAGCCTAGCTTACGTGCAAAGAGAGATGTCAGCGTTTAAATTTGGCGTTGAGGATCTCTTAGGTCTTGGCAATAGTACCCTATCAAGCCAATTCAAGCTTAAATCACGCACAGAACGTGCTGAGACAAGCCAGATTGAAGTGATTAGAGAGCAATCGGACAAAGCTCTCACTAGAGCGCTAGAAGTGGCTGAGGAGGCTGTTAAGCGTCCAGTCAACTTGATGCTTGATGATGGTACTCTGGTTGCTAAAATCGGGGCTCCTATGACTAACTTCCAAAATGACAAGTTAATGCTGGATAACATGATGAGAGGGATAATTCGATGAACAATGACACTATAATTTTCAATGGATTTGACCTCTCAAAGGTCATCCGCATAATTGAAATCATCCGACCTGTGGGGAATGAAAGGTCAATCACTACCAATAATGCCCCACGGTTGGGAGTTAATCTGCAAGAAGTGAGAACTGGGCCCAAAATCATCAAGGTTAAGTTTGCCATGCAGTTTTCTGATGGTGTGAGCCTTGAGCAAGCCAAGCACACGCTGGCTGGTGTCTTCAAGACCAATGAGGCAGTTAAAATAACCATCAGTGACGAGCCAGACAAGTACTATATGGGCTTGATCTCTGGCTCTGTCAATATGGACAACGTAACCCGTTGGTTCCAAAAAGGGGAGTTGGAAATCCTTATCCCTGATGGTGTAGCTCATAGCTCAACCTATCGACGATTTGAAAATGGGACGGCATCAGGTGACAAGATCACATTCGACCTTATCAACAATGGCAATGATGATGCAGTCCCTGTAATCACTGTTAAAAACAACTCAGAGAACGGATACATCGGTCTTGTTAATGTAAATGGGGCCTTAGAGGTCGGAGACCGTGAGGAAGCCGATACAGAGCAGTACAGACGTTCTGAGGTGCTATTTGACTATCGAGATAGCAAAATCACAACAGGTCTATCGCAGGCCCAAAAGAATGTAGCTGTTTTGAATGATACAAGTCAAAATTTAAAAGGTACCGTCGGGATTGATAATGCTTGGGGACGTCCACATTTAGCCTTGACTAGTCGAGGTAGTGGACCTCAACCAAACAATGCAGGCTCTTTGAGCTGGACAATCCCAGCAGATAGCTCAGGAGCTACTGGCTCTCTTAATGACTATATCTGGTGGAGGCAGGTTTTTTGGCTTGGCGCTGCCAACGAGTTTGGTTTTATCAAACTGACTGTCTCTGACGACCAGGGACAGTTTTTGTATGGAGTTGAGACGTTCAAACGGTATAACGGCTTAGGTTGTGAGTATAACTTCATGGCTAGCAACGGTAGAGGTGGCTACAACATGGTTAAGCAGTGGAGTTTTACAGGGACGCATTGGGATTATCACAACCCATTCAATGAGCCCAGGGGATGGTCTGATATCAAACGCAATGATGATCAGGTCACTGTTTTTTGGTGGGGTGGATATAACACGTTTACGATCCCCGAAATTAAAGGTAGAAAGTCAGCTAAAATCCATGTGGCTTTTGGAGCACTTGGTAATAAACCTCTAGTAACTCACATGTACCTTGATAGCATTTACTATCAAAAGGATTTTGTTAGTGCAACCAGAGATGTCCCAAACCGCTACCCGATGGGATCAAATGTGATTTTAGATTGTGAGAATGACACGGTTATCGTTGATGGGATTGAGCGAGTGATGGACATTGTCCACGGCTCAAATTTCATCACTATCCCTCCTGGCAACAGTAAACTAGAGGTTTATTGTTCGAGCTGGGCAAGGGTCAAGCCGTCGGTGAAAGTAGAATTTAGAGAAAGGTATCTATAGCTATGTTATTAACAATACATGACTCAGGATTGAGGAAAGTAGCCTTTATTGACAACTCAAAACAAGGCACTCTGAACTTTTTCAACGATACCTGGACAAGATATCTGGACACTGGGTCTAGTACTTTTGATTTTACCGTCTTTAAAAAGGCTATCACCTCGGACACTGGCCAGAAAAAAGCCTATAACTACCTCAACGAAAAGGCCTTTGTATCGTTTAGATACAAAGGTAAGGATTACTTGCATACGATCCGCAAGGTCGAAGAGAATGAGCAAGTTATCAAGTGTTACGGTATCAATCTAAACCTTGAACTTATCAATGAGTATGCAAACCCTTATAAGTCTCCTAAATCCATGACTTTTGAAGAATACTGCAACGCCATGGATTTGCTCAACTTTACTTTTCTTAAAATAGGAGTAAATGAGGTATCCACTAAGAAAATCTCTGCTGAGTGGGAAGGCACAGACACAAAACTCAACCGACTACTTAGCTTAGCTAATAAATTTGGGGCAGAGATTGAATTTGATATCAAATTCAATGCAGATAGCTCCATTAAGTCATTCATCGTCAATGTCTACCATGAGAACGATGATACACATCAAGGAGTAGGGCGACTTAGCCCTACTATCTTGAAATATGGCAAAAACCTCAAAACAATCAAACGAACTGTAGATAAAACCAACATCTACAACCTTGTTGTACCGACAGGGCGAGATGACCAAGGCAATGTTATCAACATCTCTGGCCTTGGTTCCTGGTCTGTCAATAATGCAAAGGGTGAACGTGAGTTTTACCAGTCGGGAGCGGCGCTATACGCTCCTCTATCTATGCAGATGTTCCCGTCAACGTTTACCCACTCAACAGGTGGACTTGACCAGTGGATCAGAAAGGATATGACGGTAGAAAGCTCAAATCCTGAGGTTATTCGTTCTGCTGCCTATAGGGAACTAAAAAAGAATTGCTACCCAGCTGTTACTTACGAAGCCGAGGGCTTTGCAGATCTCGATATAGGCGACACAGTACACGTATATGATGATGGTTTTAGCCCTACTCTGTTGCTTAAAATGCGAGTGTCAGAGCAGACTATCAGCTTTACTAGCCCACAGAATAACAAGACTACTTTCTCAAATGCTAAAGCTCTTGAAAATCGGCTATCTCAAGGTATCCAACAACAGCTAGATAGGCTTATTGAGGAGGCTCGACCATATACCATCAAGTTTGCTACAGACAACGGTACAGTCTTTAAAAATGGGCAAGGCCAGTCTATTGTGACCCCTACCTTGTTAAAAGGCAACAAAGTCGTAGATTGTGGCTGGAGATGGACCGTAGATAGTGAAATCAAGTCCACTAGTGCTAGATATACTGTCAAAGCCTCTGAAATCAATCAGAAGATTGTCCTAAATGTATCGGCTTGGATTGATAACAAAGAGGTGGCATCTGACCAGTTAACGCTTATCAACGCACTTGATGGCTCAATAGGTGCACCAGGGCCTAAAGGGGACCCTGGACCTAAAGGAGACCCTGGGCCCAAAGGGGATAAAGGGGACAAAGGCGCTATCGATGAAACTCAGCTACAAGAAATCAAGACACGTATTGAGTCAAAAGCAGACCATGCATTGACTCAGGATCAGCTTAATGCTCTGAGCGAAAAAACTGGGATCATCCAAGCAGAATTAGAGGCCAAGGCAAGCGCTGACACACTTGACAACTGGGTTAAAGCCTATCAGGACTTTGTCAAATCAAATGAGACGGCACGGGCTCAGGCAGAAAAAGACCTTATCTCAGCTAGTCAGCGTGTTTCTACGATAGCTAAAGACCTTGGAGAGCTGTCTGATCGTTGGAATTTCCTTGATACCTACATGAGTTCATCAAATGAGGGCCTTGTTATTGGTAAGAATGACGGAAGCTCTAGCCTGATGTTTAACCCAAACGGGCGCATCTCGATGTTTTCGGCTGGTGTTGAGGTCATGTATATTTCTCAAGGGGTCATTCACATTGAAAATGGTATTTTCTCAAAAACTGTACAAATCGGACGGTTCAGAGAGGAGCAATACCACATCAATCCAGATATGAATGTAATTAGATATGTAGGAGGCAACTAATGGCAGAATTTTGGTCTAATGATGATAGAGGATACCGCATCCGTTTATGGGTTGACCAAGTATCTCAAAATACACAGGACAACAGCAGTCAGGTCAGGGTCAGATTGGCTTTGTTAAATACTACTACAGCCTTCGCTCAATACAGTTGCTCTGCATGGGTAGACTTGGACGGACGACGCTTGAATTGGACGGGCAGCCCTAACATGACTAGTTACAACTCAACTATCTGGCTGATAGATCAGACTATCACAGTAGGACACAATGCAGATGGTTCTAAGTCATTTGGGCTGTCTGCTAGTTTTAGTGGTAGCGGTGGGTGGTCTCCAGGAACGTTGTCCATCGGGGGTAACTCATTTACCCTAACGACTATCCCAAGATCAAGCTCTGTTAGTGTTGGTGCTGGTATTATTGGCAGCCCGATTACTATCAATATCAGCCGTCAAAACCCTAGATTTAAGCATACTATCCGCTATCACTGGGGCAACAAGCAAGGAACGATAGCAAGTGACGTAGATACAAGTGCCACATGGGTAATTCCTCTTGATTTTGCTAATGACATCCCAGACTCAACAACAGGCGCAGGGACAATCTACGTCGATACTTACTCAGGAGGGACTAGGACAGGGACGCAGTCAGTTACGCTTACAGCAAGTGTACCAGCTAGCATCAAACCAACTTTTTCAGGTTTTTCTTTGTCAGACTCTAATACAGCTGCTCAAAATGTGGTACCAAACACCAATACATTTATTCAGGTCATTTCTAATATCAAGGTAGCTTTCAGTGGGGCAAGCGGATCGTACGGATCAACCATCACTGGTTATCGTGCTGAAATCGTTGGCAAAAACCAAGCCACCAACATCAATGGCGGAACACTAGGCATCATGAACTACAGCGGGTCTATCACTGTAAGAGCTAGAGTAGTCGATAGCCGTGGCCGTTGGTCAGAGACAAAAGATATCCAAGTTAAAGTACTTGAATATTTTGCCCCTGCTTTGAGTTTTAGCATCGCACGAACAGGATCAACATCTAGCACGTTAACCGTGACTAGGAATGCTAAGGTAGCCCCTCTGTCAGTAAATGGTGTACAAAAAAATACCATGGCACTCACGTTTAAAGTTGCCAGACTTGGTGCCGAGGCATACACTCCAGACAATGGGCCAGCTAGTGGCACATGGTCAAGTATAAGCACGCTAGTCAACTCTCAAGCCAATCTTGCTGGTAATTATCTGGCTAATCAGTCATGGGTAGTCATTGGTGCACTTGAAGACAAATTTACACGCACTGAGTTTGCTGTGAACGTAGCCACAGAGAGCGTAGTCTTCTCTTATGACCGCTCAGGGGTCGGAGTCAATAAAATCCGAGAGCGTGGAGCTTTGGACGTTCGAGGCGATATTTATGCAAATGATAAGCCTATACAACAATATCAACTTACTCAAAATAATGGTATGTTGAATAGAGGAGGTTGGAACCAACCATGGAATGTTCAAGCTACTACTATAGATTGGCGTGATAATCGTCATGCAGATCACCCAATAGGTAAGAATGGTCAATGGGGACTATTTCAAAATTACTGGCTCGATACTTGGAAAGGTGCTCAGTTCTTTACTGATTTTGGTCAAGGGCGCCACTTCCTGAGGTATTACAATAACGCTCGTGAATGGAAGCCTTCACCATGGAAGGAATTTGTATTTACAGATAACCCGGGCCTTGTTAAAACAACAGATTGGACGCCTGCTGGATTTAAAGATTCATTCTATAAGCGTGTTGGAGACGTCTTATCTGTTCGATTTAATTTTGTAGGTAATGGTGGTAATATTCCATTTGCCAATATACCACTAGATATCTTTAAAGCGCCCCAATCCTACATGTTTGTAGTCGCAGGTTGGGGTATCAATGGTGGTGATGGTAATATACACGTCCAGGTTAATAAGGACACGGGAACATTTCACGCACTAGCTACTCATAATGGTGTAACTTATCTCGGACAACTAACTGTCATGATTTAATTCACCGAACTAACTAAAGGTACCCGCTATAATAATTATTTTAGGAAAGGAGATTTAAGTGTCTAAATTAGAATTTAAATCGAAATCTTTGGACTACGACTCGACTAATAGTAAGAAAACTCATATTATTCTTGTTGATGATGTCGGGTCTATAGTCCATGTATATTTGGACGAGTCTGTAATAGACTTACCTAATGCTGAGTTGTATCAGCAAGCAATGCAAAAGCACTATGATATCAATTTCCCTCGTAAAGCTGAAAATGAGAAGATTGATAAGGTGCAAGAGCAGATCGCAGGTATCGACAGTGCTATGGATATCATTGTCGCATTTGCAGTCACAACAAAAGATGGTATGATCGCTTCTACGTATAAGAAAATTGCTTCAGTAGCAAAACCGCTTACTGCAGGGAAACGATACAGTAACGGTGATGTTGTAGCAATGCCTTATCCATTCGATACGAATCCGAAATGGCCTAAAGATACTTTGACCTTATTCACATTTGTAATGCAAGAGTCTGAAGGATATTCTTATAAATCCCAAAAGGTAGAGGATATGCTACGTCAAGGTACTCTTACTATGGTTATGCCACGGATTGACTAAAAGGAGGGACTATGACATGGCTTGATGTATTTGAGAGGATTATACATGAAATATCTCAACTAGGTCCTACAATCGGTCTTATCGTATCTAGCTGGTTTGGATTGCTCGCAGGCAGGTCTGGCAATCTCAACAAACAACAGTTTAATGAGCTCAAGGATGAACTTGGAGCAATCCAGCACTCAGTCAATGATATCCGAGAGGTAGGAGAAGACAATAACAAAAAGATTAGTGAGGTTAATGACAAGCTAATCGTCCATGATGAGGCTCATTTGGTAACAATGTATCTACGGTTAGAGCGTGATATGACTGTTGCAATCAACCGAGGGTACACTACTGTACATGAGTCTGATATCGTGCATAGAATGCACGAGAACTACAAGAAACTTGGTGGAAACGGGCGCATAGATAGCCTTTTCACCAAATATAATTATTTAGAAGTGAGGAACTAAAACATGAATAAAATCAACTGGTCTGTACGTTTCACGCTTAAAAACAAAGCGTTTATGACCCGCTTGGCCCTTGCCATCGCTTTGCCGATTTTGACTTACTTCGGCCTTAACTTCCAGGATCTGACAAGCTGGGGCGCTGTATTTAGCTTGCTTGGCAAGTTTGCGTCTAACCCTTATCTTATCGGTTTGACAATCGCAAACGTCCTCAATATCGTTCCAGACCCTACTACAGCTGGTTTTGGAGATAGTAAGCGTGCGCTTAACTACTACGAGCCACACAATGACTAAAAGGCTATTTATTAAAATAGTGCTTTTTTTGTTAGCCGTCATCTCGTTCTGGGTGACGGCTTTTGATTTTAGAAAGGAGCAATAAATGGCTACTTTAAATGATATTTTGGGATATGCAGAAGGGTTAGCAGATGCTGGCACTGGTGTATCTATGAGCAAATGGGGGATGCAATGTGCTGCACTACCTAATGCAATCTCTACTTACTTTTTCGGCAAAACTCTCTGGGGCAATGCTATTGATCTACTCAATTCTGCCCGTGATTTAGGTTATGAGGTGGAATATAACCAAGAGGGCAATGCGGACAGCAAACCACGAGCTGGGGCTGTATTTGTACAAGAAACCACCTACTTATTCGGCCATTCATACGGCCATACAGGCCTAGTCATCGAAGATAGTGACGGATACACTATGCGTACCATCGAGCAGAATATCGATGGCAACGAAGACAGCCTATATGTGGGAGGCCCAGCACGATACAATACCCGTGATTTCACTGCCATTGTTGGATGGTTTTATTTCCCAGTTGACGGTAAGCCTGCACAAGTAGAGCCTATCACACCATCAGAGCCTCTCACGGTCAATTCTAGCGCCTTTAATGAGGAGGCTGGAACATTTACGGTGGAAGTATCTGCGCTCAATGTACGGGCTTCTGCAGGGCTTCTAGGAGAGATTGTGGCAGTCTATACCGCCGGTCAAGAAATCAATTACGACGGCTGGTTAGATAACGATGGGTATATCTGGATCACGTACATTGGGGCGTCCGGTAACCGTCGTTATGTGGCTGTAGGACAATCCGAAAACGGCCAACGTGTCACAGACTTTGGCTCATTCGCTTAACTAAAAGAAAGGGAATACTTTCTAAATTCATAAATCAACCCCTCCGTTTTTGGAGGGGCTTTTTTTATTGCCGTTAAAACAGACATTTTTGCTATTGTCTATTACAACGGAAAAAAGAATTTTAGTGACCTTGATTGAAATGTTAGTTGTTTTGCTCATTATCAGCGTTCTTCTCTTGCTCTTTGTTCCGAACTTGACCAAGCAGAAAGATTCGGTAACAGATACAGGAAATCGAGCAGTCGTCAAAGTCGTGGAGAGCCAGGCTGAGCTCTATGAACTCAATCATCAGAATGAAAAAGCTAGTCTTTCTAAGCTAGTCGCAGAAGGACAAATCACTCAAAAACAAGCAGAAGCCTACCGTGCTCACTATGTGAAGAATGCAGGTGATCACCGTGCGGTTGCAGATTAAAGCTTTCACCCTTTTAGAGAGCTTACTAACTTTAGGTATCGTCAGTCTTCTATGTTGGCTGCTAGCTGGGTCAGTCCATCAAGCCTTTGGGCAGGTAGAAGAAACATTGTTTTTCTCGGAATTCGAACGGGTCTATCAGGAGACACAAAAGATGAGTATTGCAAAAGAGGAGAGAGCTCTCCTTTCCATCGACCACGGTGGGGTTCATAGTCCCTATCAAGAATTACCGCTTCCAAAAGGGGTGGAAGTGGTCAGAGAGAAGCAACTGACCTTTGATCCAGCAGGAGGCAATTCAAGCCTGACCAAGATTCAATTTCAGACAGAGAAAGAGGTGGTGACCTATCAGTTGGCAATTGGGAATGGAAAAATTAAAAAATCGACGGCTCCCCGCTAGTCTCTTGTTAGAAGGACTGATTGCTCTAGCGATGTTTGGTGTCCTCACGACCCTTGTGCTGGGAGAGCTAGGGGACTCACGACAGCAGCGCTTAGAAGAGTTGAGACAAGGAGAAGTCTTGCGAGTCGCAAAAATGGCGATCCAGACCAGGCAGGATCAATTGAGCATCAATCAGGTCGGTGTCCAGGTGGAGAGGTCTGCCAAGTCCATAAAGGTCTATCATGAAGGAAAGGTTGTGATTGCTGTTGAAAAGAACTAAACTGCCAGCCTTTACGTTACTGGAGGCCTTGGTTGCCCTGCTCGTCATCAGCGGTGGTTTATTGGTGTTTCAAGGATTAACAAGCCTTTTGCGTCAAGAACTCCAGTACCAAAGTCACATCAAGCAAGAGGAGTGGCTTCTCTTTCAGGACCAGCTGGACATTGAATTGTCTCGTAGTCAATTTGAAGAGGTCAGAGACAACAAACTCTATCTTGTTCAGGATCAAAAACCCATAGCCATTGGACTGGCTAAGGGGGGAGATATCCGAAAGACAGATGCGACTGGCCGTGGCTATCAACCGATGATAAATGGAGTTGAATCCGCCTGGATTGAAAAAAGAGGAGATCTGGTGTCTATTCAACTGCGCTTTGAAGAAGGGTTAGAAAGGGAGGTGGTCTACCGTGTGGTGGAAAAGGATAAAAAAGAAGCAGATTGAGGCCGGGATCCTTCTTTATGCCCTTTTTATGTCGGCGGTTTTTAGTCTCTTGCTTCAGTTTTACCTGAACAGACAAGTGGCAGAGAGACGGATCCTCCTTGCTAGTCAGCACCGGATCCAGGCTTATGCGCAAGCTCAATTGGCGATTGATACTTGGGATCGGGAAGAAAAAACTATGACCTTCTCAACTGGCCGAGTCGATTTGGAAGAAAAATCGGGCTTTGCCAACGTAACGAGTCACTTACAAGATGGGGGAAGCTACCATTTCACCTTTGCTCTACCTCCTCGGGAAAAGAAAAAAACCGACAAGAAGGAAAAGGAGAAGCAGGCTCCAGATTCAGCCACACACCACCCGACCACGACTGAGGAATAGAAGCCTCAGGTCTTCGAAAAGCATAGCGAAAACTCTTAAAATTTGATATGATTAAAAGATGGAGGAAAGCATGAATTTCGAAAAAATTGAGAAAGCCTACGGCTACCTATTAGAGAGTACCCAAATTATCCAAAATGATTTGCAGACCAACTTTTATGATGCTCTAGTGGAGCAGAATGCCATCTATCTGGATGGGCAAACAGAGTTGACTCTAGTGAAGGAAAATAACCAGCGGCTGAAGGACTTGAACTTGAGCAAGGAAGAGTGGCGTCGCTCCTTCCAGTATCTTTTGATGAAGGCTGCCCAAACAGAGCCCCTACAGTTCAATCACCAATTTACGCCAGATGGGATTGGATTTCTTCTGGTCTTTCTAGTGGATCAGTTGGCTAGTTCCGATCAAGTAGATGTGCTAGAAATTGGGAGTGGAACAGGTAACTTAGCCCAAACCTTGATGAACAACTGTCAGCGTTCCTTAGATTATTTGGGCTTGGAAATGGATGATCTCTTGATTGACCTTGCGGCTAGTATGGCAGAAGTGATGAAGGCGGATGTGAATTTTGCCCAAGGTGATGCCGTTCGTCCACAAGTTTTGAAAGAGAGCGATGTGATTATCAGCGATTTACCTGTCGGTTATTATCCAGATGATGCCATTGCGAGTCGTTACCAGGTCGCTTCCCCTCAGGGGCACACCTACGCCCATCATTTATTGATCGAACAATCGCTAAAATACTTAAAACCAGGTGGCGTCGCTGTTTTTCTAGCTCCGAATGATCTTTTGACAAGCGAGCAGAGTCCTCTGTTGAAAAAATGGATGCAGGATCATGCTCAGGTCTTGGCCATGGTGACCTTGCCAGAGAACCTCTTTCGATCAGCCAATCTAGCAAAAACCATCTTTGTTTTACGCAAGCAAGAAGAAGCGGTGGTCCAACCATTTGTCTATCCTTTGACTGATTTGCAAGACCAGGAAGACCTCGTGAAATTCCGTGAAAGTTTTCAAAACTGGAATAAAGAAAGTGAAATTTAAACAAAATTTTGCTATAATAGGAGTGAAAACGCTTAAAGAGGTAAAAAAATGACGAAAACAATTGCAATTAATGCAGGTAGTTCAAGTTTGAAATGGCAATTATACCAAATGCCAGAAGAAACAGTTTTGGCAAAAGGGCTCATCGAGAGAATTGGACTTAAAGATTCCATTTCGACAGTAAAATTCGATGGTCGAGCAGAAAAACAGGTTTTAGATATTGAGAACCACACACAAGCGGTTAAAATCCTTCTCGATGATTTGATTCGTTTTAATATTATTGCTTCCTACGATGAAATCACTGGAGTAGGACACCGTGTCGTAGCAGGTGGTGAGTACTTCAAAGAGTCTGCTCTTGTAGATGAAGAAGTCATTCAAAAGGTTGAGGAACTTTCTTTGTTGGCTCCATTGCACAATCCTGCCAACGCTGCTGGGATCCGTGCCTTTAAAGAATTGTTACCAGATATTACCAGTGTTGTTGTATTTGATACCTCTTTCCATACAACAATGCCTGAAAAAGCCTATCGTTATCCTCTTCCAACTAAGTACTATACAGAAAACCAGGTTCGTAAATATGGGGCTCACGGGACTAGCCATGAGTATGTAGCCCACGAAGCTGCTAAGCTACTTGGAAAACCAATCGAAGAGTTGAAATTAATCACCTGCCACATTGGGAATGGGGCTTCTATTACAGCGGTAGACAAAGGAATTTCTGTCGATACGTCTATGGGCTTCACACCACTTGGTGGAATCATGATGGGAACACGTACAGGGGATATTGACCCTGCTATTATTCCTTACTTGATGGAGCACACAGAGGACTTCAAAAGTCCAGAAGATATCAGTCGTATCTTGAATCGTGAATCTGGTCTACTAGGGGTGTCTGAACTTTCTAGCGATATGCGTGATATTCACGAAGCCATGCGCAATGGAAATGACAAGGCACTTTTGGCCAACGACATTTTTGTCGATCGTATTAAGAAATACATCGGTCAATACTTTGCTGTCTTGAATGGAGCAGATGCTATCATCTTCACAGCTGGTATCGGGGAAAATTCTAAAACAATCCGTGAACAAGTCATTAACGGGATGACTTGGTTTGGTTGTGAGCTTGATCCAGAAAAGAATGTCTTTGGTGCAGAAGGAGATATTTCAACAGCGGATGCTAAAGTGAGAGTTTTGGTCATCCCAACGGACGAAGAATTAGTCATTGCCCGTGATGTTGAACGCTTTAAAAATAAGGGGTAAGACTTTATTCTAAAAAAACAAGTGAGAAGAGGCTGATTTGAAGCGCCTCTTTTTTCTATTGTGCGACTACTACTTGGGCTTGCCCCAGTAGCTCATCTATGCTATACTAGAAAAATAGTTTGACAATCGAGGTAAAATAATGGAAAATTGGATGGAGAAAAAATGGGTTTCAAATGGTCTGTGGTTACTAATTGGAATACCGTTATTTATAGCGACTCAACTACCCATGATCGCTTTGATCTTGGGGATTAAAAATGCTTGGTCAAATTGGACGATTAATAGTCTAGTCCTTGGGGTTACCATGCTCCTCGTTTATTTGCTTTGGTGGTTTATGAAATGGAGTCCACTTGATTCACTAGATTTTTCACGCATCAAAGGCAGAGATATTGGGCGAAATTTCCTTTATTTTCTCCTGTTGCTGGCCAATAATGCTCTTGGGGTTAACCTTCTTCGACAGTTGGGAGAGGCGACAACAGCTAACCAAGAGACCATCCAAGGGGTGGCTTCCTTGGCCCCTCAGCTGGCAATGGGGTTGCTCATTGTCGTAGTGGCGCCTTTAGGAGAAGAAATTATCTGTCGAGCTGTGATTCCCCGCTTGATCTTTAAGGGGTATGAAAAAATTGGTTATTTGGTTGGGGCTCTTGTTTTTGCCTATTTACATACACCAAGTAATCTTGGTTCCTGGATCATCTATGGGGGCATGTCCCTCATCTTGACTTGGGTTGCCTACCGCTACAAACGAGTAGAATATTCGATTTTATTGCACTTTACCATGAATGCTTTTGCCTTTCTGATAACTATTCTGGTTTCTTTTCTTCCCGCTTAAAATATGGTAGAATGATAGGACCAATGGGTTTTATTCAGAAGCTTTGGTAAGCTACCAAAGAAGCATCTAGGCGAAGATAGAGACAAACTCGGAGGTTGGAAAGATTCTAACCTCTTTTCTATGCTTGGTTGGCTTTTCTTAGAAAGTTGAAGGAAGATATGTCAAAGAGTGAATGGAGACAACTAGGCAAGGATCGGACCCTTCTATGTGGCATCCTCAATGTCACCCCCGACTCCTTTTCAGATGGTGGACGTTACCAAACGGTAGAAGGAGCTCTCGAGCAAGCTCGAAAATTAATAGCAGAAGGAGCAAGCATACTGGATATTGGTGGGGAGTCCACACGTCCAGGGAGTCATTTTGTGGAAATTCAGGAAGAAATCCAGCGAGTCGTGCCAGTCATTGAAGCGATTCGAGCAGAGAGTGATATCTTGATTTCGGTTGATACTTGGAAGTCAGAGGTCGCTCGTGTAGCCCTAGCAGCTGGTGCAGACTTGATCAATGATATTACAGGCTTGTTAGGGGATCCACAAATGGCGAGGGTGATTGCAGAAGCTCAGGCTGGAGCCATTCTTATGTTTAATCCAGTCATGGCTCGTCCTCATCATCCAAGTTCCGTCATTTTTCCGACCTTTGGTTTTGAGCCGGTCTTTTCATCAGAGGAGTTGGTGCAGTTTGAAGGTCTCTCTATCCAAGACTGCATGTGGACCTTCTTTGCTAAGAGCCTTGAGCGGGCAGAGGAAGCAGGATTGAGTCCGGATCAACTCTTCTTAGATCCTGGTATTGGTTTTGGCTTGACCAAGCGGGAAAACCTCCAACTTTTGCAGGACTTAAAAACCATTCATGCTAAGGGGTATCCAATCTTTTTAGGAGTCTCTCGGAAGCGCTTTGTGGTCAATATTCTGGAAGAAGAGGGATTTGAGACTGACCCTGAAACGAAAGAAGGATTCTATAATCGGGATTTGGCCTCTAGTCATTTGACGAGTGTGGCTGCCAGCCAAGGGGTAGAAATTGTGCGTGTGCATGATATCCCCCTCCATAAGATGGCGGTAGCTATCGGTAGTGCGATCTACCAAGCCGATCAAGCGCAGGACCTTCATTTGAAACAATATCGCTAAAGAAAAGAGAAGAGATATGACAGTAGATCTCAGTTGGTTAGCCACTTATCGTTCTTCCGAGCCCCATTTTGGTTTGGAGCGAATGGAAGCCTTGCTGGCCTTGAGGGGGAACCCACACTTAGCCTGTCCTGTAATCCATCTAGCTGGGACCAATGGAAAAGGATCGACCCTAGCCCATTTACGGTCTTTACTAGAGGCAAAAGGGTTGCGGGTTGGTGTTTTCTCCTCTCCCTATCTAGTTTCCTTTCATGAGCAAATCAGTATTAATGGGCTTCCCATCTCAGATCAGGATTTAGAGACTTATCTGTCCCTCTATCAGGACTTACTTGCAAAAAACAGTTCTGATCAGACCTTGCTGGGCTTAACCGAGTTCGAGTTGATGACCGTCCTGGCTTTTGATTATTTTGCAGCAGAAAAGCCAGATGTGGTCATTTTGGAAGTGGGCATGGGGGGCCGTCTCGATAGTACCAATGTTTGTCAGCCTATGTTGACAGCCATCACGACGATTGGCTTGGACCATGTGGCTCTCTTAGGGCCAGATTTGGCCTCCATTGCTCGAGAGAAGGCGGGAATCATCAAGGAAAAGATTCCGGTCTTGTTAGGCCGGATGGAACTGGAAGCACAAGAAGTCATTGTGCAGCGGGCGAACCGCTTATCGGCACCAGTAGAGCTGTTAGGTCAGGACTTTTTAGTTAGCTACCAAGCGTCTTTGGTTGATGGGGAAGTTTTTGGCTATCAGAGCCAGTATCGGGAAGAAATGCAATTAAAGACAGGGCTCTTGGGACTTCATCAAGTTGACAATGCTGGGCTTGCCCTGGCTCTCTGCGATACCTTCTGTCAAGAAAAGGGGCTCTCTTTCTTAAGTCGAGAAGAAATCCTCCAAGCTTGGGAAGGGGTCCAGTGGCCGGGACGCCTAGAGGTTATTTCGACCCAGCCCCTCATCATTCTAGATGGCGCCCATAATCCGCATGCAGTAGCCCCTCTTGTAGCCACCATGAAAGAACGGTATGGACAGTTGGACAAACAAGTCTTGTTTACCTGTATCCAGACCAAGGCGATTGAGGAGATGCTGGAACTGTGGAGCGGATTGGAAAAGAGTCAATTAACCTTGACGACCTTTGAGGATTCACGCGCCTATTCCGTGAGAGACATGCAGGAAATAGCCTTTCAAAAAGGCCTGCCTTATCAAGAATGGAAGGTGTTTTTAACCCAATATCTAGAAAGAAAATCGCAACAATCTGATCTCCTCTTAGTGACGGGATCCTTGTACTTTTTGGCTCAGGTGAGAGCCTTTCTAATCGAAGAAATCAGTAGGAGATGACATGGATACAAAGAAAATTCAAGAAGCCGTGAAGATGATTATCGACGCCGTCGGTGAAGACGGAAGCCGTGAGGGCTTGCAAGAAACACCAGAACGCATTGCCAAGATGTACCAAGAGATTTTTGCAGGTCTCAACCAAACTGCGGAAGTCCACCTATCAAAATCTTTTGAGATTGTGGACAACAATATGGTGGTGGAAAAGGATATCTTCTTCCACTCGATGTGTGAACACCATTTCTTGCCCTTCTATGGCAAGGTCCACATTGCCTATATCCCAAATGGGCGCGTAGCGGGCCTTTCTAAGCTAGCTCGGACGGTGGAAGTGTACGCCAAAAAGCCTCAAATCCAGGAGCGCTTGACAGTGGAAATCTCGGATGCCTTGATGGAGTATCTGGGAGCGCAGGGAGCCCTTGTTTGGGTGGAAGCAGAGCACATGTGTATGAACATGCGTGGGGTGCGCAAACCAGGGACAGCTACTGTAACGACAGCAGCGCGTGGCTTGTTCGAGACAGATAAAGACTTGAAAAACGAAGCCTATAAACTGATGGGACACTAATCCCTAGATAAACTGAGGTGATGATGGTGGATCAATTACGGATTAAAGATTTGGAAATTTATGCCTATCATGGTGTGTTTTCCGCTGAAAAGGAATTGGGGCAACGCTTTGTCTTGGATGTCTGTGTCGATTATGAGATGACCCGGGCTGCTCGGACGGGCGATTTGACGGCTTCAATCCATTATGGAATCTTAGCAGAGCAACTGACAAATTGGGTTCAAGCTGAGAAAATTGATTTGATTGAGACAGTAGCTTTTCAGCTTGTGGAGAAGATTTTTGCAACCTATGACTTTGTCAAAAAGGTTCGACTTGAGCTGAAAAAACCTTGGGCGCCAGTTCCTCTACCTTTGGATACCTGCTCGGTCACGATTGAACGAGAAAAAAGACGAGCCTTTATTGGTCTGGGAACCAATATGGGGGATAAGGGACAACAGTTGGCGACGGCTGTATCTAGACTAGAAGAAAAGGGGCTTACGATTCTCCAAACCTCTTCTCAGATTGAGACAGCACCTTGGGGAGGGGTCGAGCAAGATAGCTTTCTCAACCAAGTCGTAGAGGTCGAAACTTGGTTTACGCCCCAAGACTTGATTGAGACCTTGCTAGGAATCGAGCTAGAAATGGGTCGGGTCCGTGAGATCAAATGGGGACCACGGGTCATCGATTTGGATCTCCTTTATATGGAGGATTTGATCCTCTATAGTCCAGATTTGATTCTCCCTCATCCGTATGTGGCAGAACGGGCATTTGTCCTAGAATCCTTAAATGAAATTGCTCCTTACTTTGTGGATCCTGTCCAAAGAAAACAGATCCGACAACTGTGGGAGGCTGTGAAAGAAACAAAAGGTAGTTGATCCAATGGTCGACTACTTTTTTTACCTTGACAGGTTAATTGAGCAGGAGTATACTATGCGTAAATAGATTAGGAGCAGGAGGGCGTCATGAAATCTTATCTTGTAAAATGGTTGATCGCGATTGTCTTGGCTGTTTTTTTCCTTTGGTTGAGTTTGGAAACGGACTTACTGCCAAAAGAAGTGTATCCCCTTCTCCTTGTCCCGATACTGATTGTGGGCCTCTATCTTTTTAAGGAGAGGTAATTTTCCATTCAATTAAACTATGAAAAATCCCCTGGGTGCCAACTGGTTCAGGCACTCAGGGGATTTTTTGTATATGGAGCTAGGACCAACGGTCTAGCCTTGCTTTTCTTTATTTGCGGTACAAGCGATCGTATTGGTAAACTGGATCCATGGTCACATGAATGCCCAGTTTGCGAAGAACGTTCTTATCTTCGTCTGTCAACATGACTGTTGAATGGGCTTCGCTCCCTTTCAATCGACCCAATTCTTGCATGGCAAGATTTGCCTCTGGATGGTTCATGGCGGTAATGGCGAGGGCGATGAGGATTTCATTTGAGTGGAGGCGAGGGTTGCGACTGCCCAAGTGGTTGATCTTCAAGCCTTGGATTGGTTTCACATATTCTGGCTCAATCAACTTGGTTTCTTTATCAATATGGGCCAATTTCTTGATGGCGTTGATGAGAACAGCTGCCGTTGGACCAAATAAGTCAGAAGTCTTACCTGTCACGGTTTCTCCGTTCGGCAATTCCAGGGCCAAGGCAGGTTCACCGGTTTCTTCCTCTTTTTGACGGGCAAGGACGGTGACTTGGCGGTCTTTTGGTGAAATGCCTAAGTCATTCATCAAGAGTTCAATTTTCTTAATAGCTCCGTTTCCGACACGCTCTGCTTTCACATCCAGAATGGTTTGGTAGTAACGGCGGATAATTTCTTGCTTAGAGGCTTCAATCGCTGCGTCATTGTCCACGATGGCAAAGCCGACCATGTTCACACCCATATCTGTTGGGGAAGCGTAAGGAGATTCTCCGAGGATGCGTTCCAACATCCGCTTCAAGACAGGGAAGATTTCGATGTCTCGGTTGTAGTTGACCGTTGTTTCGCCATAGGTTTGGAGGTGGAATGGGTCAATCATATTGACGTCGTCAAGGTCTGCAGTAGCAGCTTCATAGGCTAAATTCACTGGGTGATGCAAAGGTAAGTTCCAAACTGGGAAGGTTTCAAATTTAGCATAACCAGATTTGATACCATTTAATTGGTCATGGTACATGTTGGACATACAAGTCGCCAATTTACCAGAACCAGGACCAGGAGCTGTCACGACAACGAGATTACGGCTAGTTTGAATGTAGTCGTTTTTCCCCATTCCCTCAGGAGAAATGATGTGATCCATATCCGTTGGGTAGCCCTTGATTGGGTAGTGGAGGTAAGAGGCGATACCGTTCTTTTCCAACTGTTTGCGGAAAAGGTCTGCAGCTGGTTGACCAGCATACTGAGTGATGACGACAGAGCCCACATAGATGCCCAATTCGTTGAATTTATCGATCAAGCGGAAGACCTCTTGGTCGTAAGAGATTCCTAGGTCACCACGCGCTTTTGAATGCTCAATGTTATTGGCATTAATAGCAATCACAATCTCCACTTGGTCACGAAGTTCTTGGAGAAGCTTAATTTTGTTATCTGGTTCATAACCAGGAAGGACACGAGCTGCGTGGAAATCTTCCAACATTTTTCCTCCAAACTCTAGGTAGAGCTTGCCATCAAATTGGTTGATGCGCTCGAGGATGTGATCGCGTTGCAAATTCAAATACTTTTCGGAACTAAAAGCTTGTTTCTTCATTTAAACCTCCAATAAAGAAGCGAGGGTGATCTTTAGCGGTGCTCCGCCTTTCACATTGGGGAAAGGGGAGTGCAAAAGAACACCCGTTGCAATATTCATTCAGTATTATATCAAAAAAACCCCAAAATGGGGGTTTAAAACAATTATTTTGGAAAAATATTAATAATTCTTAATTAAATCAACGGTTGAACGATCCAATTTTTTGACCAAGGCTTGAAGGAAGGCTTGGGCTTGAAGGAAGTCATCCATAGCGTAGAGGGTTTGGTGGGAGTGGATGTAGCGTGCGCAGACTCCGATGGTAGTAGATGGCACACCACCACTTCGTAAGTGGGCTACTCCAGCATCCGTTCCGCCTTTTCCACAGTAGTATTGGTACTTGATGCCGGCTTCTTCAGTGGTGGTGAGGAGGAAGTCCTTCATATTTGGCAACATGAGGTGACCTGGATCAAAGAAGCGAAGGAGGATTCCCTCACCGATAGCTCCTTGGCCCCCGTAGACATCTGCAGCGGGAGAGCAGTCAACAGCTAGGAAGATTTCTGGATCAAACTTGGTCACAGAAGTCCCAGCACCGCGCAGTCCGACTTCTTCTTGGACAGTTGCTCCGACATAGAGTTCGTTTGCTAGGGCTTGTCCAGAGAGGGCTTGTGCCAATTCGCTGACCATCAAGACTCCATAACGGTTGTCCCAAGCTTTGGAGATGATGTTTTTCTGATTGGCCGTTAAGATTGCAGTGCTTTCAGGGACCAAGGTGTCACCTGGACGGATCCCAAAGCTCTCGGCTTCTTCTTTGTTGGCAAAGCCACCATCAAAGACAATATCCCCGATTGCTGGAAGGGCAGGAGCGTTTGCGCCCCGTGTCAAATGCGGAGGAACAGATCCAGAAATGACAGGGTAGGAATGGCCATCGCGGGTCAAAAGGGTGAAACGTTGGCTGCTAACCACCATAGGGTTCCAACCACCGATTTCCACCACGCGGAAGGTGCCGTCTGCCTTGATCTCACTGATCATAAAGCCAACTTCATCCATATGGCCTGCGACCATGATGCGAGGAGCATCAGCCGCTTCTGAGTGGCGTACCCCAAAAATACTTCCCAAGCCGTCTGTGACCACTTCATCCACATGTGGAGTGATCTGTTTACGTAGATAATCGCGAACAGGCGCTTCGTGGCCAGAGATGGCAGGAAGTTCTGTTACTTCTTTGATTTTAGAAAATAAATCAGTCATAAGTTACCTTCTTTCTGATTTTTATTTTATCACTTTTTTAGTCGAGATGGTAGTGACAGTTGACGGGAATGAGAGCAAATCGTCATAATGGGGAGATCTATTCTCCTTCGTTGTCCCAGCTTGTATTTTGTGTTACAATATGAGGTATGAAAGCTAAAAAAATCATTTTATCCAGCCTTGCAGCAGCTAGTGCAAGTGCTCTTGCCCTTGGGGCCTATAAAATTGCCAAAGATCAAAAACGTCTGCGGACGCAAGAAGAGTTAGTCGCAGAAGTCCGTGAGCAAATGGAGAATATGGGGAAGATTGCGACCCTTTATGTGGAACTCTATGAATCAAACGAAGAGCGTCTGGTAGGAGGGCTCATTTTTGAAGATGAGCGCCACTATCGCTTTGTCTATGAAGAGGGCCTCCTTCACTATGAAGAGGAAAAACTATGATCATTCCACAGTCTTTAGAGGAGTTAGCTAGCTACGTCGAGCAAGAAGGAAAGAAGGTTTTCTTCTTTTCAGCGGATTGGTGTGGCGATTGTCGGTATATCCAGCCCTTTTTGCCAGAGATTGAAGCGGAAAACCCTGAATTTACCTTCATTTTGGTCGACAGAGACCAGTATCTAGATCTGGCTAAGCTTTGGGATATCTATGGTATTCCGAGTTTGGTGGTCCTAGACGGGGATCGGGAACTGGGGCGTTTCGTCAATCGTGATCGCAAAACCAAGGCTCAGATTTCAGAATTTTTAGCAGGATTGAAGTAGGAGAAAGAGAAAGAATGATTGTAACCTATAATAAAGAACAAGTCGTCGACGTCTTAATGATTACCTTGAAAAACAGTGGGGATGCCAAGTTAGCAGTAGATCGTAAAGGCAAAGTAGCCCGTGTCTACCGTGAAGACAAGCAAGAAACCGTAGCCTGGAATATTTTTGAGGCTTCGACCTTCTTTGCCCTTGAAGGCAAGGGGCAAATTTTCTTGAGTGATGAGCAGGTTGCACGCCTCAATCAAGAATTACAGGATGAAGGATTTGCAGAGGTCTTGGTCAATGACAAGGAGCCTAAGTTTGTCGTGGGGCAAATTGTGGAAATGGTGGCTCATCCAGATAGTGACCACCTCAACATCTGCCAAGTGGCTGTCGGATCAGACAAGACAGTTCAAATCGTAGCAGGTGCGCCAAATGCGCGTGAAGGTCTCAAGACGATTGTGGCTCTTCCAGGTGCCATGATGCCAGATGGCAGCTTGATTTTCCCAGGAGCCCTTCGTGGAGAAAAGAGCTTTGGCATGATGTGTAGTCCACGCGAATTGCACTTGCCAAATGCTCCACAAAAACGTGGGATTATCGAATTGCAAGATACAGAAGAGGTGGGAACTCCATTTGATCCCGCCCGTCACTGGCAAGGATAAGAGAGTGGGACAGAAATCGGTAATTCGTTAGAATTCGATTTCGTCGTCCCACCTCCGCACAGTTGAGTAGGGCTGTAAAAGCTGATGAAATCAGCGTAGTAGAGCCCACTCAACCACTGCGCCTTGCTCGACAATCCAAAAACAATTGAGAGGCTAGGACTTTTGTCCCATCCTCTTTTTTATTTTCTTTCTCCAAATGGCTAAAAAACTACGAATTATATAAGTAGGAGGAAGAAATATGTACAATAAAGTAATTTTAATCGGGCGCCTTGTGGCTGACCCCGAGCTTCATAAGACCAGTACGGACAAGTCCGTTGCGCGTGCGACCCTGGCTGTCAATCGGCGTTACAAGGATCAAAATGGCGAACGGGAGGCGGACTTTATCACCCTAGTGGTCTGGGGGAAATTGGCAGAGACCCTTGTCTCCTACGCCAACAAAGGGAGCTTGCTCTCTGTGGATGGGGAGCTTCGAACCAGACGCTATGAGAAGAACGGGGCGACCCAATATGTGACAGAGGTACTCTGTCAAGGCTTCCAGCTCTTAGAAAGTCGTGCTCAACGAGCGATGCGGGCCAATGGAGCAGGAGGAGATCTAGCGGATCTCATCCTGGAAGAGGAAGAGCTCCCCTTTTAACAGAAGAGAACGGTGCAGCTGGTCAGCTGTGTCGTTTTTTCTTTTTCGAAACTTCTCACGGAAGTTGCAGGGGTAAGTCATCATATGGATTTATGAGTAAAACGCATTCATTTCCTAAAGACCTTCAAGCTCTTGATAAAAAATGATATAATACAAGGTATTAAATACGAACAAAAAATCTTTATATAGTAAAATGGTTCGTTCTTTTAAGAGGAGAAGAGATGGGGTTAGAAGAGGAAGCTGTTCAAAAGAAACACAATCGAGTGATGATCTATACGATATTTTGGAGCCTGGTTTTTGTGGTAGTGGTCATCTATTTGAATGCTAGCCAACTAAAACCGGTAAAAGGGCAGATGCGGATTGGTGTGACCTACATGACCATGAACAATGAATTCTACCAAACACTGAATGCAGAGATTGAACGAGTGGCTGACGAAAAAGGGGATTTGCTTCTAGTTCGTAATCCAGAATTGGACGAGGAAAAACAAAGTCAGCAAATAGATTATTTTCGTCAACAAAAGGTCAATGTGATTGTAATTAACCCCGTCAAAGGAGATAGCCCTAAAATCATTGCTTCCCTGAAGCGAGCTCGAGAGGCAGGGATTAAAATCATTGCAGTGGATAGTCAGCTCAGCCATTTCACGGTGGATGCCAGTGTGGTGTCTGATAATTACCAAGCCGGGGTCTTGGTCGCCCAGCGCCTGATGAAGCAGAAAAATGAGGCGAAGATCCTACTCTTAGAGCATAAGGGGACGGTATCGGCAGAGCAACGGATCCAAGGATTCTTAGATACCATCCAGTCGAAGCCTGCCTATCAGGTCGTTGGGAGAGAAGAGACCCGTGGTCAAACGGAATTGGCCTTACCGGCTGTTTCCCAGGTCATTCAGGATGGTCTGGTATTTGATACTGTAGTGGCCTTAAATGATCGGGCAGCTATCGGAGCCCTAGCGGCCATCAAGGAAAACCAATTAGCTCAGCCGATTTCTATCTATGGAATCGATGGCTCTCCGGATATGAAGGTCTTACTCTCGACGACGGATGATATCGAAGGGACGGTTGCCCAATCTCCTCTTAAAATGGGGAGACAGGTGATGCAAGTGATTGAATGCATGAGGACAGGTAAATCCTACAAGGAACAATATAAGATTTCAGTAGAGATGATTGATAAGGATAATGTTGACCACTATGATGTCAACGGGTGGCAGTAATGGCCAAACTTCGTGGCATTCGTTATAGTTTGATTTTATTAAAAATCATTAATTTTATCGCCATCTTGTTTAGCAGTTCCCTCTACTTGCATGCGACCAATTACATCATTGCCAAGGGGCAAGGCTATCAATTATTGGAACAATTAAGAGAAATACCAAGTTCCCCCGCTCAGAACTTTTGGATCTCCATCCTCCTCTTTGGAGGGATTCTTCTCATTACCTTTTATCGGATGCGCCCAGGGACACAGGAGTGGTCGGTTTTTGACAAGTGGAATATCCTAGAAATATTACTGATGTTAGGCGTCATGATGTCCCTCAGCTTCTCCTACAATGGAATCATCCTTTTGGTATTTGCTGATATCTTTTATGGTTCTAAAGAGTTTAGTAGTTCCAAGGACAGGCGCTACTGGTTTGCCTTTATCCTTCTGAGTTTCATAGTCCTCCTTGTGACCAACTATGACATCCTCTCTCTCGTCGTGCAGTTGCCGTCGCTAGATACCTATATCGCCTTCTATCCTTCATCGATTCGGATGCTCATCCTATTCGCTAAAAATGCGCTAGCTTCCTTGAATATGGTTGTCTTTATTATTTCTCTTCTCTTTTACATTTTATCGGTAGTAGCAGAGCACCATCGAATCGAAAAAGAGTTAGAAATGGTATCGCAAGTCAATACGGAATTAAATAGTTACATGGCCCTTTCGGAAAAGATTGCGGAGGACCGGGAGCGCAAGCGGATCGCACGGGAGATTCACGACACTCTGGGCCATGCCTTGACGGGCATTTCTGCAGGGATTGATGCGGTTGGTGTTCTGATTGATATTGATCCTGGTCGCGCCAAGACCCAGTTGCAATCGGTCTCTACGGTGGTACGAGATGGAATCAAGGACGTCCGGGGCTCTTTGAACAAGCTGCGGCCAGGTGCCCTGGAGGATCATACCTTGAGGGATGCAGTTTTGAAATTGGTTCACGAATACCAAGCCATTTCCCACCTACAAGTCGAGCTGACCTATGACTGGGATGAGGTGGATCTAGATGTCATGGTGGAGGATACTGTCTTTCGAGTGATTCAGGAGTCCATGACCAATTCTGTCCGCCACGGTCATGCCAGCCACATGCAGATTTCCTTTTTGGTGGAAGATGCCTATGTCATGATTCTCCAAGATAATGGGGTCGGTTTTGACCAACTGCAGGTCGGCTACGGCTTGAAGCAAATGCGAGAGCGGGTCTCTATCTTGGGAGGAAGGGTCGAATTTGCCAATCGAAATGGCTTTTATACACGAATTGAATTGCCCAAAGAAAAAGGAGGAAAGGTTTTATGATTAAAGTAATGATTGCGGATGACCAAGCGCTGATTCGCGAGTCGCTCCAAATTATTTTATCTGCTCATCAAGATATTCAGGTGACTTCTGTGGTAGCAGACGGCCACGAGGTGCTAGAGCGAATCCCCCAAGATCGACCAGATGTCGTACTGATGGATATTCGTATGCCCAAGATGGATGGCGTGATGGCGACAAAAGAAGTCAAGGAACGCTTCCCAGAGGTGAAAATCATCATTCTAACCACCTTCGACGATGATGATTTCATCTTTCGGGCTCTGAAATATGGAGCCTCAGGGTATTTGCTCAAAGGGGCTTCCACAGAGGAGCTCTGCCAAGCCATCCAAATTGTCTACCATGGGGGAGCCATGATTAACCCCAATATTGCCAGCAAGGTTTTTCAGATTTTTTCTCAGATGGCTCAGAGCAATTACACAATCTCCGTCTCTGAAGAATATGTGAGCGACTTATCCCTGACTGAATGGCGCATCATCCAGCAGATTGGTTTCGGAGAGTCTAATAAGGAAATTGCAGCCAAATTGTTCCTGTCTGAGGGAACCATTCGGAATTACCTGTCCACTATTTTGTCTAAGTTGAACCTGCGGGATCGGACCCAGTTAGCTATCTGGGCTGTTCAAAAAGGGGTGACCACTAAGGATTTTGGAACAGAAAGTGATGGCCGATGAAGAAAAAAGGTAAGATGCAAGGCGCCAGATTGTTTCTTGGGATCTTCTTACTCTTTCTGCTTGCTGGAGGGATTTGGTGGCAGCAACAGCCTAGGATTGTCCGCTTGGGGGTCTACGCAGGCTCTAGTTGGTATGTGCCCACCCAAACAGAAGAAAAAGTCTTGGACCAAGCGATTGCTCGTTTCGAAAAAACGCATCCAGGGGTAAAGATTGTCTATGAAAGCGGGATTCCGAAGAATCGATATGCGAGCTGGTTAGCCAATCAGATCCTCCATGGGCAGGAGCCCGATCTCTATATGGTATCCAGTACAGAGTTACCAGTGTTAGCAGCGCGTGGGGCAGTAGAAGATTTGACTCCCTTGATGGGTAAACAGGTCGATCCTTCTCATTTTTATCCAGTCGCCCTAGAAGCAGGCAAGTACAAGAATCGTCAATATGCTCTTCCTTTCGAGAGCAATCCCGTTTTGATGTGTGTCAATAAGGATTTATTGGAAAAGGAAGGGATTGCTATTCCAAAAGAGGGGTGGACCTTGGAGGAATTTTATACGATTTGTCAAAAGGTGACCAGGGATACAGATGGAGATGGCGAGCTGGATCAGTTTGGAAGTACAGATTATACCTGGCGGGAGGCTTTGGCAGCCCATGGGGGCCAGCTTTTCCGTCAGGACAGCATTAATCTGACGAGTAAAGAAATGAAGCGCTCGCTTTATTTTATCGAAAAACTTGAAGCCCTTCACGGGAACTTCAATGTCACTTCTAAGGATTTTGATGAAGGCAAGGTCGCTTTTTATCCGATGACCTTGGCCCAGTACCGAACTTATAAACCTTATCCCTATCATGTGGCCAAGTATTCAAATTTCACTTGGACCTGTATCCCTATGCCAGGGGCTTCTGGCTCGACTCCGTCAACCTTAGTGGATACATCCCTGTTTGCTCTGTCTTCTCGGGCCAGTGCGAGCAAGGAGGCCAAGGAATTCATGGAATTTTTGACCCAGGACCAGCAGGTCCAGCAGGAACTCTTTCGGCAGTCGCAGGGGACCTCTGTCCTCCCTTCGGTGGTCAATAGTTCGGAAAGTCGGGACCTTCTTAAAGCGGATGATTTCGGGGTTGATTCCTTGACGAATCGGACCCTGGACCAGATTATGAAAAAGGCTGTCCTAAGTACTCCTGGCAACCTACCCGATGATATCTGGGATCGATTGGATTATTTGATTCATAATGCTCTAAAAGCAAAGGATATTGATAATCAATTGCCTCAAATTCAAAAGATTATTGAGGAAATGCTTCGGGAGAAGTTTCGCTAAGAGCAACTAGGCATCTGTCAAGTGACAGATGTCATTTTTTTATTGACAGATGTCAACTTTTCTTTGTGACAAATGACAATAGTAAAACGCTTTCAAAAACAATACAATAAGGTCATCATAAAGGAGGAGAAAGGATGAAGTATCTGGTATTGGTCAGTCATGGTGGACTGGCAGAAGGTCTGAAAAGTTCGCTGGCAATGTTTGCTGGGGATAAGATAGATCAGGTGATTGCGGTCGGACTGAAAGAAGGCAAATCGGTAGATGATTTTGCTCATGATTTTCGTCAGGCGATTTCCCATTTAACAGATGAGGACTCTGTCTTAGTTCTAGCAGACATTGTAGGTGGCAGTCCTTTGACAACGGCAACGACAGTGCTAGAGGAGCAAGGAAAGCTGAGTACAGCCTTGATCTTAGGTGGAATGAACTTGACCATGGCGCTGACAGCAGTTGTGATGAAGGACATGATGGAGGGGGCTGATTTAGCCCAGGTGATTTTATCCGAAGCTTCCACAGCCTTGCAAGAATTTACCCTTGCCCCGGTAGAGGGTGACGATGATGAAGAAGATGATATTTAACTAAGGGAGGTTAGAAAATGGTAGTATCATTTGTGCGGATTGACGACCGTATGATCCACGGTCAAACAGTAACTCGATGGGCTAAAGAAAAGCCTTGTGATGGCTTGATCGCCGTCAACGACGCAGCAGCTTCCAACAAGGTCTTGATTCAAGCCTATAAAGGGGCTTCAGATAAGAAAACCTTTGTTTGGACCAAGGAAGCTTTCAAAGAAAAATCTGCCAAAGTAACGGAATCAGAAACTCGCTATTTCTTGATTACTAAGAACCCCATCGATATGAAAGAAATTTTGGTAGACCAAGGGTTTGTCCCAGGCGATGTCAAAGAAATCATTGTCGGTCCTGCAAATGACCGTCCGGGTGCTGTGAAATTGGGAAATAACCAATCCATCACCCAGGAAGAAGCAGAAGCCATCGAAGCCATTCAGGCTGCAGGCTACAAGGTGAAATTCCAGTTGCTTCCAGATGTATCCATCGGTTACTGGGATGATTTTAAATCAAAATTCGGATTCTAGAGAGGGGAGCATCCTAGCTCTTCGTCACTAAACTATACTTACAAACAAAAGGAGCGTTTGTTATGACAATTTCATGGATTCAAGCAATCTTGCTTGGTATTTTCGCCAGCTTGTCTTCAATGCCTGGTATGGGTGGTTCCAGTATCGGGAACTATACACTTGGTCGTCCCCTAGTTGGTGGGTTGATCTCAGGGTTAATCCTTGGAGATGTGACAACCGGTATCATGGTCGGGGTTGCCCTTCAGGTCGTTTATATCGCTTTGGTAACACCTGGTGGAACTGTATCTGCTGATGTACGGGCTATTTCTTATATCGGAATTCCCCTTTCTATCTTATTTGTTCATGCTAACAATATCACGGGTGAGGCAGCAATTGCAGCGGCAGCAGCCCCAATCGGTGCAGCCGTTGGGACTATCGGTACCGTTCTTTTCTACGGTACTGCAACCATGAACTTGCTTTGGCAACATATCGGTTGGAAAGCCGTTGAAGAAGGAAACTTCAAAAAACTCTACGCAGTTGATTGGGTTTACCCATGGATTTCTCACTTCCTCTTCTCCTTCCTTCCAACCATGATTATCACCAAATACGGTGAAAACATGGTGGATTTGATGAAACAATACCTTCCAATGGATGGTTACTGGATGAAAGCCCTCTTTACAGTCGGTGCCCTTCTTCCATGTGTCGGTATTGCCATCCTCTTGAAGCAAATCGTTACAGAAGTAAGAGACTTCATTCCATTCTTTGTTGGATTTACCTTGGCAAAATCTCTTGGCTTGAACTTGGTAGCGAGTGCGGTAGTTTCATTGATCTTTGCAGTGATCTACTATGAACTTGAAGTGATTAAAACAATGAAAGTCGTCCCTGCTGGAGTAAATGACTTTGACGATGATGAGGAGGATATCTAAGATGGCTGATAAAAAGAAAATTTCAAAGAAAACGTTAACCAAAGCATTCCATCATTGGTATTATGGTCACTTGACTTGTTTTTCTCAAGAACACATGCAAACCTTTGGGTATTTGACTTCAATGCTTCCAATCGTGGAAGAAATGTATGATTCCAAAGAAGAACAAAAAGAAGCCATGCAAACCTATACAGCCTTCTTCAACACGGAACCACAATTGGGATCATTGGTTGTAGGGATCACAGCTGGTTTGGAAGAAGCGCGTGCCAATGGAGAAGCAGTAGATGGCGAAACCATCAACGGGATGCGTGCTGGTTTGATGGGTCCAATCGCTGGGATTGGGGACTCCTTGGTTGTTGGGACCTTAATTCCTGTACTTCTCGGGATTGCCCTTGGTCTTTCTAAAGGCGGAAACATTGCAGGAGCTCTCTTCTATATCGTCGTTTGGAACCTCTTGGTCTACTTAGGCATGCGTTTCGCCTTCTTCAAAGGCTATCACTTAGGGGACAAGGCTGTTGAATTCCTTGTAGGACCAAAAGGACAAGCCCTTCGTAAAGCAATTAGTGTGGTCGGTGGTATGGTCATCGGTGCCGTAGCAGCGACTTGGGTCTCTGTTACAACAGCCCTCGAATTCAAAAATGCTGATGGAGAAGCCTTCCTTAAAATCCAAGAAAAGATTGATGGCGTCTATCCAGGTCTCTTGACTGCTGCCTTTATCACGCTTTGCTGGTGGCTCATGGCGAAGAAGAAAGTCTCACCAAACAAGGTCATGCTTCTCTTAGTCATCATCGCCTTAGCTGGGGTAGCTCTTGGAATCTTTGACCCAGGTCTCAAATACTAAGAGAAAACTGGAAACAGTTTATTGCAACCGGAGCATTGAGAATGAAGTACGTGACCTCCTTTACGAATACTTCATTCTCAATTTTTATTGAAGGAGGCATCTATGCACACCAGACAAGAATTAATAAAAGGGTATGAGACGGAAATTCGCTACCAACGCCATATGTTGGAAAACTTGGGTCGCTGGTTTAGTGTGCTCTTTCTCATGGCCAGTATTGGTGGACTGCTGATTTATTTCTTTCACAAGACTTCCCTCCTATTTTTGATCTTAGGTAGCTTGATTGCCCTGATTGGAATAGCAGGGATGTTGCTAGTGGGGTATGGGATGTATCGTGGTCGAGCCAACTTACAAAAAGTCATCCAAGCTTACCAACAAAAACTAAATTTGGTTGGCTAGAAATCGAAAACACTTCGAAGAGATTGAGGTGTTTTTTTCTTGACTATTTTTGACCAAGTGATACAATAGAAACATGAGTTAGCACTCGTTGCTGAAGAGTGCTAAAATACAAGAACGGAGGAATGACATGTTAAAACCATTAGGAGACCGAGTGGTCTTGAAAGTAGAAGAAAAAGAACAAACAGTCGGTGGCTTTGTCATCGCAGGAGCAAGTCAAGCTGAAACTAAAACAGCAGAAGTTATCGCTGTAGGTGAGGGAGTTCGGACCCTCAGTGGCGAGTTGGTAGCACCAAGTGTCAAAGTCGGTGATACGGTCTTGGTGGAAAATCATGCAGGCGTTGAAGTGAAAGACGGCGATGAGAAGTACACGATTGTTGGGACTGCAAGTATTCTTGCCATTGTTGAAGCCTAAAGAATCAGAAAGGAGAAAGATGTATGTCAAAAGAAATTAAATTTTCATCAGATGCTCGTGCAGCCATGGTCCGTGGGGTGGATATCCTAGCAGATACCGTTAAGGTGACCTTAGGACCTAAAGGGCGCAATGTGGTTCTTGAAAAATCATTTGGGTCACCCTTGATCACCAATGATGGGGTGACTATCGCTAAGGAAATCGAATTGGAAGACCACTTCGAAAATATGGGTGCCAAATTGGTATCAGAAGTTGCTTCTAAGACCAACGATATCGCTGGAGACGGAACAACCACTGCGACTGTCTTGACCCAAGCTATCGTCCGTGAAGGGATCAAGAACGTTACAGCGGGTGCGAATCCAATTGGTATCCGTCGAGGGATTGAAGCAGCGGTTGCGACTGCTGTTGAAGCCTTGAAAAACAATGCCATTCCAGTTGCCAATAAAGAGGCTATCGCCCAGGTTGCAGCTGTCTCTTCTCGCTCTGAAAAAGTCGGTGAATACATCTCAGAAGCCATGGAAAAAGTGGGTAACGATGGGGTGATCACGATTGAAGAATCTCGTGGAATGGAAACCGAGTTAGAAGTCGTTGAAGGAATGCAGTTTGACCGTGGTTACCTCTCTCAATACATGGTCACTGATAATGAAAAAATGGTGGCAGACCTTGAAAATCCTTATATCTTGATCACCGACAAGAAGGTATCAAACATCCAGGAAATCTTGCCATTGCTTGAAAGTATCCTTCAAAGCAACCGTCCACTCTTGATCATTGCGGATGATGTGGATGGAGAAGCCCTCCCAACGCTTGTCTTGAACAAGATTCGTGGAACTTTCAATGTCGTAGCTGTTAAGGCACCAGGATTTGGAGACCGTCGCAAAGCTATGCTAGAAGACATCGCGATCTTGACAGGTGGTACTGTTATCACAGAAGATCTTGGTCTTGAGTTGAAAGATGCGACCATCGAGGCGCTCGGTCAAGCAAGTAAGGTGACAGTGGACAAAGATAGCACAGTCATTGTAGAAGGTGCAGGAAATCCTGAAGCTATCGCTAACCGTGTGGCTGTGATCAAATCACAAATCGAAACCACAACTTCAGAATTTGACCGTGAAAAACTCCAAGAACGCTTGGCAAAATTGTCTGGTGGCGTTGCAGTCATCAAGGTCGGAGCTGCAACCGAAACAGAGTTGAAAGAAATGAAACTCCGTATCGAAGACGCCCTCAATGCGACACGCGCAGCGGTTGAAGAAGGAATTGTTGCCGGTGGTGGTACGGCCCTTGCCAATGTTATTTCTGCAGTTGCAACCCTTGAATTGGAAGGGGACGAAGCGACAGGACGCAACATTGTGCTTCGCGCCTTGGAAGAGCCTGTACGTCAAATCGCTCACAATGCAGGCTATGAAGGATCAATCGTTATCGATCGCTTGAAACATGCAGAAGTCGGAACAGGCTTCAATGCTGCAACAGGTGAATGGGTCAACATGATTGAAGCAGGAATTATCGACCCAGTGAAGGTGAGCCGTTCAGCCCTTCAAAATGCGGCTTCCGTAGCGAGCCTTATCTTGACGACCGAAGCAGTGGTAGCCAACAAACCAGAACCAGCTCCAGCAGCACCAGCTATGGATCCAAGCATGATGGGTGGGATGATGTAATCTGATACCAATGATTGGTGCTAAAGCACCGAATCATTGGACGGTAGCCGCTATGTCGCGGTCTACCTAATCATCTTACTAAGAAAACAAAGAAGGCATTATCGGCCTTCTTTATTTTCTGTCGTAATCTGTGTGTTTGATTGAGACTATGCCTCTAATCATTTGACGCCAACCGCTATCAGGCGGTTTGGCTAAACGTCTTACTAGCTCAAAGGGAGGAAAGTATCGTTCCTCCCTTTTTCGCGTCGTAACCTGTGTAAAAGATTGGTACTAAAGTGCCTAATCATCTTACTAGCTCAAAGAGGTTGGCAAGTCTCCAATCCTCAATCAATCATTGGATGAACTGATTATTCTAATCTTTTCTTTGTGGCAGAAGGATGCATATTTATATATATTACGAAAGTTTGTGAAATAAATTTGGCTGAAGCCTGTTTTTTCTACAGTTCGGTTTCCTTTCTTGAAGAAACTAAGATCAATCCGATGAGGATCAGAGCAGTTATTTGAGGTGCGGATTTTTGTTTACATATAGTGATGTTAAGGGAAGAATAACCTTTGAAGCTGGTGGATAGATAGTTGGTATTTTGAAGTAACCTGCCTGTTCGATATTTGGAACAAAAATGCAATACAAATTCCTTTATTTTGTAACAAAGATGCGTTAAAATATAGGAAGTAGATAAATGTTCTACACTAGAGCAAGGGGGGAATATTTCCCACATACATGTCTAAAGACAAAAACTTGATCGAATAAATTAAAACTTTTTGATTCTTAATTTTTATCGACCTTTTTCATATTAAACTTTTTCATCCACCCCTTGCTAAGGCTCTTCCAGATTTTTCTGGGGGAGTTTTTTTCTATTTCATAAACATTTCACATTTCTTTTCTATAATAACTATAACAAATGATGAAAGCGTCCACATTTGATTTCTGTGGACCTTGAAATGGAGGGTGAGTTCATGCTCTTACAACAGGCAATTGCCTATATTACTCGAAAAAGAACGAGGAATCTGGTTCTCTTTCTGATTCTCCTCTTGATCCTCTCTTGCTTATATTTCTGTTTTTCACTGATGCAAGTAGGAGGAAGGCTGGAGGACCATATCAAACAGTCGGCTGGGACCAGTTTTGCCCTGACCAGTAAGCAGGGGAATACTCCCTTTGCGCTGAAGGAGGCTGAAAAGGTGCAGCGACTAGCTGGGGTGGGAGCCATGGTTCCTCAATATGAAAGTCCCGTTCGCATTCTTGGTAAAGAAGCGGTGACGGGACAGCAGTCGGTAGAGCGGGACGATTTGGGGCAGGAAGCCAAGCAAGCGCTAGGCGCTGTTTTCACCCAGAAGACAGACCAGCACCTGGATTTCCGCAGTGGTAGTTTCCAACTGGTGCAAGGCAAGCACTTATCCGATCAGGCTCGCGGCCAGATCTTGATCCACGAAGAGTTGGCTAAGAAGAACAAGCTAAAGGTCGGAGATTCCTTGACTTTATCCAGCTTTCAGATGGGAGAGACTCCTGCCAAAGAGCAAACCTTTAAAATCGTTGGCATTTTTTCGGGTAAGAAACAGGAAAAATTCACAGGGATGACCTCAGATCTGAGTGAAAACCAAGTCTACCTCCCTTATGAGGATGCGACCAAGCTCCTAGGTCTCAGTCAGCAAGAAGTGACCCAGGTCACCTTTGGCGTCAAAGATCCTGAGAAAATCGATGCCCTCTTGAAGCAAGTCAAAAGCTTGGATCTGGATTGGCAGTCTCTCCGTTTGGTCGAAGATCGCAAGGCCTTTGACCAGATGAAAGAATCCTCCCAGACCCTAGAAGGCCTGGTACGGATCATGATGATCGTCCTCCTAGTGACGGGAGCAGGTGCTCTATCGCTCTTACTCAGTCTCTGGACACGGGAGCGGATCCATGAAATCGGGGTGCTCTTATCCATTGGGAAGAGCAAGGGCCGGATCTTTAGACAGTTCCTCTTGGAAGTGGTGCTGGTATCCTTACTAGCGGTGATCCCAGCCTTTCTCATCGGGCGGATGGTCAGCCATCGTTTTTTAGAGCAGTTTGTCGGACAGACGGGTCAACAGCAGACCCTAGACTTGCTCAACCAAGTCCCTCAAGGCCTTTCCTTAGGAATCGCCTATGCTAGCCTCTTGTGCTTGATCCTTCTGTCGCTCGGTGTAACGACCAGCATGATCTGGCGCAAGACCCCAAAAGAAATATTAACAAAAATGAGTTAAGGAGAAATGACACATATGTTAGAACTCAAGAATGTAGCCTATAGTTACCAAAGCTATAGTGAAGATATCCTCTCAAATGTGAACTATCAGTTCGAAAATGGGACATTTTACAGTATTATTGGTCAGTCAGGAACTGGGAAATCGACCCTCCTCTCCCTCTTGGCTGGTCTGGACAATCCCAAGAAGGGTCAGGTTCTCTTTGATGGGGAGGACATCCAGACCAAAGGGTCTAGCTACCACCGCAAGCACCATGTCTCCCTGGTCTTCCAGAATTACAATCTAATCGATTATTTGACGCCGCTGGAAAATGTCCGTCTGGTTAACAAACAGGCTGGGAAAGAGATTCTCTTGGAATTGGGATTGGACGAAACGCAAATCAAACGCAATGTCCTGCAATTATCTGGAGGACAACAACAGCGGGTGGCCATTGCGCGTGCGCTCGTTTCAGAAGCACCTGTCATCTTGGCAGATGAGCCGACAGGAAACTTAGATGAACAGACAGCCGGTGACATTATTGCCATTTTGAAGAAGTTGGCCAAGGAACGTCAAAAATGTGTCATTGTCGTCACCCACAGTAAGGAAGTGGCAGAGGCCTCCGATGTGGTCTTGGAATTGAGTCGCCGTAGCCTCGTTGAGAAGAGCAAGTAAGGAGGGAATGCTATGTTGCGAAATGCTTTTGCTTATATCACACGTAAATGGCCCAAGTCTCTCTTGCTCTTTGCCATCATTCTCCTCATGGGGACCTTGAGCTTGATTGGACTCTCCATGAAGGGAGCGACCCAACAAGCTTCATCGGAAAGCCTGGGATCCATCACCAATAGCTTCTCCATGCAGATCAACCGCAGGACCAATCCAGGAACCCCTCGGGGAGCTGGGAATCTCAGAGGAGAAGATATCGAAAAAATCAGCCAGGTAGAGGGGATCACCTCCTCCATCAAGCGGATCAATGCCATCGCAGATATCCTAGACCACGAGATTATTGAGACTGAAGAAACCCTGCAAAATCAATCTCCAGAGCGGGCCAAGCACTTTAAGAACACCTTGATGGTGACAGGGGTCAATGACTCTTCTAAAGAAGATAAGTTTGTCTCTGGAGCCTACAAGCTGGTCCAAGGAGAGCACCTGACAGACAAGGACAAAAACCAAATCCTCATGCACGAAGATTTGGCGAAAAAGAATGGTCTCAAGGTGGGCGATAAGGTGCGTCTCAAGTCCAATCTCTACGATGCTGACAATGAAAAAGGGGCTAATGAAACTGTCGAAGTAACCATTAAAGGTCTGTTCTCAGGGAAGAACCAAGCTCCTCTAACTTACGCCCAAGAATTGTATGAAGATACCCTCATTTCTGACCTAGATACAGCTGCCAAGCTCTATGGCAATACTGTTCAAACAGCTACCTATGAGGATGCGACCTTCTTTGCCAAAGGGGATCAAGACCTCGATAAATTAATCGAAAAAATCAAAGCCTTGGATATCCCATGGAATTACTTTGACTTGGTTAAGAGCTCTTCCAACTACCCAGCCTTGCAAAAATCGATCAGCAGCATGTTCCAAGTGGCGGACTACTTGTTTATCGGTAGCCTCATCTTTGCTAGCTTGCTTCTCACCCTTCTCCTCGTCTTGTGGCTCAATGCCCGTCGCAGAGAAGTGGGTATCTTGCTGGCTTTAGGACTTTCTAAGGTGCAGATTGCGGGACAATTCGTGGCAGAATTAGTCATGATTTCCATCCCAGCCTTCCTCCTCTCCTATGGAGTTGCAGGACTTCTTGCCAAAGGAGTCGGAGATACGGTGCTTAAGAACGTAACCAGTGGCATTGCCAAACAAATGGCTCAAGAATCCTCTGCAGCCAACCTTGGTGGAGGAGCTGAGGCAGAAAGCTTCAGTAAGACCCTGACTGATATCCATATGGATATCCAACCGAGCCAATTGTTGGTGATTGTCTTGGTCGGTGGGCTCCTCTTGATCCTGGTTTCCATCCTTTCTTCTCAATGGCTCTTGCATAAGAAACCAAAGGAACTCTTGGTGGATGTCGAATAAGAGATTGTTTCCTAAAATAGAAATAGGGTATAATAGGAGGTAGAAGAAGTTTCTTAGATAAAAGGAAAGTGTATGAAGATACTAATCGTAGAAGATGAAGTCCTGATCCGCGAAGGGATGAGCGACTATCTCATGGAATGTGGCTATGAGGTCTTTGAAGCAGGTGATGGGCAGGAGGCCCTGGACCTCTTTCTCAGAGAGATACCAGATCTGGTCTTGCTGGACATCCAGCTCCCTATCCTCAATGGCTTGGAAGTGCTCAAGACCATCCGGAAGACCAGCTCAGTCCCTGTCCTTATGCTGACGGCCTTCCATGACGAAGACTATAAGTTGACAGCCTTTGGAGAGTTGGCAGATGGCTACCTGGAAAAACCCTTCTCCTTGTCCCTCTTGAAGGTCCGTATCGAAGCTATTTTTAAAAAGCTTCAACCTTCCCGGGTCTTCACCTATGGAGAGGCACGGGTGGATTTTGAGAGCTACACAGCCAGCCTAGCAGGCCAAGCCATTTCCATGAATGCCAAGGAGTTGGAAATCTTGGAATACTTGCTCCAGCATGAGGGCAAGGCCCGGACCCGCTCTCAAATCCTCGATGCCGTTTGGAAGGAGACGGAGGAGATTCCTTTTGACCGGGTGATCGATGTCTATATCAAGGAACTACGAAAAAAACTGGAGCTGGACTGTATCGTTACGGTACGCAATGTCGGCTATAAATTGGAGAGACCATGACCAAACGGAGTATCTTTGCAAAAATCTTTCTGATTACCTTTGCCCTTTTTAGTAGCTTAGTCATCCTTCTACATGCTTCGGTTTACTTTATTTTTCCATCGACCTATATCGAGTCCCAGCGCCAGACGATTTTGAAGAAATCACAAGCCCTGGCTAAGAGTTTCCAGGGCCAGGAAGAAGGGACCATTGAGTCAGTCATCGACCTTTATTCCAAGACCAATGATATCAAGGTGTCTATCAAAGGAAAGCAAAAACAAAATGCCCTAGAGGTCAAGGATGACCTGCTCCTGAACCCTGATAGCCAGAACAATTCCCTGGTCATTGAAGAGCGAAAGATTCAGACCAAGGAAGGGAAAGACTTAACCTTGCAATTCTTCGCGACCGTCGATTCGCAAAAGGAAGCGCGGGACATCAGTCTGGGCTTTCTTCCCTATAGTCTCCTTGCTTCCTTTGTTCTGTCACTGATTGCCTCCTATCTCTATGCCCGCCTTATTTCTGCTCCGATCCTGGAGATCAAGCAGATGACCAAGCGAATGAAACGGCTGGATCGGACAGCTAGTCTTCCCATTCATTCGCAGGATGAGATCGGCGTTCTCAAGCAACAGATCAACGACCTCTATCACCATCTTTTAGAGGTGATCGACAATCTAGAGCAGCAGAAACAGGAAAATCTGAAGTTGGAGCAGATGAAGGTCGAATTTCTAAGAGGGGCTTCGCATGAGCTCAAGACTCCTCTGGCCAGCTTGAAGATTATCCTAGAAAATATGCGGGATAAGATCGGCCGCTACAAGGATCGGGACCGCTATCTGTCGGTCTCTCTCGATATCGTCGATGAGATGAACCAGATTGTTCTGGAAATTCTATCTCTGTCCTCTGTCCAAGAACTAGCCGGAGACAAGGAGTGGATCCAGCTGGATCAGGTCTTAGAGCAGATCCTCGACCAGTACAAGGTCTTGGCTCAATCTCGCTCGCTCACGATTGACAATCAGATCCCAGCCAAACCAGTCTATATGGACCCAGCGATTCTGAAATTGGTCCTCTCAAATGTCATTAGTAATGCCGTCAAGCATTCGGATGCCGGTGGAGAGATCCAGCTCCGTCTCGAAGAAGAAGGGACGCACTTGGCGGTTGAAAATACCAGCCAGGAAATGGTAGAGACCGCTGAAATTCCAATGACCGCTAGTCGCCAGAAGAAGGAAGGCGGCTTGGGACTCTTCGTGGTCCAACACTTGCTAGACCATGAAGAACTGGCCTACCAATTTGATAAAACGGCTATGGGCTTGCGCTTCCGTATGGAACTGCCCAAAGATCCTCAAGAATAAAAAAATAGAGAGAGGGACAGAAATCGGTAATTCGTTAGAATTCGATTTCGTCGTCCCACCTCCGCATAGTTGAGTAGGGCTATAAAAGCTGATGAAATCAGCGTAGTAGAACCCACTCAACCACTGCGTCTTGCTCGACAATGCAAAGACAATTGAGAGGCTAGGACTTTTGTCCCAGCCTCTTTTTGTATTTAATCAACTTTTTCGACCTTTAGTAATTGGCCGTGTTTTAATTCATAAATGGTATCCACATAGGTCAGGATGGAGCGGTCATGGGTCACCATGATGGCGCTCTTGTTTTTGGATTTGACTTCTTTCTGGATCAACTGGGCGATTTCTTTCCCTCTATCTGGGTCTAGGCTAGCGGTTGGTTCATCGGCTAAAATGACCTGCGGATTTCCGATGAAGGCCCGAGCGATGGCTGCCCGTTGTTTTTGCCCACCGGACATCTGATTCGGGTATTGGTGGTAACAAGCTTCGATGCCCAGATCTGCCAACAAGGCTTTGACTTCTTCTTGGCGTTTTTTCTTGTCCTTTTCCCCCTTCAATTTGGCTACCAGTTCTAACTGGTCACCGATTTTCATATAGGAGAGGAGCTGGTGATCTTGAAAGATAAAGCCGAGCAATTCCAGACGTTTTTGCGTCCACTGGCCTTGGTTGAGGCCGGTTAGGTCTTGGCCAGCGATAGAAATCCGCCCCTCGTCCGCTGATAAGAGTAAACCAGCGATAGCTAAGAGAGTGGATTTACCGGATCCTGAAGGGCCCAAGATCGCGACAAATTCGTTGGGTTCGACGCTTAAATTCAGTTGATTGAGGACATGGTGCATCTGGCTGCCATCGGCGTAGGATTTTCTGATATTTTCTAATGCGATAATGGCCATCTTATTCTCCATTTCCACCAATGACTTCGATTGGATCTACTTTTTTGATTTTGACAAGGGACAAGGCACCACACAAGATAGAGGTCAGGATAAAGCTAACCGAGATGGTGAGGTTGTCTTTCAGGGTCATAAAGGAAGGGACGCTATTGGGTAAAAATGGCGCCATCATAGTTGCCAGGCCAAGCCCCAGCAGTACTCCGATGAGGGAGATGATGGTGAGCTGAGATAGTTGGACATAGGTGATCTGGCTCATGGACATGCCAATGGCCTTTAAGACGCCGAATTGTTTCAACTTCTGCAGGGTGAGGATATAGAAGAAGACTCCAAGGATAGCAGAAGAAGCGAGTAAGAGCACCCACGTGATCATCCGTAGCGTCAGGTTTTGAGCCTTGTAGCCAGGGATTTTATCGATCACTTGCTTCTTATCTGCCACCATTAAGTTACTGGCTAGATTGCTAGAAGTGATGCTTTTCTTGGTCACAAGGGTTTGGGCTTGCCATTGATAGCTTGGATCTGTTTTTTGCCGCATGCCTGTGTAGGTCTCCGAGCTGATAAAGCCAATCTCACTATAGCCGTATTTAGCATTTGTCGCAAAGGCCACGACCTTGAGTTTTTGCTTAGAAGTTTTATCGATCACTTGATCGCCGACTTGGATTCCCTCATCCTCTTTGAAAGAATGGTCCAGAATGACCTCGTTTTTCTTTAAGTCGGAGATCTTGAGGTCTGTATCTTCCATGATTGGATTGAGGATCTCTTCTTCATTGTGGTCGGTTGCGAAGTAGGTGATGTCCAGAGTATTGGAATCCTCTGTTTTTGAGATAGTTGCCCGTTGGATCGACAAGCCAGAATAGTCCATCCCTTCTATCTTGTTAATCTCATCTAAATCTTTCGTCGTAATGGTTGAAAAGGGGATAATCCCTTCTGAATCTGTCGAAAGGATGTAGTGCAGGGCCCCATAGTTATCGATTTGGGCCGATACCGAACGACCCAATCCATTTGTCAGGCCGGATAAGAACACCACCATAAACATGAGAATGGTAATGAGGAGTTCAATCAGGATAAACTTCTTGGGTTGGTATTTAATTTCATTCCATGCGATTTTCATATTCATTCTCCTTTTAGCACGGAGGTGCTTGAGCAGGGTTGCTAGCACCTAAACATACTCTACCATCATACCACAAGTGGGGTGATAATAGGAGGCTGATGTTTGGTAGAGTGTTTCAAAAACATTATTCTTATTATCTTTCCTTTAGATACTTAAATGCCTATGAAACTGTTATTCTTCTTGTTAAGTAGACTCTGATACATATGGTTTGTGGTATACTGGGATTATAGAGAAACGATGCTAAAAACCAAATCGGAGGATAACATGTTAGAAAACTTTATCAAAGAGGCAGATATGCCCCAAGAAGTTATTGAAAAATACAAGGACCAAGTCCCTGCTGAGTTGTTACAGATTTGGCAGGAGGATGGCTTGGGAACCTTTTTAGATGGTTATCTCAAAGTCATTAATCCAGATGACTATCTTGAACTTCTCCAAGATAGTTATTTCAGAGGAGATATCGCTTTTCCTATGTTCGTAACAGCATTTGGAGATATTATTACTTGGGAAGAGAATGAATTTGTTGGTATTGTAAAATATAACCTTCAAGACTGCGACATTATTATAAAGAGTTTGAAATATTTCCTTCAGTATTTAGATAACTCATATGTGACTGATAACTTTGAACTTGATTTATATAGACAAGCTGTGTCAAAATATGGTGCTCTGTCTTATAACCAATGTTTCGGTTTTGCCCCGCTCCTAGCATTAGGAGGCTTTAAAAATGTGGATCATATGGATAAAGTTAAAATCCTGGAGCACATTTACCTCATGTACCAACTCACAGGCGGAGTGTTTGACGATTGATAAAAAAGAACCACCCCCGAGGTGGTTTTTTCGATTCTTTGAATGAGACTCGCTTATTTTGTGAATATAAAATTTTCGGTACAAATTTTGGTAAAAAAACAAAATGACAAGCAAAAAAGCCTTTTAAATCAAGGCTTCTTCCTGTTGATTTAGATGCCCCCTGCATGGATTTGGAAAGGATTTTCATATTGAGAGTAATTAAAAATATTGAAATATAAGTGATTTTAGGGAAGTACTTTTAGGTATTTCCAATGTCATGATTTAAAAATGGGGCAAAAGTGGGGCAAAAACGAATGACTCTCATTTGGTTTGGAAACCTATAATATCTGATGATTATGCTATACTAGAAATATAGTGTTGTTATCAATAAATATCAGTGCGAGACTAATCGGAGGATAAAATGGAAAAACAAATTAATGAAAAAATTATCGAAATGGATAGGGAATATCCCTTTTTATTTTGATTTAAATCAGATTTTTGGATGGAATAGTAGATGATAAGACAAAATATCTTTGAACATACAAAAAGACAAACGCCAAAAATGACGTTTGTCTACGTTCTGAGGTAGCCTTTAGGCTCCCTTTTTTCTTAGTAAATACCGATGAGTAATTGCATGCCAAGACTAGTCAGGATGATAGCAATCCAGCAAAGGGCTCCAAGAAGAATGGATTTTCCACTGGATTTGATCATAGCAATGAGGTTTGTTTTGAGACCAATAGCACTCATAGCCATGATGATGAGGAATTTGGAGAGCTCTTTGAGAGGTGAAAAGAAGCTATTGCTGACACCGAAAGATGTGAGAAGAGTAGTTAGCAGAGAAGCTAGGATAAAGTAGAGGATGAAAACGGGGAAGACTTTTTTAAGCTTTACCCCTTGGTTGTTGCCTTGTTGACGGCTTTGCCAATAGGAGAGGAAGAGAGTGATAGGGATAATAGCTAGAGTACGGGTCAGTTTGACAATAGTGGCAGACTCAAGAGTGTTTGTATTGTATAGACTATCCCAGGCGCTAGCTGTGGCTGTTACAGAGGACGTATCGTTGACCGCAGTACCCGCAAAGAGAGCAAAACCTTCGTTGGAGAGATGGAGCCAAGAACCTAGAGTTGGAAAGATAAGAGCTGCCAAGACATTGAAGAAAAAGATAACAGAAATGGCTTGGGCTACTTCTTTTTCCTTGGCGTGAATAACAGGAGCAGTCGCTGCAATGGCAGAACCGCCACAGATAGAAGAACCTACACCAACCAGGGTAGCTAGCTTTGTATCCAGATTAAAAAATCGTTGGAAAAAGAAAGCAATAATTAAAGCGATAGAAATGGTCGAAAGGATGACAGGAAGGGAAGATTTTCCAACTGCGAAAACTTGAGAGATATTGAGTCCAAATCCAAGCAAGATAACAGCATACTGAAGCAATTTTTTGGAGCTATAAGTCAAGCCGGCATCCAGTTGTTTATAGGAAGTGAGAAAGGGATGGAGAATCATTCCTATAAAAATGGCGAAAACAGGTGCTCCCACAACAGGCAGAAAGCCTCCTAAAACCCAAGAGATGATAGAAATGATCAGACAGGCTAACAGTCCTGCCCAATTTTTTGATAGAAATGACATAAAAACCTCCGAAAATAAAATACTTCTTATTATAATCTTGTTTGTCAGAAAAGTAAAATAAAAAGTGGGAATAAGGTTGCAAATAAACGGGATTTTGCGGTCAGAAAGCTATTGTAGCATAATAGATATATGTTCTTTGATCAATAAGGATGCAAATGTGGCATATGTTATTGAAAAAAATGAATTTGATGAGCCTGGACATGTGAAGTAATTATGTGAGATAAGAAAATAAATAAGAGAGTTGAAAATGTACTGCACCCCAAAAGTTAGACAGAAAAAATCTAACTTTTGGGATCAGTACATATCCTCGCTTTTTTTAATCTAATAGGTCCTTATTTTCAATTAAGAGTTCTAGTGGGGATTTATCTCTTGCTACAATAAAACCAGGTTCATATTGGTTATGAAATGTTCTTTTCGGAGAAGTTGGATCCATATACAACTCTTCTCCATCTTCTGTGTATAGTTGGTTGCCTCTTGTTAGGTAAAGTAAATCCTCTAAGTACTGTCCATCTGTTTCTAGAAAATGTTCGATGTATTTGACAGCTTTTAAGATTTCACTTACTTTATCAGAGTATTCATTAGTTTCAAGAACACTCTTTTCTAACTCAATCTCTTTACTAGTTCCAAATAGTTGGGTTGGAGTTGCATTAAAATATTCTGCTATCTTATCTAAATTTGCAAAGGTAGGATAGCTTTTTTGTTTTTCGTAATCAGAGATGGACTGTTTACCAATTCCTAAATCTTCAGCTAGTTGAGTTTGACTTACTCCTTTTTCTATGCGTAGGCGTGCCAAATTGGGTCCAAAATTTTGAATAATAAAGGTCATGGAAAACTCCTATTCTTTTATTTTTAACTTATTTTATCACCTATAAACTTACAAATCAAGTTTTTAGTTGACTGTTTAAAATATTTTTTATAAAATATATTTATAACTTATAAATAAGTTATAAATAATACAAAAAAATAGCTCGTAAGTTTAGGATTGGTGAGTGGGGAAGAAGTTGAGGACAAGACGATGACTTATGACTATTCGAAGCCTTAGAGCTAGAAATTGTGTGGACAAGGACAAGGGCGAGCCTGACGGGAAGTCAGGCGAAGTCCCGAAGACTGCCGTCCAGACAATTTCTAGCCAAGCAAAAGCTGGCTATTCTAACAGCCAGCAAAAAGGTACACTTAGGACAACGTCCAAAGAACGACGGAACGGGCAAACGTTGATTTGACGGTGTTTCTGAGACCTAAAAAATCTAAAAGAAGGGGGGACAATTTTGTTGGTTTCTATACAAGATTTAAGAAGCATTCAAGAACGATGTGAAATAGGAGAATTAGTACAGAGGTTAGATGTCAGTATTGATAGACTAACGGTTATCTGGGATACAGATACTGGTTCCCTAAGACGGATTTTCAAAAATCTGAAACAGGCAATAAGTACAAGAGTTGATTCATTTGAATTATATGATAATGTTCGAGATGATGTCTTTACTTTAGCTAAAGATTTTAATGAGTATGATTCAATCAATATTATATTTTTTCAATTATCCACTTATGGAGGTGAACAATTGATTCGGATTGATTTCAATCCTAACACTTTAAAAGAATTTGATGGAATGAAAGTATGGAGGCAATTAATGTACTTTGCCAGATTGAATTCATTGACGGTACGTTTGTCTCGTTTTGATTTGGCATTTGACATTTTCAACAGGCCTGAGATCGTTAATTTGCAACATATTAAAGGTGGTGTTACCCATAAGGTCTTCTATGGTCGAGGGGGCGAATTAGAGACGAAATATTGGGGTTCTAGCGGTAGTAATGTACAAGTTAGGTTATATGATAAGAATAAAGAAATCATTGCTCACAAGCGAGAAGAGAAGCTAGATTTGGATGTAAATCCGTTTTGGTGGAGACTAGAGTTCCAACTCAGAACCAAAGCGATTGGTGAGGAGATGGTCCAAGATATTATGAGTAGACTTGATAATTTTGGGTTTTATAAGCTAGATCATATTCGAGTGGATCAAAGAGCATTTACAATTATTTTTCTCAACAATCCTGAACTGTTGTCATTGGCTTTTCCAAATTTAAAATCAGACAGCATCAAAAAGAAAAAAACAAGAGTCCGCAAACTATTGAGAGAAGAAACGAATCAATTTGCGGAAGAATTAAAAGAAGTATTAATACAGAATCTCCCTAAATTAAATAAAGAATTACAACTACTTGTAGGTGAGTTTCTGACTTTAGAAAATAAATAAGGAGGATAACTATGGATAATAATTTAATTAGCAACAAAGAATTAATTGAAATGGGCTATCGCCCTCATACAGCGAATGATATCATTCATCAGGCAAGAGAATTACTTGTATCACGAGGCTATACATTTTATAATCGCAAACGTTTGATGGTTGTTCCAAAAAGTGTTGTAAATGAGATTCTAGGAACAGAGGTGGCGTAATATGGCAAGTGTTCGTTATCGAAAGCGAGGAGATAGTAACTTATGGACCTATGAAATTCGTAACGAAGGAAAAACTATTGCTCATAATAGCGGTTTTAAAACAAAAAAACTTGCAGAGTCAGAAGCTGAGCCGATTCTGCAAGAACTTCGTTTAGGGAAAAGAATTTCTAGAGATATTTCTCTTGTCGATCTATATCAAGAATGGCTTGAACTAAAAATTCTACCGAGTAGTAGGTCGGAAGAGACAAAGAAAAAATATCTTCTCCGTAAAAACACAATTGAAAGATTATTTGGAAATAAAAAAGTCACTCAAATTCGTGCGAGTGAATACCAAAGAATAATGAATAAGTATGGGCAAACAGTTGGTAGAAATTTTCTTGGTAGATTGAATACTGGAATTCATCAGAGCATCCAAATGGCAATTGCTGACAAAGTTCTAATAGATGATTTTACACAACATGTCGAGTTATTTTCATCCAAAGAACAACAGATGACAGAAGAGAAATATTTACATACAGAAAAGGACTATCTGAATTTACTTTTAGCAGTAAAGAGAAAATTTGATTACCAACGTTCAATTGTTCCTTATATCGTCTATTTTCTATTAAAAACAGGCATGAGGTTTGGAGAGTTAATAGCGTTAACTTGGAATGAAGTTGATTTTGATAGAGGACTGCTAAAAACATATAGGAGGTTTAATACGCTTTCTCATAAATTTGTCCCTCCAAAAAACAAAACGTCTATTCGGATGGTACCGATAGACGAAGAATGTATTAAGATATTACAAGTCCTAAAAATTGAACAGGAGAAGGCTAATAAAGAGCTAGGAATCAAGAATAGGTATAAAATGATTTTTCAGCATTATGGATATATTCACTTGGTACCAGACATTGCAAGTGTCAATAAAGCTTTAAGTGTTCTTTTAAATGAATTAGATATTTATCCAATTATCACGACAAAAGGAGCACGTCATACCTATGGAAGCTACCTCTGGCACAAAGGTTTTGACCTTGGAGTTATTGCAAAAATTCTCGGGCATAGAGATATTTCAATGTTAGTAGAAGTATATGGACACACTTTAGAGGAGAAAATTTTTGAGGAATTTAATCAAATCAGAGATGTCTGGAAAGATTGCTCATAAAAAAATGTGGGGCAAATGATGGGGCAAATCAGTTATAGACAAGCAAAAAAGCCTTTTAAATCAAGGCTTTTTCCTGTTGATTTAGATGCCCCCTGCAGGGCTCGAACCTGCGACCCATAGATTAAGAGTCTACTGCTCTACCAACTGAGCTAAGGAGGCAAAAAAAAGCTGTATTGGTGCCGAAACTTCACGGTTTGTATTGAACCCGCGCAATTAAGCAGGTGGGCAACTTGCTCTAACTGAAGCTGCTTCCGCGTGATACGGCCTGCATGCTGTTAGAAGTCCTTTGTTTCCCTAATAATACAAAAAATAGTCGGTCAACACTTAAGTGTGAAGTCGTACACCACAGCGTTTCTATATGTATATGATACCATATTTCAAAAAAATTTCAAGGGAAAATCTCAATTTTTTGAAACCGATATCACCTTTTCTTGAGTTGATCAATCTTCTCTTTTGTCGCCCCTAGGGCTCGCTCGTATTTGCCATTTTCATTGGGAGTGAAATAAGAGGCCCCCTTAAGCTTGTCTGGTAGATAGTCCTGTTGGACCCAATTGCCAGGATAATTGTGGGGATACTTATAGTCTTGGGCATTTCCCAAGGTCTTGCTTCCGGCATAGTGGCCATCTCGTAAATGGCGGGGGATAGGAAGGTTGCCCGACTTCCGGAGATCAGACAAGGCCTTGTCCATGGCGACGTAGGCCGAGTTGGACTTAGGCGAAAGGGCCAGGTCGATGACGATGTTAGCGATGAGGATGCGGGCTTCGGGAAAGCCGATGCGCTCCGCTGCCTGAAGGGCTGTCACCGTATGGATCTGTGCATCTGGATTGGCCAGGCCGATATCTTCGTAGGCAATGACGGTTAAGCGACGGGCTAAGCTAGGGAGATCGCCCGCTTCAATCAAGCGTGCGGCGTAGTGGAGACTAGCGTCGACATCGGATCCGCGGATGGATTTTTGTAGAGCAGAGAGGACATCGTAGTGACCGTCTCCGTCCTTGTCCATAGTGATATAGCTCCGTTGGAGGCTGTTTTCCATGATGTCGAGACTGATGTGGCGAATGCCATCCTCCCCCTCCTTGGTAGAGAGGACAGCTAAATCGAGAGAATTATAGGCAGAACGCAGGTCTCCATTGGTCGAAGTAGCGATGAAATCCAAGGCTTCCTCATCGAGGGTAACAGGGAAGTCAAAGCCCCGCTCAGGGTCGCTCAGTGCCAACTGGATTGCCTCTTTGACCTGTTCATTGGTCAAGGGTTCCAGCTCAAAGATCTGCACCCGACTGCGAATGGCCGGCGTCACGGAGAAAAAAGGATTTTCGGTCGTAGCGCCGATCATGATGACCAGACCGCTCTCCAATAAAGGCAGGAGGAAGTCTTGCTTGGTCTTGTCCAAACGATGGATCTCGTCCAAGAGCAAGACTAGGCCACCTGAAAACTTGGCTTCCTCTGCGATCTCTTGCAGGCGTTTTTTACTGTCGACAGTTGCATTGAAGGTCCGAAAGGCATACTTGGTCGTGCCCGCGATGGCAGAAGCAATACTGGTCTTGCCAATCCCCGGAGGGCCGTAGAGAATCATGGACGAGAGGCGATTGGCCTCCACCATGCGACGGATGATTTTCCCCTCCCCGATGAGGTGCTCTTGGCCGATAACCTGGTCGATGGTTTTGGGGCGCATGCGCAGGGCGAGATTGTCCGGCATGAGGGTCTCCTTTCTAGCTTTGTCTCCTTTAAAAGAGGCAGTTTTTATGGTAAGATTGTAGTAACTATTGTATCATATTCCGCTCTAAGAGTGGGAAATTAGAAAGAGGACACGATGTCTAAATATGGATTTTTGGATGTTTTAGAAGAGGAAATGGACAAGGTCTTTCCCTTTGACTTTGAGATCAATTGGGATAAGAAAAATCATGCGGTAGAAGTGGCTTTTCTCTTGGAAGTGCAAAACACAGGAGGAGTTGCCTTGGTCGATGAGTCGGGGGAGGAGTCTGACGAGGATATCTTCTTTGAAGAAGCCGTCATCTTCTACAATCCAGCCAAGTCGCATGTGGAAGAAGATGCCTATTTAACGGCGATTCCTTATGAGCCGAAAAAAGGCTTGTCTCGGGAGTTTCTAGCTTATTTTGCGACCTTCCTAAAGGATACAGCCGAGCTGGCCTTGGATGACCTCATGGATTTCTTAGCAGACGAAGAAGCAGAGAGCTTTGAGATCGCCTGGAACCAAGAAGTCTTTGAAGAAGGAAAGGTTGGCCTGGAAGAAAGCACCTTTTACCCTTATCCGAGATATTAGGAATAGTGGGAGAGTTTATGAAAAAAATTGGGATCTATCTGGTTTACGGTCTGTCCTTTCTTCTCTTGATGGCTGCTTTTGCCTTGGGGACGATAGCCTTTACGGAGTTGGGTTTTCAACTAGTTTTTGTACCGGGCTATCTCTTTACTTTTTCTAGCATGTATCTCATTTTCATTCTCCATGAACTGGGGCATGCTTTCTGTGGTTATCTGACGGGCTATCGGCTCGTCGCTTTAGGCTTGGGAAGTTTTCTCCTGACTAAAAAAGCAGGGAAGTTTCGTCTTAGCCGCACGGCCGTTCTGAAAAATGTCGGTGCCCAGTATATTGGACTAAAAGAGGATGAAAGTGACCAACGAATGATCTTGATGCTTTCAGGTGGGATATTGGTTCATTTGACTTTACTTATCGTATCCATCCTTTTTGGAGTTCTGACACAGAGTTGGTATTTTGCAGGCACTTGGATTTGTCTCAATATCTCCTTCATTTTGGCCAATACTCTCCCCCTTGGGATTACAGATGGAGCTAAAATTTTAGAATTGATGCACCATCCTGAAAATGTGGTCTATGCTTATCTCGGACTCCGCCATTCTGCTCAGACCCTGCTAGCGCCAGAAGATTACGATCTAAAAGATTTTGTTAGACCTGTTCCTGAGGAGGCGCAAGGAGGCTTTGTGGAGGGTGTCTTAGCCCTTCAAGGAGAAGTCTTGATTCTAGAGGGCAATCGAGAGGCGGCTAAGGAGCAGTTTCAGTCTTTACTGGAGAGGGCAGATAATCCGATGATTCAAACGGCCGTTCAGTTATCTCTGTTGCATATCGCCTTGTTGGAAGGAGATCATGAAAAAGCAGAGGAATTCGCGACCATTCGACGAGTCAAGTCTTTTTTGTCGATGAAATTGACCAATATACAGGCGGTCCAAGCCTGGTATCAATTTAAGGTCAAGAAGGATTTGGCCCAGACCCACAAGGCGATCAAGCTTGCTAGACAGAAGATGGATGTAAGTCGCATGTTGCGGGATGAGAAAGCCTATTACCAGCAGTGGTTAGATGAGTTAGAACAAGCCATACAGGAATACGAGACTCAGGTGAGTTGAGAAAAGGAAAGAGAGCTGTCCAATGCTTCAGATATTTAAGCGGTTATTTAGTAAAAAATCCCAAAAATCTCAAGAGCGTGAGTTGATCCTTCCTCGAAATCGCTTTGCGGATCTAGATTCCGAGCGAATATTGAAGTTTGGAACTCGTCGCCTTGTTAATGAGGAGGGACGCTACGCAGAGGATGGTAAAATCACAGAACTTGAATTTCCTGAAGATTTTGCGGAATTTGAATTTCTAGTTGGTTTTAAGACGGAGGAAGAAGAGCAGTTTCAACAACTATTAGCTCGTTTAAATAGTATTGACAATGCCATTCAGTCTTGTTTGGAAAGTGAGATGCAACAACCCATCCCTCAGTTTGCCAAGGATTTGGGCTATACTCAGAAGAGGTGGGAGAAAACTTTTTACTTCCATCCTTGGGTATTAAGTTTTGAGGAAAATCCGCCTAATCTTCGCTATGTTGCAGATTATGTAAACGATGAGTTTACGGTTTATTTTGCTAAAAAACATGGCAGATGGCTGGCGTACTGGGATGCAGAGTGCCAAAAAGTAATCGAAGAAAGCTAGCTCGTATTTTCCTAGAGAGTAATTGTTATCATAGAAAAGAGTAAATATCATGGAATTATTGGATAGCAGAATGGATTTCCAAGGTTGCAAGATTGCCTTGATTTGTGGGGATAAGGTCTTGACTATCTTACGTGATGACAAGGACGATATCCCTTGTCCCAACATGTGGGAGTTGCCAGGTGGTGGTCGTGAAGGAAACGAAAGCCCTTTCGAGTGCGCAGCGCGTGAAGTTTATGAGGAATTGGGAATTCATTTAGATGAAGACTGTCTGCTTTGGAGTAAGATTTATCCTAGCGTAATCTTTAAAGACAAGCAATCGGTCTTTATGGTTGGTCAGCTAAGACAAGAACAATTTGACAATATTACCTTTGGGAATGAAGGACAGGCCTATAAACTGATGCCTATTGAGGAATTTTTGAAGTCTAAACAGGCAGTGCCTCAGCTACAGGGGAGATTGAGGGATTATTTGGAGGAAGGTTTATGATAACACTTGTTCGAGCGGGAGCAGAGGATTTAGAAACTATTATTGCAATTCAGAGAGCTAGCTTTAAGGCTGTTTATGAAAAATACCATGATGAATATGACCCTTATCTCGAGGACCGCGAACGAATCAAATGGAAACTAGTCGAACGTCCCAATAGCTATTACTACTTTGTAAAAGAAGATGAAGAAAACATCGGATTTTTACGAGTTCAGACCAATGCCGAGTTAACGAAAGCTTGGTTAGGAACGGCAGCGATTTTGCCCCAGTATCAAGGAAAAGGGTATGGAACTAATGGTTTAAGCTTGCTGGAAAAAGAATTTCCAACCATCACACAATGGGATTTGTGTACGGTGTTACAGGATGCAGGCATGGTTGCGTTCTACGAGAAGAATGGCTACCATCAAACTCATATCGAGCCTGAAAAAGAAGGTATGGATATGGTCTACATGAAAAAATTGATAGAGAAATAGAAAGGATGGTTCGGTTAAATTTCTAAACTGAACTCGCCCTAAACACTGCGCCAAAAAGATAAACTTCTCTTAGACACAAGCGTCTTCAGAGAGTTTCCTATTTTGGCTTTGTGTTTTACGGGCTTGGTATCTTAATGATGGAAACATGGCAAGAGTTAAAAGTTACAGTGAAGCGTGAGGGAGAGGAGTTGGTTTCCAACCTCTTGATTGAGTTAGGTGCCCAAGGGGTAGCAATCGAAGACAGCATGGACTATGTGGGCAATGTGGATCGTTTTGGTGAGATTTTCCCAGAGGTAGAGCAGCAAGAAGAAATCGTAGTGACAGCCTACTATCCTGATACGGTTGATGTGGCAGTGGTTGAGGCAGACTTGCAGGCTCGCCTAGCAGAATTGACAGATTTTATGGATTTGGGTGAGGTCAAGATGGGGACGACTGCCTTGGCTGAGGAAGACTGGGCAGACAACTGGAAGAAATACTATGAGCCAGCTCGTATCACTCATGATTTGACTATCGTGCCGTCTTGGACAGACTATGAGGCGACTGCTGGGGAAAAGATTATTAATCTAGATCCTGGTATGGCCTTCGGGACAGGAACCCACCCAACTACCAAGATGAGCCTTTTCGCCTTGGAACAGGTTCTTCGTGGTGGGGAAACAGTGCTAGATGTGGGGACTGGATCAGGCGTCCTCTCTATTGCTAGCTCGCTTCTAGGTGCCAAGGAAATTTTCGCCTATGACCTAGACGATGTAGCGGTTCGAGTCGCTCAGGAAAATATTGAGCTCAATCCTGGTATGGAAAATATCCATGTAGCCCCAGGCGATTTGCTCAAGGGTGTGGAGATTGAAGCAGACGTTATCGTGGCCAATATCTTGGCGGATATCCTCATTCATCTGACGGATGATGCTTATCGTTTGGTCAAGGACGAAGGTTATCTTATCATGAGTGGCATTATCAAGGACAAGTGGGACATGGTCCGTGAGTCCGCAGAAGCTGCTGGATTTTTCCTTGAAACCCATATGATCCAAGGAGAATGGAATGCCTGTGTCTTTAAGAAAACCAAGGATGTCTCTGGTGTGATTGGAGGTTAGCATGCAACAGTATTTTGTAAAAGGTTTGGCTAGTTCCCCTGTCACTATCGAGGACAAGGAAACCAGCAAGCATATGTTTCAGGTCATGCGCTTGAAGGAAGATGATGAGGTTACCTTAGTCTTCGATGATGGGATCAAGCGCTTGGCGCGCGTGCTAGATGTGGAAAACCGTCAGTTTGAATTACTCGAAGAATTAGCTGACAATGTGGAACTGCCTATTCAAGTGACCATCGCATCAGGCTTTCCCAAGGGAGACAAGCTGGAGTTTATCACTCAAAAGATGACGGAACTAGGTGCTAGTCAAATCTGGGCCTTTCCCGCAGACTGGTCAGTCGCCAAATGGGATGGCAAGAAATTGGGAAAAAAGGTCGAGAAGCTAGAAAAAATTGCCCTTGGAGCAGCCGAGCAAAGTAAGCGGAATCGGGTTCCAAGCATTACCCTTTTTGAGAAAAAAGCAGACTTTTTAGCACAACTGGATCAGTTTGACCGCATCGTGGTGGCCTATGAAGAGTCGGCCAAAGAAGGTGAAACCGCTGCGCTAATTCAGTCACTGACTGGACTGGAAGCTGGAAGCAAACTGCTCTTTATCTTTGGACCAGAAGGTGGTCTTTCACCTGCAGAAATCGAAAATTTTGAAGCCAAAGGAGCAGTTTTGGCAGGACTTGGCCCACGGATTCTTCGAGCAGAAACAGCGCCACTTTACGCTCTCAGCGCAGTGAGTGTTGTCACAGAATTAATAAAAAACGCGTGAAGGTGATCTTCACGCGTTAATTTTTTTAACTAGGAAAGAATTAGTTTTCTTCTTTCTTACGAGATGGAATAAGGAAGCCAAGACTAGTCATCACTAATCCGAAAAGGGCCAAGATAGAAGCACGTTCTCCTGTTTCAGGCAAGCTTTTTTCGCGGATAGAAGGAGCGAATGCTGGCTTAGCAGTTTCTTGGCGATCTTCTACAGGGCGAGTTCCTTCTGGATTTGGTGCAGGAAGGGTAATGGTTTGTTGGCTATGAGACAGGGTGATGGTTTCATCTTGTGCCGGTTTCTGATGGTTCGGTACAAAGACAAATGAAGGGTTTCCTGTTTCAGAATGTGTTGGTTCTTCTGGTTTTGTTTCAGGTTCTACTTTTGGTTCCACATAAACAAAGCGGTATTCCCCAAATCCTTCTTGTTTAGACGGTTCAAGGTAGACGACATCTCCGTCTTTACCAACTAGTTCCTTGGCTTTATCAGCGGTCAAGAAGCGGACATCCAGCCCCTTGATACTGTCTGTAAAGCGCCAGTTACCGTCTGCACTTGGGTTGATGTTCTTTTCTTCCAAGATGTAGTTGATGATAGCTTGGCGGTTTTCTAATCCAAGGAGTTGGTTTAGGCTAGCATCGCGAACGCCTGGGAATTTCCCGTTTGCCCGGTAGTTGTTGGTCACCACGATAAATTCTTGATCCGCAGTTACTTCCTTACCTTGGTATTTCAAGTTGCGCACACGGCTAGCGTCTGGGTTAACCGTTTTTCCTTCGCGGTCGTATTTATTTGGCTGGGTCACGTCGAACTCATAGGTTACCCCGTCGATAACGTCAAAGTTGTAGGTCCGGTAGTTAGGGTTGACAAGCTGTTGAGGCTCTTTACTGGTTGGGTCGATCGTGTTGAATTGTCCAGCAGACATTTCCAACCATTCCTTAAGTTGGGAACCAGTCACCTTGAGGATGGCAGTGACATTATCATAGAGATAAAGGTCAGCGACGTTCTTGATAGCGATTGGGCCAGCAGGGATATCTGTGTAGGCAGTGGCATCTCCACGTGTACCCGCCTTAAATGGTGCTGCAGCAGAGAGGATTGGAAGGTTGGCTTCCGGAGTTCCTGCTAATTCTTTCTTAGCATACCAAATTTGTGCGTTGTTCACGATTTGGACAGATGGATCATCCTTCACAAGGGCAAAGTAGCTAGTGATTGGAGCAGAAGTAGTTCCGACTTGTTGGCGGACGTATTTGACTGTTCCTTCATGCGCTTCTTTCGCAATCTCGGTGATGCGCTCATCGGCTACTTTTGATTTGGTGTCGATCTTGCGGATGGCAGCCTTGCTTCCAACAACAGACCATTTACCATCGGTATAGCGCAGATTGAGGTCGATCACCCCAAGGTGGTCGCCGTATTTTCCAGCCATGGTAACGGGTGTTCCGTTGATTTTACCGTTTACACCGTCGACGCCCGCATATTTTTCGTAGAAGCCAGTTCCGTTTCCGCTTGGGAATTCTGCGTGAGAGTGTCCTGTTACAACTGCATCAACGCCTGGGAGGCTGGCGATTTGGTAGCCTTCGTTTTCTTCACCTTTTTCGTACTTGTCATCTCCGATACCAGAGTGAGAGAGAACGAGGACGACATCTGCTCCGGCTTTGCGCATTTCTGGAATGATGGCTTGGATGGCTTCGACGGAGTCATTGACCTTGACCTTACCTTCAAGGTTAGCCTTGTCCCAGCTGAGGATTTGTGGAGGAACAATCCCTGTTACCCCGATATTAACATCGACTGAACGACCGTTCTTATCGGTATAGGTCTTTTTTATGATCTTATATGGGTCGTAGACAAAAGCGCCAGTCTTTGCATCCACAACGTTGGCATTGACGATTGGCATGCCGGCAGTAGAGATGACCTTTTTAAGGTAGTCTAGTCCGTAGTTGAATTCGTGGTTTCCAAGCGTTCCTGCATCAAAGCCTAATTTTTGAAGAGCTGTATACATAGGGTGTTGCTCGCCGTCTTTGATGGGATTAACGATGGCCTTGTAGGTACCGAGAGGAGTTCCTTGGATAGTATCTCCGTTATCAACGAGGAGGACGTTGCTGTTTTCTTTTTTTGCATCTTCGATCAAGACAGCTGTTTTTGCCAGACCAACGTTTTGCGCCGGTTTGTCTTGGTAATAGTCATAGTTGACCAAGTTGGTATGAAGGTCCGTTGTCGCAAGGATGCGGACGTCGACTTCTTGCCCCTCAACTGGAGCGGTCGCTTTTGCGTCACTGGCGCTATTTTGAGGTGCAGCTGGAGTCGCTTCGGTTGCTGTAGTAGCGGCTTCTCCGCTAGCAGTCAGAGTGTTATTGCTAGTAGATGCTTCAGGAGACGCAGGAGTTGCAGCTTCTGTGACAGCAGTTGCTGACGAATCAGTTGCGCTTGAGCTTGTCGCTTCATCTGCCTGGGCAGTCGTCGTTGCCAAGAAAGCAGCAGCAAGGCTGAATAGGGCAGCCTGTTTACGGTATGATGACATGGTTGTCCTCCTAAATAAAATGATGTCTTTCTATTATATCTTATTTTGTTCAGAATGTATTCGTTTTCGTAGGATTTCTATATGATAAATGGATAAAATTTCCTATAAAAGCCGAAAGAAAGCCTAAAAACTGAAGAAAAATTTTTTTAAGTTCGGAAATTGTGCTACTTATTTTTGGGGAAGCGAGCCCTTTCTCGGAAAGTCAATCGGACTAGTTTTCATATAGAGCTAAAAGTGATAGAATAGAAGGCAAGAAAGTGGAGAAAACTAGATGCCGAAAGAAGAACCTTTAACAGGGGGCCAGGTTATTGCCCTTACCAAAAAATACTTGTCGGGAGAGGATGTTGCATTTGTAGAAAAAGCTCTCCTTTATGCGGTCGACTGCCATAGTGGGCAATTCCGTAAATCAGGAGAACCCTATATCATCCACCCTATTCAAGTTGCCGGCATTTTGGCAAAATTGAAGTTGGATGCTGTGACGGTTGCCTGTGGTTTTTTGCACGACGTTGTCGAGGATACAGACGCGACCCTAGATGATTTAGAACGCGAATTTGGACACGATGTCCGAGTGATTGTTGATGGAGTGACCAAGCTCGGGAAGGTCAAATACAAGTCCCATGAAGAGCAGCTAGCAGAGAACCACCGCAAGATGCTCATGGCCATGTCTCAGGACATCCGTGTCATCTTGGTCAAGCTAGCAGACCGCTTGCACAACATGCGGACTTTGAAGCATTTACGCAAGGACAAGCAAGAACGGATTTCCCAGGAAACCATGGAAATCTATGCACCACTAGCCCACCGTCTCGGGATTTCCAGCGTCAAGTGGGAATTGGAAGATCTATCCTTCCGTTATCTGAACGAAGTCGAGTTCTATAAAATTTCCCATATGATGAAGGAGAAGCGTCGCGAGCGGGAAGCCTTGGTAGAAGAAGTTGTCCAAAAGATCGAGTCCTATGCGGCAGAACGCCACCTCTATGGGAAAATCTATGGTCGTCCTAAGCATATCTACTCCATCTACCGCAAGATGCAGGATAAGAAGAAACGCTTTGATGAAATCTATGATTTGATTGCCATTCGCTGTATCCTGGAATCACCGAGCGATGTCTACGCCATGCTGGGCTATATCCACGAGTTGTGGAAGCCTATGCCAGGCCGTTTCAAGGACTACATCGCCAATCGTAAGGCCAATGGTTACCAGTCCATCCATACCACTGTTTACGGTCCAAAAGGTCCCATCGAGTTCCAGATCCGTACAAAGGAAATGCACGAGGTTGCTGAGTACGGGGTTGCGGCACACTGGGCCTATAAGAAAGGAATCAAGGGCCAAGTCAACAGCAAAGAATCGGCTATTGGGATGAACTGGATCAAGGAGATGATGGAACTCCAAGACCAGGCGGATGATGCCAAGGAATTTGTTGATACTGTCAAAGAAAACTATCTGGCAGAAGAGATTTATGTCTTTACTCCAGATGGAGCGGTTCGTTCTCTTCCAAAGGATTCTGGACCGATTGACTTTGCCTATGAGATTCATACCAAGATCGGGGAAAAAGCGACTGGTGCCAAGGTTAATGGCCGTATGGTTCCTTTGACTACCAAGCTGAAAACGGGTGACCAGGTTGAAATCATCACCAATCCAAATTCATTTGGTCCAAGCCGTGACTGGCTCAATATCGTCAAGACCAGCAAGGCGCGTAATAAGATCCGCCAATTCTTTAAGAACCAAGACAAGGAACTCTCGATCAACCGTGGACGAGAGTTGCTCATGGCTCAATTCCATGAGCATGATATGATTGCCAACAAGTTCATGGACAAGAAGCACATGGACAAGGTCTTGCAAAAGACCAGCTACAAGACCGAAGAGGCCCTGTTTGCGGCTATTGGTTTTGGAGAAGTAGGAGCCATCTCTGTCTTTAACCGTTTGACAGAAGAAGAGCGTCGCGAAGAGGAAAAGGCCAAGGCGCGTGCAGAAGCTGAAGAGCTGGTCAAAGGTGGCGAGGTCAAGGTTGAAAACAAAAAAGACACCCTCAAGGTCCGCCATGAAGGTGGCGTGGTTATCCAAGGGGCTTCCGGTCTCTTGATCCGGATTGCCAAGTGTTGCAATCCCGTCCCAGGAGATACAATTGTCGGTTACATTACCAAAGGACGTGGGGTTGCCATTCACCGTCAAGACTGTATGAACCTACGGGCCCAAGACAACTACGAGCAACGCTTGATCGACGTCGAGTGGGAAGACAATAACACGACCAAGGACTACATCGCCCATATCGATATATATGGCCTCAACCGCGCAGGCCTCCTCAACGATGTCCTTCAAGTCCTCTCCAATACGGCCAAGATGATCTCAACCGTCAATGCCCAACCAACCAAAGATATGAAGTTTGCCAATATCCACATTTCCTTTGGGATTCCAAACCTGTCCATGTTGACAACGGTGGTGGATAAGATTAAGAGTGTGCCGGAGGTGTACTCTGTTAAGCGGACCAACGGCTAATCTTCTGCGAAAATCGACTTCATACTGCGTTAGTTTCGACTGGCCTAACTACAGTTATGCCTGCGTCTCACTGCCTTGTCTGATGTCGATTTTCTTTGAAACATAGTGGTGAACCCAATAGATTGTATAAATAGGATAATAAGATGAAATTAGTAATTCAACGGGTCAAAAGTGCCTCGGTTTCTATTGACGGTCAAGTTTATAGTCAGATTCAAGAAGGTCTTCTTCTCCTAGTGGGAGTGGGGCCGGAGGATGACCAGAAGGATCTGGAATATGCGGTGCGGAAGGTTACCCAAATGCGGATTTTCTCGGATGAAGAAGGGAAGATGAACTTATCTGTCAAGGATATTCAAGGGGAAATCCTCTCAGTTTCGCAGTTTACCCTCTTTGCCCAGACAAAAAAAGGCAATCGTCCAGCCTTTATTGGGGCAGCTAGTCCAGAGATGGCCAGCCAGCTCTACGATGACTTCAATGATTTGTTAGAAAAGGAAGTCCCTGTCAAACGTGGGATCTTCGCTGCAGAAATGGCAATCGAACTCATTAATGATGGCCCAGTGACTATCATCCTCAATACGAAAAATCCATAGAAAAACAAGCCCTTGATTAAAGGGCTTGTTTGAATGTAGACAAATTACTTTTTACTTAGGATAGCTGGATAACTTTTCAAAAAAATCCTTATATTACTTTGAGTTGTCGAAGTAAATCCGAAACTTTCCGCCGTGAGAAAAATGCTTGAAACATTGTTGTTTCAAGCACTTGGGAGTTTTGAAACCTTAGGTTCAAAACTAAGTCATGGAACTTCGTAGAAGTTCGCTGACGTCCGTACTCACCTAAGGAAAGTTTCTAGGAATACTATTTCTTCAATCTGACATGCTCTTAATCAGAGGGCATGTTTTTCTATGTAAAGTTGTTGGGCAATCAGATGATTGATCTGGATGTCTTGGTCTTTAATCTGGAGCTTATAGAGGCCAGTGTAATCGTCGTATCCTTTGAAGAGAATGTCATCTCCAATGGTCAGTTGGATCTGGTCTAAAAAATTCAGCAATTCAAAGCTATCCTGGACTCTTCGCAAACGATAGGTTCCCAGTTCGCTGACATCACTCAAACGGTCCTGGTAAGCCTCGATGAGGAGTTGTCCTTTAGGTGGAATAGTTCCTCCGTGGGGGCAGGTCCTAGGAGTGTCTAACATCTGGTCAAGTTTATCGATAAAGCGGTCGGAGACAGTATGCTCGAGCACCTCAGCCTCTTCATGGACTTCTTCAGTTGTATAGCTCAGTTTTTTGAGCAAGAACACTTCAATCAATCGGTGCTTGCGAAAGAGATCGGAAACTGTTTGAAGGCCGAGCTCGGTAAGCAGATAGCCGTGGGTCTTATCCTTGATGAGGAGATTCTCCGAGATCATTCGCTTGACCATCTCAGTCACGGCTGGAGGCGAAACCTGCATCCGGGCCGCAATCTCTTTGTTACTAATTTTTTCATGTTGCGTGCCAATTTCATAGATGCACTTGAGGTAATCTTCTTTATTTGGTGTCATAGGGTCCTCTTTTCTTCGCTCCTTCTAGTATATCAAAAAAAGCGCAAAATGGCTTGGCCAGTGGATAGGAATTGTCTGGGAGGGCGAAAGATGATAGTATAGAAGCATAAACCGAAAACAATATGGAAAGGAGGGGGCAGATGAAGCGACGGGAATTAGAAAAACTGGGCTGGACGACCAGAGGTCTCAGCTACTTAGAAAAACGACTGCAGTCTTGCGAAGATGAAGCAAGAAGGCAAGACTGTTACCGCTCTGTCTTTGTCTTTGCCAGCCCTCTTTTCCAAGAGATGTGGCAGAGAGAACTGCAAGGGTTGACGGAAGGCCGTGCCCAGGCCTTCTTAAGAGGGGTCATGCACCTCTGTCTCATGCCACGGGATTTATCGGGAACCTGTGAAGAGACCGCCTTCTTACTGAAGCGGTTCTGGCCAGCTTGCCCGCCTCATTCACCTTTTTGGTCCTCTTTTTCAAGAGTGGTCCAAGTAGCATTTGCTCAGGATCCATTAGCTAGCAAAGAGGGAGACCAGCTCTTAAAACGCCAGATCCACCAGTTCCGCTATCTGCTCTCTGCATACCAGGCCCAGTGGATTCGGGAGCATTATGCCAAAACTGGACAGACTGATGAAGAGGCGCTACAAGCTTACTTACAGGAGACAAAAGGAATTAAAATCGATGCTTATGCGGCGGCTCGTCTCCACAATAAGGTCTATGTGGATCAAGACGGCCAGCTCGCCTTCCCATCTCGTGCCCAGACTCAGTTGAATTTTAAGGTCTTGCTTAACTTTCATACAGAGTATATCCTGGATCAGGGTGGCCAGTTTCTCAACGAAGTGGATCCGAATCAGATTTCTGAAAATGGCATTGTCAATGGAGCCAGTTTCAACTATGGCTTAGCTAGAGGCCGAACCCATAAGGACTTGGATATCGATCCCGTTAAACCGTGGGATCCGCCATTTCGTAAGAAAGTTCTCTATCAGCAAGGTGTTCGCTACCTAGCTCCAAAGAATGATCGTGGAGAGCAGGGTTATTGGAGCCGGAAGGGAACCTTTGCACAAGGAGGCAAGAGCTACAAGCAACAGGTAGCAAAGCGTGTGCGGCGCTTCCTCAGAGGCATCCCACGCTTACGCTGGCGAGTCCTCCTTCAGAATGGACTCCATCGGATTTTATAGTAGTCCTCTTTCGGATTGAAGAAAAAGGACTCTTAGAAACTCACTTAAGGAAAGTCTCTGAACGAATTTTGTAAATATAGAAAAGAGGTCGTAGACCTCTTTTTCGTTTAATCAAGTGCTTTGACAGCTTCGATTGCGGCGTCGTAATTTGGTTCGCTGTTGATGTTGTCGAGGTATTCAACGTATGTGACCTTGTTATCCGCATCTAGGACCAAGACAGCGCGTGCGAGCAAGTGCCATTCATTGATCAAGAGGCCATAGGCTTTTCCGAAGGAATGGTCGAAGTAGTCTGAGAGCATGATGGCATTTTCGATCCCTTCAGCAGCGCACCATTTACCTTGAGCGAAAGGAAGGTCGACAGAGACGGTCAAGACCACAGTGTCCTCCATGTCAGAGAGGGCCTGGTTGAAGTGACGTGTTTGAGTGGAACAGATGCCTGTGTCAATGGATGGGATCACGCTGAGGACTTTTTTCTTCCCAGCAAAATCAGCCAAAGATTTTTTCTTCAAGTTTGGCGTAGTCAGTGAAAAGTCGTGGGCGGTATCGCCAACTTGGAGTTGAGATCCGGTAAAGGTAACAGGGTTTCCTAAAAATGTTGTCATAGCAAAGACTCCTTTTTTCTTTTCATTGTACATTAATGAAGGGGGAAGAGCCACTGATTTGTTTGAGAATCTAATCAGCTTTAGAGACTTATTTGTTCAAACCTTCTGCGATTTTCTCTAAATTCCATTTCATCATGCTGTAGTAGCTGTCGCCTTCTTCCCCTTCTTTAGCAATCGAGTCAGTAAAGATCTTTGCAAAGATAGGGATATTGCTATCCTTAGACACAGTTTTCATAGGACGCTCATCGACACTGGATTCGACAAAGAGGGACGGTACTTTGGTTTGACGCAATTTCTCTAGCAGCGTTTTGATTTGTTCAGGTGTCCCTTCTTCTTCAGTGTTGATTTCCCAGATATAGGCAGATGGGACGCCGTAGGCTTTGGAGAAGTACTTGAAGCAACCCTCACTGGTTACGATCATCTTCTTCTCTGCTGGGATGTTATTGAATGCTTGCTTGGCTTCTTGATCCAGCTTGCTCAGTTTTTCAGTATAGGCTGCTAGATTTTTTTCGTAGAAGTCCTTATTTTTTGGATCTTTGGCGATCAATTGTTTAGCAATGTTTTTAGCATAGATGATCCCGTTTTCGAGATTGAGCCAAGCGTGAGGGTCTTCTTTTCCAGCTTGGTTTTGGCCTTCTAGGTAGATGACCTCTACGCCATCGCTGGCAGCGAAATAGTCCTTGTTTTCTACTTTATTAGCATTTTTGACCAACTTGGTAAACCAAGCATTGCCACCCGTTTCGAGGTTGATGCCGTTGTAGAAGATGAGGTCTGCTTGTGAAGTTTTTTTGACATCTTCTGGGAGTGGTTCGTATTCATGGGGATCTTGGCCGACAGGGACAATACTGTGTAGCTCGATTTTATCCCCCGCGATATTTTTGGTGATATCTGCGAGGATGGAGTTGGTGGTGACCACCTTCAATTTATCAGATGAGGACTTGGAAGAAGAGCCTTTGCTACAGGCCATAAGGCCGAATAAGAGCGCCACAAAGAGGGCAAGGACAGAAGCGATTTTTTTCATGTGTTTCTCCTTTAATGAGGTGAAAGAGCGTGCTTATTCTTTCTCTGCTTAGGAGCGATAAAGAAGCTGATGAGAAAGAAGACTGCAGAAGTGAGGACGATACAAGACCCAACGGCGATGTTAAAGCTGTAGCCAATAAAGAGTCCCAGGATGGATGCAAGAGCACCTAATCCGGATGAAAGGAGCATCATGGACCAGAGGCTATTGGCATAGAGATAGGCTGTCGCAGCGGGTGTGATGAGCATGGCAACGATGAGAATGGTCCCGACACTCTGCATAGCAGTGACAGAAACCAAGGTCAAGAGCACCATGAGAAGGTAGTGATAGACCTTGACCCGGACGCCCATGGACTGAGCCAGAACGGGGTCAAAAGATGTGAGCAGTAAGGGTCGAAAGAGCAGGCAAATCACCAGCAAGACCGCCACCCCAATACCGATGGTCATCCACATATCCTGGTCTTGCACGGCCAAGATATTCCCAAAGAGGATGTGGAAAAGGTCGGTGGAACTTTTAGCGATTCCAATCAGAATGACTCCTAAGGCGAGGAAAGAAGAAAAGGTAATCCCAATTGCAGTGTCGCTCTTGATGATGGAGTTGCTCTTGATATAGGTGATGAGGATGGAAGCTAAAAGTCCAAAGGTAATGGCGCCAATAAAGAAATTGATGCCCAGGATAAAGGAAAGGGCCACACCTGGAAGGACCGCGTGTGAGATGGCATCTCCCATGAGAGACATGCCTCGCAAAATGATGAAACATCCGACTGCACCAGCGACGATCCCTATGGCAATAGCTGTAATGAGAGCGTTTTGGAGGAAATGAAATTGTTGTAATCCATCGATAAATTCTGCAATCATCTGATTTCACCTCCTATAAAAAGTTCATGACCGTAGGCTGCGTGAAGATTCTCTTTGGTAAAGGTTTCTTCTGTTTTCCCAAAAGCAATCAGTTTGCGATGAAGGAGCAGGATCTGGTCAAAATAAGCTGGGACCTTGCTCAGATCGTGATGGACAATCAGGATGGTCTTGCCTTCCTTTTTCAAGGTTTGGAGTGTCTGCATGATGATGTCTTCGCTAACAGAGTCAATCCCAGCAAAGGGCTCATCCAAGAAGATGACCTCTGCTTCTTGAACCAAGCAGCGGGCGATCAGAACCCTTTGGAATTGCCCTCCTGAAAGCTGGCCAATCTGGCGATCTGCTAGATCAAGAAGATTGACAAGTTTCAAGGCATTTTCTACTTTTTGGAGATCCTCTTTGCTTTTTCTCTTGAAGATAGAAAGATGGGGATAGAGCCCCAGCGAGACACACTCCCGCACCGTGATGGGGAAGTGGAAATCAATAGCGGATTTCTGTTCGACGTAGGCCACTCGTTGAAGAACTTGGCCGAGGTCTTTTTGATCGAGCTGGACCTTTCCCGAATGAGGGAGAAGTCCTAGCATGGCCTTGATCAGGGTTGATTTTCCAGCTCCGTTGGGTCCAAGAATGCCTAGGATGGTTGGACCCTGGATGGTGAGGGAAAGATCCTCCAAGGCCAGTGTTTGCTGGTAAGCAACACTTAGATGTTCAATTTGAATCATGATTTTGCTCCTTTACCATTAATATACATGAATGAAAAAATTAAGTCAAGTTAATTTTTAAAATAATTTAGATTAAATCTTTTGTAATCATTGAAAAATAGACCTATTTTTGATAAGGTTAATAGAAAAGAATGAAAGTGAGAAGATCATGGTACGTTTACAAGATGATTTTTATGATTACGTCAATGGGGAATGGGCTGAGACAGCTGTTATTCCTGATGACAAACCGTCAACTGGTGGTTTTATGGACTTGATCCAAGATATCGAAAACTTGATGTTGGATATTACCGGAAAATGGCAACGGGGAGAAGAATTGCCTGAAGACAGCATTCTGCAAAACTTTGTCAAATACCACAAAATGGTGGCAGATTTTGATGCGCGGGAAGCAGCTGGTGTAGCAACAGTCATGCCCTTGATCAATGAAATTAAGGCTCTGTCTTCTTTTGAAGACTATACCAGCAAGTTGGGGACCTATGAACTAGCTGGTAAACCAAATCTCATGCCATTTAGCGTGTCACCAGACTTTATGAATGCTCAAATGAATGTCTTGTGGGGAGAGTCTCTTGCTCTCATCTTGCCAGATACGACCTACTATGAAGAAGGAAACGAAAAAGGACCAGAATTGCTGGCTATCTGGCGCCAAATGATGGAAAAACTCTTGCCAAAATTTGATTTCTCAGAGGAAGAAATCAAAGATATCCTGGATAAGGTCATTGCAGCGGACGCAGAATTAGCCAAATATGTCTTGTCAAATGAAGAAAGATCAGAGTACAACAAACTCTACCATCCTTATGAGTGGGCAGATTTCAAGGCCTTGGTTCCAGAATTGCCACTCGATGCCTTCTTTACTGAAGTGATCGGACAAACACCAGATAAAATCATCGTGCCAGAAGAGCGTTTCTGGAAAGAATTTGCACCAAAATACTACTCGGCAGCCAACTGGGAAACCATTCATGCCAAATTGAAACTCGGTGCAGCCTTAGATTGGACGTCTTTCTTGACCGAAGAAATCCGTGTCTTGTCTGGTGAATATGGACGGATCATCACGGGGATTCCAGAACCTCGTCCAAAAGAAAAAGCCGCTTTGGCCTTGGCAGAAGGACCTTATAGCCAAGCGCTTGGACTCTGGTATGCGGGAGAAAAATTCTCACCAGAAGCAAAAGCAGACGTAGAGCATAAAGTAGCGACCATGATTGACGTCTACAAGGAGCGCTTAGAAAAAGCAGACTGGCTCGCTCCTGAAACTCGTGAAAAAGCCATTGTCAAACTCAATGTCATTACACCGCATATTGGCTACCCTGAAAAATTACCAGAAACATACGCCAAAAAGATTATCGACGAGAGCAAGACCTTGGTGGAAAATGCTCAAGCTCTCTATGAAATTTCCATTGCCCATACTTGGAGCAAGTGGAACCAACCAGTCGATCGGAGCGAATGGCACATGCCAGCTAATATGGTCAATGCTTACTATGATCCGCAACAAAACCAAATCGTCTTCCCAGCAGCGATTTTACAAGCACCTTTCTATGACCTTCACCAATCATCATCAGCCAACTACGGCGGAATCGGTGCGGTCATTGCCCATGAAATCTCCCACGCCTTTGACACCAATGGAGCCTCCTTTGACGAGCACGGTAGCTTGAAAGACTGGTGGAAGCCAGAAGATTACGAAGCCTTTACCGCTCGTACTCAAAAAGTCATCGATCAGTTTGAAGGACAAGACTCATACGGTGCCAAGATCAACGGGAAATTGACCGTTTCTGAAAACGTAGCAGACCTCGGTGGTATCGCTGCAGCTCTTGAAGCCGCTAAGAAAGAGGAAGATTTCTCAGCAGAAGAATTCTTCACCAACTTTGCTCGCATCTGGCGCATGAAAGCCCGAACAGAGTACATGCAACTCCTCGCAAGTGTCGATGTCCACGCACCAGGAAAACTCCGTACCAATGTTCAATTACCAAACTTTGATGAATTCTTTGAAACCTTTGATGTCAAAGAAGGCGACGGCATGTGGCGCGCACCAGAAGACCGTGTGATTATTTGGTAAATCAAGATACTAAGCCCGAAAAAAAGCGAGAAGAAAATAGGAGATTGACCATGTGGGCCATGCTCACCAGGCAATCTCTCTTTTTCTCGATGCTCGTGAAAGAATAAGAAATCCCCAAAGCCAAGTTTCAATCTACTGAAACTAGCTTTGGGGATTTTTGAGTGGATTAGAAATAACAGTGAATGTCATGATCTAAAAAAACTTGCTGGTAGTCATATAAATCTTCTGGATGCAGGGCTTTTATTCCTTCCATTTCATAGCGACGTCCTAAAAGTTTGTATTTATTTTCTCCAAACTGGTGAAATGGGAGAAGTTGTACTTCATCGATGTTGAGAGAATTAAAAAGGGAAGCAAATTCTTCAGCATCAGTTAAAGAGTCATTGAAATTAGGAATGACTGGAATACGTAAAACGATTGTTTTGTTTTGAGCAAAGGCATAATGAATATTTTTAATAATCAGATGATTGTTGACTCCGACAACCTTCTTATGTTTAAGTGTATTGTAATGTTTAAGGTCTGTATAAATAAAATCAACATACTGAATGAGATCGACAAATTTCTCATGTTCAACAAAAGCTGTCGTTTCGATTGCAGTATGAAGTCCAACTTCTTTCGCAGCTTTTAAGATTGCTTTGGCAAATTCAAATTGAGCGAAGATTTCTCCACCAGACAGGGTAAGGCCACCACCAGATTCTTCGTAGAAGTCAACGTCTTTTAAGACATCATCTATGATTTCTGTAACTGTTTTTTCTTCTCCCGTGATGGTTTCCTTTTTAGTAACAGCATCCAACATTTTTTCAGGATTTGCGCGCTGGGATTCAGGATTGGAGCACCATGGACAACGCAGGGGACATCCTTTTAGAAATACAGTAGTTCGGATGCCAGGGCCATCATGGATACTAAAGTGTTGGATATTAAAGATTATGCCACGATTTTGTTCCATATTTTTGCTCTCCTATCAATCTAGTAAGTCCATTATACATTATTTAAGAAACTAATTCAATTACGAACGAAAGTTTATTTTGTTTTGAATTCACTCGAAAATTTGCTAAAATAGAGAAGAGGTAAAAAGAATGCAACGTTTAGATGAAATATTGAAATTAGTATCGGAATTTGAAAAGATTGATGTTAATAGCTTGTCTGAGAAATTACAAGTCTCTAAAGTGACCATTCGAAAGGATTTGGACAAGCTAGAATCCAAAGGATTATTGCATAGAGAACACGGCTATGCTGTTTTAAATAGTGGAGATGATATCAATGTTCGATTGTCCTTTCAATATGATACCAAGAAAAGAATAGCCAAGGAAGCTGCTAAATTAATTAAGGATAACGACACGGTTTTGATTGAATCGGGCTCTACATGTGCTTTGCTAGCGGAAGAAATTTGCCAAACAAAAAAGAATGTCAAGATTGTGACAAATTCTTATTTTATTGCAGATTATATTCAGGAATATGATTCTTGTAAAATCATCCTACTTGGTGGTGAATTTCAAAAAGAATCGAGAGTGACTGTAGGTCCGCTTTTGAAAGAATTAATCCGCTCGTTTAGAGTTCCCTTTGCTTTTGTAGGGGTTGACGGATATGATGATGAACTTGGCTTTACTGGGAAAGATATGATGAGAAGTGAAGTTGTTCAAGCTATGTCCGATGTTTCTAAGGAAGTGGTTGTCTTGACAGATTCAAGTAAATTTGGGAAATGTGGAACCGTCAGACGATTTGCACTTTCACAAGTTTCGAGAGTCATAACAGATAAGAATATATCTCAAGAAGCGAAAGAAAAACTTGAGGATTCACAAACGATTTTAACTTTAGTATAAGAAGGAGAAGCCAATTGAAAGATGAACGGAAAAAGTTACTTGCTAAATTAGCCTATCTATACTATGTTGAAGACAAAAGTCAATCGCAAATCGCAGCAGAAACTGGAATCTACCGTACAACTGTCAGCAGAATGCTAGCAGAGGCTAAAAAAGAGGGAGTTGTAAAAATTGAAATCGAAAACTTTGATACTCGCCTCTTCCATTTAGAAAATTATATCAAACAAAAATATGGCTTAAAAGCTATCGAAATTATACCGAATCTAGTTGATGAGCCTCGAGAAAGCCTTGAAAAGCGACTGGCTCAAGCAAGTGCGGTCATGCTGCGTAATTTGATTGAAGATGGAATGACAGTCGGATTTTCATGGGGCAAGTCTCTCAGATTAATGGTAGAACAAGTTGGAACGAAGCGTTTGGATGGTGTTCAGTTTTATCCCCTAGCTGGAGGTCCCAGTCATATTCATGCTCGCTACCATGTCAATACGCTGATCTACAGTATGGCGAGTAAATTTCATGGGGAATGTCATTTTATAAACGCGAGTGTCATTCAAGAAAATTCTGAGGTGACGGAAGGTATCTTATCTTCTAAGTATTTTGAGGATTTGAAAGCTAGTTGGCGTTGTTTGGATGTTGCGGCTGTGGGGATTGGTGGCTATGCAGATAGCAAGAATCCTCAGTGGTTTGATATGCTGACATCAAATGATTTTAGGAAATTGGAGTCAGAACATGCTGTAGGAGAAGTATGCTGTCGTTTCTTTGATCAAGAAGGTGTCCCCGTTTATCCTGAATTACAGGAAAGAACAATATCTATCACATTGGAGGAATTGAGAAAGGTACCAAACACCATCTCTTTAGCCTACGGTGATCAGAAAGCAAAAGCTATTTTATCGGTTATGAAAGCCAACTATATCAATCATTTAGTCACAGATGAAGCAACGATCTTAAAAGTCTTAGAATTAGATGGTGATCAGCAATTTACTAAAAAATAGGACAGCAAGGATGCAGTCCTTATTTTTTTGAGCTGAATAGCACAAATGTGCAAAAAACAAAAACAACAATCAAATGTTGCGATTTTTATTGACCGGCAAAAATATAAATGGTATATTGACAATAGAAAAAGCGCTTTCAGTAGATTAACAAAGGAGTGTAGTGCACATGGAAATAATTGTTGCAGACCAAATTATTATGGGATTGATTTTAAATGCGGGTGATGCTAAACAGCATATTTACCAAGCTTTATCATATGCTAAGGAGGGCGATTTTACATCTTCTGAAGGCGAAATTGCAAAAGCAGATGCAGCATTGCTAGAAGCGCATAACCTGCAAACACAATTTTTAGCCCAGGAAGCAGGTGGGACAAAGACAGATATTACAGCTCTGTTTGTGCACTCACAAGATCACTTAATGACTTCAATCACAGAGATTAACTTGATTAAAGAAATGATTGACTTACGTAAAGAACTTTCAGCGAAACAATAAGGAGGAAAAGAAGATGAAAATTGGATTGTTTTGTGCAGCAGGATTTTCAACAGGAATGTTGGTAAATAATATGAAGGTGGCGGCTAAGGAATTAGGGATTGATGCTGAAATCGATGCCTATTCTCAAGCGAAATTAGCAGATTTTGCCCCAGAAATCGATGTTGCATTGTTGGGCCCTCAAGTAGCTTATACTTTGGATAAATCAAAAGCGATTTGTGAGGCAAACCATATTCCTATTGCTGTCATCCCTATGGCAGATTATGGGATGTTGGATGGTAAGAAAGTACTAAATCTAGCTCTAGAATTGCTAGGAGAAAAATAAGGAGGCTTCCCATGTCTAATTTTAATTCTCAGAAAATTATCGCTCCAATCATGCGTTTTGTAAACATGAAAGGAATTATTGCTCTTAAAGATGGGATGTTAGCGATCCTTCCATTAACGGTAGTTGGTAGTTTGTTTCTGATTATTGGGCAATTACCATTTGAAGGTCTTAATCAGGCTATTGCTAGTGTATTTGGCGATACATGGACAGAGCCATTTATGCAGGTTTATTCAGGAACATTCGCCATCATGGGATTAATTTCTTGCTTCTCCATTGGTTATTCATATGCTAAAAACAGTGGTGTAGAACCTTTGCCAGCAGGAGTTTTGTCCCTATCTTCATTCTTTATCTTGTTAAAATCTTCTTATGTACCAGCTAAGGGAGAACCGATTGGCGATGCCATTGCAAAAGTATGGTTTGGTGGTCAAGGGATTATCGGTGCTATTATTATTGGTCTGGTAGTTGGTGCGATTTATACTGTGTTTATCCAAAGACATATTGTTATTAAAATGCCAGAACAAGTACCTCAAGCCATTGCCAAACAATTTGAAGCGATGATTCCTGCTTTCGTGATTTTCTTACTATCAATGATTGTCTATATCGTATCAAAAGTAGTGACAAGTGGCGGTACCTTCATTGAAATGATTTATGATGTCATTCAGGTTCCTCTACAAGGTCTAACAGGATCACTTTACGGAGCGATTGGAATTGCCTTCTTTATTTCGTTCTTGTGGTGGTTTGGTGTGCATGGACAATCAGTTGTCAATGGTGTAGTAACAGCCTTGCTACTTTCTAACCTGGATGCCAATAAATCAATGTTGGCAGCTGGGAAGCTATCCGTTGAAAATGGTGCCCACATTGTAACCCAACAATTCCTAGATAGTTTCCTTATTTTGTCTGGATCAGGTATAACCTTTGGTTTGGTTATTGCTATGTTATTTGCTGCTAAGTCAAAACAATATAAGGCACTTGGGAAAGTTGCAGCTTTTCCTGCAATCTTCAATGTTAATGAACCCGTCGTATTTGGCTTCCCAATTGTAATGAACCCAGTGATGTTCCTTCCATTTATTATCGTTCCAATTTTAGCAGCGATAATTGTTTACACTTCAATTGCTATTGGGTTCATGCATCCATTCTCAGGTGTGACTCTTCCTTGGAGTACACCAGCCATTATTTCTGGATTTATGGTTGGAGGTTGGCAAGGTGCTTTCGTTCAAGTGCTGGTTCTTGCAACCTCGACTGTCGTATATTTCCCATTCTTCAAATTCCAAGATAATCTTGCCTATAACAACGAATTACAAGCTGAAAAATAGTGCGTTTATTAGGAATGCACAGATGTGCGACTAGAATAGAATTTATAGGTATTATCCATAATTCATTGAAATTCGTAAAATTTAATGCTACTATAGTTACGAAAGAAAACAAAATAATTTCAAAAGAAAGGTTTTGAAAAAATGAAACAAGTAGAAGTAGCAAGTACAAGCATTAAAACAGAATATTTTGGAAGCCTCACTGAACGCATGAATAAGTATCGTGAAGATGTCTTAAACAAGAAGCCTTACATCGATGCTGAACGTGCTGTTCTTGCAACTAAGGCATATGATCGTTATAAGGAACAACCAAATGTTCTTAAACGTGCCTATATGTTGAAAGAGATTCTTGAAAATATGACAATCTATATTGAGGATGAATCCATGATTGCTGGAAACCAAGCATCCTCTAATAAAGATGCTCCGATCTTCCCAGAATATACTTTAGAGTTCGTTCTGAAGGAATTGGATCTTTTTGAAAAGCGGGATGGTGACGTCTTCTATATTACGGAAGAAACGAAAGAGCAGCTCCGTAGTATCGCACCGTTCTGGGAAAATAATAACTTACGGGCAAGAGCTGGAGCTCTTCTACCTGAAGAAGTATCTGTCTATATGGAAACAGGATTCTTCGGTATGGAAGGGAAGATGAATTCAGGAGATGCCCACTTAGCAGTCAATTATCAAAAATTATTGCAATATGGCTTGAAAGGTTTTGAAGAAAGAGCTCGCCAAGCTAAAGCAGCCCTAGATCTAACGGATCCAGCTAGCATTGATAAGTACCATTTTTACGATTCTATCTTTATCGTAGTTGATGCTGTTAAGACCTATGCTCAACGATTTGTGGAACTTGCTAAACAACTTGCTGAAACAGCAACTCCTGAACGTAAGAAGGAATTGCTTGAAATTGCAGAGATTTGCTCAAAAGTTCCATACGAGCCTGCAAGTACATTTGCAGAGGCTGTTCAGTCTGTTTGGTTTATCCAATGTATTCTTCAGATTGAATCAAATGGACACTCACTTTCATATGGCCGTTTTGACCAATATATGTATCCATACGTTAAAGCTGATTTGGAAAGTGGACGGGAAACTGAAGAGAGTATTGTTGAACGCTTGACCAACCTGTGGATTAAGACTATTACAATTAACAAAGTACGTAGTCAAGCACATACCTTCTCATCTGCAGGTAGTCCGCTTTATCAAAACGTTACGATTGGTGGTCAAACGCGTGATAAGAAAGATGCCGTTAACCCATTGTCTTATTTAGTGTTGAAGTCTGTTGCTCAAACTCACCTTCCTCAACCAAACTTAACAGTTCGTTACCATGCTGGTTTGGATGCCCGCTTCATGAACGAATGTATTGAAGTTATGAAGCTCGGATTCGGTATGCCTGCTTTCAATAATGATGAGATCATTATTCCATCCTTTATTTCAAAAGGTGTTCTTGAAGAAGATGCTTATGATTACAGTGCAATTGGTTGTGTAGAAACAGCTGTTCCAGGTAAATGGGGATATCGCTGTACAGGTATGAGTTATATGAACTTCCCTAAAGTTTTGCTCATCACGATGAATGATGGAATCGATCCTGCTTCTGGCAAGCGATTTGCACCAAGCTTCGGTCATTTTAAAGACATGAAGAGCTTCGATGAATTGCAGACTGCTTGGGACAAGACTTTGCGCCACTTAACTCGCATGAGTGTGATCGTAGAAAACTCGATCGACCTATCTCTTGAAAGAGAAGTGCCAGATATCCTCTGTTCAGCTTTGACAGATGACTGTATTGGACGTGGAAAACACCTAAAAGAAGGTGGAGCTGTCTACGATTATATTTCTGGTTTACAAGTGGGTATTGCAAACTTATCCGATTCACTTGCAGCAATCAAGAAACTGGTATTCGAAGAAGGACGCTTAACGCCACAAGAGCTATGGCATGCTCTGGAAACCGATTACGAGGGCGAACGTGGAAAAGAAATCCAAGAGATGCTTATCCATGATGCACCGAAGTATGGAAACGATGATGACTATGCAGACAGCTTAGTTCGAGAAGCATACGATATTTATGTGGATGAAATTGCTAAATATCCAAATACTCGCTATGGACGTGGGCCAATCGGTGGTATCCGTTACTCAGGTACATCTTCTATTTCAGCCAATGTAGGACAAGGTCGTGGAACATTAGCTACTCCGGACGGTCGTAATGCTGGAACTCCACTAGCAGAAGGATGCTCTCCATCCCACAATATGGACCAACATGGCCCAACATCTGTTCTAAAATCTGTTTCTAAATTGCCAACAGATGAAATTGTTGGTGGTGTTTTACTGAACCAAAAAGTAAACCCACAAACTTTAGCCAAAGAAGAAGATAAATTAAAACTTATTGCTTTACTCCGTACGTTCTTTAATCGTCTACATGGATACCATATTCAATACAATGTGGTTTCTAGAGAAACGTTGTTAGATGCTCAAAAACATCCGGAAAAACACCGTGACTTAATTGTACGTGTTGCAGGCTACTCAGCTTTCTTCAATGTACTATCAAGAGCTACACAAGATGATATTATTGGACGGACAGAGCATACTCTATAGTAAAGAGGTATGTATATGGAATTTATGCTTGATACTTTAAATTTAGATGAGATAAAAAAATGGGCACGAGTGTTACCCCTTGCTGGGGTAACTTCGAACCCAACAATTGCTAAAAAAGAAGGGGACATTGATTTTTTTGATCGTATCCATAAGGTGCGAGAAATCATTGGAGGCTCTCCTTCCATCCATGTTCAAGTTGTCGCAAAAGATTATGAAGGAATTTTGAAAGATGCGGCTAAAATTCGCGAACAATGCGATGAAAACACCTATATTAAAGTCCCAGTAACACCTGAAGGACTTGCTGCAATTAAAGTGTTAAAAGCAGAGGGTTACAAAATTACTGCAACAGCAATCTATACTGTTTTTCAAGGACTGTTAGCGATTGAGGCAGGAGCCGACTATTTAGCACCTTATTACAATCGTATGGAAAACTTAAACATTGATTCAGCTCAGGTTATTTCTCAGTTAGCGAGTGCCATAGAGCGTGATCATTCATCAAGCAAAATTCTAGCAGCTTCCTTTAAAAATGTGGCTCAAGTTAATCGAGCATTTAAAGAAGGAACACAAGCAATTACGGCAGGGGCAGATGTCTTTGAAGCAGCTTTTGGAATGCCTTCTATTGCAAAAGCAGTAGATGACTTCGAGGCAGATTGGTCAGCCGTTCATCATAAGAATACAATTTGATAAAGGAGGAGTGTATGAGAAATTTTGCAAGTCCATCTCGTTACATTCAAGGGGAAAATGCTTTATTTGAAAATGCAAAACCAATTTTAGAACTGGGGAGTCATCCCGTTTTACTCTGTGATTCAGTAGTCTATGATATCGTAGGGGAACGTTTTGAAAAGTATCTCCTTCGGTATGGCTTTACAGTCTTGCCAGTATTCTTCAATGGTGAAGCTTCTGATAATGAAATCAATCGTGTGGTCAGTCTGGCAGAAGAAAATGGCTGTGACTTAGTCATCGGACTTGGTGGAGGAAAGACCATCGACAGTGCAAAAGCCATTGCCGATCTTCTAAAATCACCAGTTGTCATTGCTCCGACCATTGCCTCTACAGATGCTCCGGTTTCAGCCTTGTCAGTTATCTACACGGATGAAGGTGCCTTTGCTCGCTATATCTTCTATTCTAAAAACCCAGAATTGGTCTTGGTGGATAGCAAAGTCATCTCTCAAGCACCGAAACGTTTGCTCGCTTCTGGTATCGCAGATGGATTAGCGACTTGGGTTGAAGCGCGTGCGGTGATGCAAGCCAACGGAAAAACCATGCTAGGCAAACACCAAACTTTAGCTGGTGTCGCGATTGCGCAACGTTGTGAAGAAATCTTATTTGCAGACGGACTTCAAGCCATGGCTGCTTGTGAAGCCAAAGTGGTAACGCCTGCTCTTGAAAACATCATTGAAGCCAATACCCTTCTCAGTGGGATTGGATTTGAAAGTGGTGGCTTGGCAGCAGCTCACGCCATCCATAATGGCTTTACTGCCCTCACTGGAGACATTCACCATTTGACTCACGGTGAAAAAGTTGCTTATGGAACCTTGGTTCAATTGTTCTTGGAAAATCGTCCTAAAGAAGAATTGAATAAATACATTCGTTTCTATCAACAAATAGGTATGCCAACCACTCTGAAAGAAATGCATCTTGAAAATGCAAGCTACGAAGATCTTCTCAAGGTTGGCCAACAAGCCACCATCGAAGGAGAAACCATCCATCAAATGCCATTCAAGGTACAAGCCTCTGATATTGCCCAAGCCATTGTAGCAGTAGATGCTTATGTCAACTCCTTAGGCTAATCAAAGAAATACAGAAACCATCGTCTGTTGGCGATGGTTTTTTTGATGGTTGGTCGTTTCGTTTGATTTGGAGGTGTATCCTTCTGAATGAATAGCTTTTCCCTTCCACATAGCTGAAAAATGCAACCATATAGAAGGATCAAAGGCAAATGCTCCGATTTTTGATAGACTCAGGAGGTAGCGTTACAAATACAAATTGGAGGAAATGAAATGATAGAATGTAGTCAAAAAGAATTGGAACAAATTGTAGGAGGTGGGGGTTCTCGCCCAAATGTGATTTCAGGTCAGTCAGATAAGATTGAGATTGGACGTCCTGGCTTTGTGAAGCGACCACCGCTCGCTCGTATTTAAGATATGATAGCAATCTTGATCATGGTGTTTTGAAATCTAGATAGAAAGAATAGGAAAAAAATGAAAATCTATGCAGAAAAAGAATTGACGACAAATGAACTCGAACAAACCGTTGGAGGAATGATCCGTCCGACCAGAAGCCCAGAACTAACGTATGGTGGCGGTGGTTGGGGAACCCCTGGAATTTACCCGGGTTGGGGAAATCAAGGAATGTCGCCTTCAGGTGGCGGTTTTAGATGGCTGGAGCAAATTGCCCCAATATTTAGTAGAAAAAGAAAATAAGATAGAAAGGTGAATGCAATGAGAAAGACAGACAGACCGTTTCAACTCGCGACACTAGGGATTCTCTGCATCAATTTTGCGCTTTTTAACGTTGGGCTCCCAACGGATTTAGTGGGCCACCTATCGGATGACTCTTATTATGGCTTGCTCCTCTTGTTGATTGGATTGATTGGGGGGTTAGCCGTTACACTCTTGGTAAAGAGTCGTCGTTGGGACTTGTACGGGAAATTTACTTTTAAAGCTTCTTATTTTGCGGTTTTTGTGCTTGTTTTTCTTGCTCACTTTTTATGGGATATGTTTTCTGCAGAGGTATTTCCACCGACTAAGAATTCCATAGCCCTTGCAGAAGTATCTAGTGGTTTGTCAGGCTGGGCCTTGGTATTGATACGTTATGTCTATGCCTGCTTGCTGGCTCCTATCGTGGAGGAACTAGTCTTTCGTGATTTGGTCATGACGGCGTTGGCATCTTATCAGAAGTATAAGCTGGATATGCTGGTGTCTGCTTCCTTGTTCAGCCTCTCGCATGTCTGGCAGCATGGTTGGGATTTGCCAAGCTTTATCGTTTACTTGGTACCGGGCCTGCTATTTTGTGCGGTCCTGCGCTATACCAAATCGATCTACTGGGCTATCCTTCAGCATGCCTCTTGGAATAGCTTCCTTACCCTCTTATCCCTCCTGGTCAGTGGGATTTAAGCAAAGGGAGCTAGTGTCAGGGGCTTTTATTCATCATCAAAGAAGCAGTTCAATACTGCTTTTTTGTATGGAATCAAAACCACTATTTTTCTTAACTTTTGAAATATTATACAGTTAAACGTTTACATTTTTCCACAAAGTGCTATAATTTAATATGAAGAATAACATTTTATACAGAGGTGATCCATATGAAAAAAGGGAAGCTACTCTTAGCCACCGGCGCTCTACTTTTGTCTGTAAGCGCACTGGTAGCCTGCTCACAAGGAGGGAAATCTTCAAGTTCGGGTGAAAAAGTTTTTAGCTATGTTTACACTACTGATCCAGATACATTAGATTATTCTCTGTCCAATAAGCAATCAACTTCAGAATTTACAGGAAATGCTGAAGATGGCTTATTAGAAGTGGATCAGTATGGGAACTTAATTTCATCTCTTGCTAAGGATTGGTCTGTCTCAAAGGATGGTTTGACATACACTTATAAGCTCCGTAAAGGGGTTAAATGGGTAACCGCTGAGGGGGAAGAATTCGGAGAAGTTAAGGCTCAAGACTTTGTGACGGGGCTTCAACATGCTGCGGATAAAAAGTCTCAAGCTCTTTACTTGGTCCAGAAGTCAGTGAAAGGATTGGATGATTATGTATCTGGAAAATCCAAAGATTTCTCTACTGTTGGAGTCAAGGCTATTGATGATTATACCGTTGAGTATACGTTGAATCAGCCTGAAAGTTTCTGGAATTCTAAAACCACCATGGGCATTTTGATGCCAGTCAATAAAGAATTCTTAGATTCTAAAGGGGATGACTACGGTCAAGGCACTAACCCTTCTAGTATTCTTTATTGTGGCCCATACTTGATTAAATCCATCACATCTAAATCTGTTGTGACCCTTGAAAAAAATCCCTCTTATTGGGATGCTGATAATGTAAAAATTTCTAAGGTCAAGCTAACCTATTATGATGGACAAGATTCAGAATCTTTGATTCGTGGCTTTGATAACGGAGACTTTACGGTTGCCCGTGTCTTTCCAAATGGTTCTAACTATAAGAGTGTTGAGAAGAAGCACAAAGACGATATTGTCTTTAGTGACCAAGGATCTTCTACTTATAACTTGTCCTTCAATATTGACCGTCAAGCTTATGAGATTACGACGAAGACGACAGACGCTCAAAAGAGCTCAACCAAGAAAGCGATTTTGAATAAGGACTTCCGTCAAGCAGTCTTGTTTGCATTTAATCGTCAGGCATATGTAGCTCAAGCTAATGGTGAGGCATCTGCCGATAAGGTTATTCGAAATACTTTTGTTCCACCTAGCTTTGTTCAAATTGATGGAAAAGAATTTGGTAACTCGGTAGAAAAATATCTAGGAGAACATGGGGAAGAATGGCAAGGAGTATCTGTTACAGATGGAAAAGATACTCTTTATAATCCAAATAAGGCAAAAGAAGAATTTGCTAAGGCTAAAACAGTACTTCAAAGTCAAGGAGTTGAATTCCCAATTCATTTGGATCTTCCAGTAGCATCAACTTATACTGTAGGCGTTAAACAGGCCCAATCTTTTAAACAATCGATTGAATCAACCCTAGGGTCAGAAAATGTTGTTATCGACCTAAAAATGGTTTCTGAGGATGATCTTCAACGTGTGACCTACTTTGCTGAAAATGCTTCTCAACAAGACTGGGATTTGAACAATAACTTGGGTTGGGGACCAGACTATACCGATCCATCTTCTTACCTAGATATCACAAACTCTAAGACGGGTGAAAATGCCAATGCCTACTTTGGATTTGATGCGGGTACCAATAATGCCGCAGCCAAAGAAGCTGGTTTTGATGAATATGATCAATTGATCGAAGATGCGCACAATGAAACCAAAGATGTCAATGCCCGCTATGAAAAATATGCTAAGGCTCAGGCTTGGTTGACAGATAGTGCCCTCTTGATCCCGATTCATTCAGATGGTGCCTCTCCAGGTGTGCGTAAGACAGTTCCATACTCAGCTGCCTTTGCTTGGACAGGACACAAGGGTCAATCCTTCAACTACAAGTACTTGGAATTGCAAGACAAAGTCTTGACAGCCAAAGAGTACGATGAAGCGCGTGAACAATGGAAGAAAGAAAAAGAAGAATCCAATAAGAAAGCTCAAAAAGAACTAGAAAGTCACGTAGAAGACTAGGAATTTAAGAGCAATTGTCTATTGAACAGGGAAGAGAATGGGACAGAAATCGGTAATTCGTTAGAATTCGATTTCGTCGTCCCACCTCCGCACAGTTGAGTAGGGCTGTAAAAGCTGATGAAATCAGCGTAGTAGAGCCCACTCAACCACTGCGTCTTGTTCGATAATCCAAAGACAATTGAGAGGCTAGGACTTTTGTCCCAGCCTCTTTTTGATGGATAGAACCTTTAAAAATCCCTTAAAAATGGTATAATAGGAGCATCACGAAAATTGGAGAGACAGCATGAGTTTTTACAATCATAAAGAAATCGAGCCTAAGTGGCAAAAATACTGGGCTGACCATCACACTTTTAAGACAGGAACAGATGCTTCAAAACCTAAGTTTTATGCATTGGACATGTTCCCTTACCCATCTGGAGCAGGTCTGCACGTAGGACACCCAGAAGGCTACACAGCGACGGATATCCTCAGCCGTTTCAAACGTGCGCAAGGCTACAATGTCCTTCACCCAATGGGATGGGATGCCTTTGGTTTGCCTGCAGAGCAATACGCTATGGATACAGGAAATGACCCAGCGGAATTCACAGCAGAAAACATTGCCAACTTCAAACGCCAAATCAATGCGCTTGGCTTCTCTTACGACTGGGACCGTGAAGTCAATACGACAGATCCAAACTACTACAAGTGGACGCAATGGATCTTCACTAAGCTTTATGAAAAAGGCTTGGCCTATGAAGCGGAAGTGCCTGTAAACTGGGTTGAGGAACTAGGAACAGCTATCGCCAACGAAGAAGTTCTTCCAGATGGAACCTCTGAGCGTGGTGGCTATCCAGTTGTCCGCAAACCAATGCGCCAATGGATGCTCAAGATCACTGCCTATGCGGAGCGCTTGCTGACTGACTTGGATGAGTTGGATTGGCCAGAATCTATCAAGGACATGCAACGCAACTGGATTGGGAAATCAACTGGTGCCAATGTCACCTTCAAAGTAAAAGGAACAGACAAGGAATTCACCGTCTTTACGACTCGTCCAGATACTCTTTTCGGTGCGACCTTCACTGTTTTGGCGCCTGAACATGAACTAGTAGATGCCATCACGACACCTGAACAAGCTGAGGCTGTAGCGGACTACAAGCATCAAGCAAGCCTCAAGTCAGACTTGGCTCGTACAGACCTTGCCAAGGAAAAAACAGGGGTTTGGACGGGGGCTTATGCTATCAACCCTGTTAATGGCAAAGAAATTCCAATCTGGATTGCCGACTACGTTCTGTCTAGCTATGGAACTGGTGCTGTTATGGCTGTACCTGCCCATGATGAGCGTGACTGGGAATTTGCAAAACACTTTGACCTTCCTATCGTAGAAGTGCTTGAAGGTGGAAACGTAGCAGAAGCTGCTTACACAGAAGATGGACTTCACGTCAACTCTGACTTCTTGAACGGTCTCAACAAAGAAGAAGCGATTGCTAAAATCGTGGCTTGGTTGGAAGAAAAAGGCTGCGGTCAAGAAAAGGTCACTTACCGTCTTCGTGACTGGCTCTTTAGCCGTCAACGTTACTGGGGTGAACCAATCCCAATTATTCATTGGGAAGATGGAACTTCAACAGCTGTTCCAGAAAGTGAACTCCCACTTGTCTTGCCAGTAACCAAGGACATCCGCCCTTCAGGTACTGGTGAAAGCCCATTGGCTAACTTGACAGACTGGCTTGAAGTGACTCGTGAGGATGGTATCAAAGGTCGTCGTGAGACGAATACGATGCCACAATGGGCAGGTTCAAGCTGGTACTACCTCCGCTATATCGATCCACACAACACTGAGAAATTGGCTGACGAGGATCTCCTCAAACAATGGTTGCCAGTCGATATCTACGTGGGTGGGGCAGAACACGCCGTGCTCCACTTGCTTTACGCTCGTTTCTGGCACAAATTCCTCTATGATATCGGTGTTGTTCCAACCAAAGAGCCATTCCAAAAACTCTTTAACCAAGGTATGATTTTGGGAACTAGCTACCGTGACCACCGTGGTGCACTTGTGGCGACTGACAAGGTTGAAAAACGTGACGGTTCCTTCTTCCATGTGGAAACAGGAGAAGAATTGGAGCAAGCACCAGCCAAGATGTCTAAATCCCTCAAGAACGTGGTTAACCCAGACGATGTGGTGGAACAATACGGTGCTGATACCCTTCGTGTCTATGAAATGTTCATGGGACCACTTGATGCTTCTATCGCTTGGTCTGAAGAAGGTCTGGAAGGAAGCCGTAAATTCCTTGACCGTGTTTACCGTTTGATCACAAGTAAAGAAATCGTTGCGGAAAACAATGGCGCTCTAGACAAGGTTTACAACGAAACTGTTAAGTCTGTCACTGAGCAAATCGAGTCGATGAAATTCAACACTGCCATTGCTCAGCTCATGGTCTTTGTCAATGCAGCTAACAAGGAAGACAAACTTTATGTAGACTACGCCAAAGGCTTTATCCAATTGATCGCTCCATTTGCGCCTCACTTGGCAGAAGAACTCTGGCAAACAGTCGCAGCAACAGGTGAGTCTATCTCTTACGTGGCTTGGCCAACATGGGACGAAAGTAAATTGATTGAAGATGAAATTGAAATCGTCGTTCAAATCAAAGGAAAAGTCCGTGCTAAACTCATGGTTGCGAAGGACCTGTCACGCGAAGAATTGCAAGAAGTTGCTCTAGCTGATGAAAAAGTCAAAGCAGAGATTGATGGCAAAGAAATTGTGAAGGTGATTAGTGTCCCGAACAAACTTGTCAACATTGTTGTGAAATAAAAATGAATCCTTCGGAGCTAGGCTCTGGAGGATTTTTGTAAAAAAGAAAGATAAATTCTAGAAAACTTCTCCTTATTTGAAAAAACATGAAAAAAGTTGAAAGTCACCTTTGGAGTATGGTAAAATAAGGAATTATACTAGTTATGAAGAGATTGGAGAATGAGCGATGAAGAAACCAGTGATTGGGATAACGGGCAACCAACGCCCTTTCCGTGAAGAGGAAGGAATGTACCTCAGTTACACACCGACAGGCTTTGTCCAGGGGGTTCAAGAAGCGGGGGGCATCCCCCTCATCCTTCCGATTGGAGACCCAGCAACGGCTGAGCACTATATTTCCTTGATTGACAAGCTGATCATCACAGGTGGTCAGCATGTTTCTCCTCAGTTTTATGGAGCAGAAAAGGAAATTGTCAGTGACGATTACTTGCTTGAGCGTGACCTTTTTGAATTGGCCTTGATCAAGGAAGCAGTAGCTGCTAAGAAGCCTATCTTTACAGTTTGCCGAGGCATGCAGCTCTATAATGTAGCTATGGGCGGGACGCTTTACCAAGATATCGATCATCACTGGCAGGAAAATCCTGCCAGCGAAGCTAGTCATTCAATCGAAACCGTCGAGGGGACCGTTTTGCGAGACTTGTTCGGGGAAGTTGGTCAGATCAATTCCTACCACCATCAAGCAATCAAGGAACTAGCCCCTCATCTAGAAGTGATTGCTGTTAGCTCTGAAGATCAGATCATCGAAGCGGTGCAATCATTCCACGGGACAGCCTTTCTAGGGGTACAGTGGCATCCAGAACTGCGTTATCAGATAAGCGAGGGAGACAAGGCTCTCTTTGATTATGTCGTTAATCAACTATAATGGAAACAAAACACGTTAGAAATCGGGTCTTCTGATAGCTAGCGTGTTTTTTCTATAATCTGCGTAAAAATGACTGAAAATAGTCTCTAGGAAGAGAGCTGAAAGGGAGTATAATAGAGAGGAAGACAATGAGAGAGGATAAACACATGATCAACTTTCCACAAGATTTTTTATGGGGGACTTCGACATCTGGTCCTCAGACAGAAGGGCGCTTTGCCGGAGATGGTAAGGGGGACAACCTCTGGGACTACTGGTATCAGGTAGAGCCTCATCGCTTTCGTTTCCAAGAAGGACCCGGCTTAACTTCGACCTTTTATGAAAATTGGGAAGAAGACATTGAGCTTCTAGTCGAGACCGGGCATACTGCCTTTCGGACTTCTATCCAATGGTCTCGGATTTTCCCTAAAGGACGTGGAGAAGTCAATCCAGTAGGAGTGGCTTTTTACCGCCAAGTATTTGAACGCATTAAGGAAAAAGGCATTCATTTGATGGTCAATCTTTATCACTTTGACCTTCCTTTTGCCTTGCAAGAACAAGGAGATGGCTGGGAAAATAAGGAGACGGTCTACGCCTATCGCGACTATGCTCGTTTCTGCTTTGAAACCTATGGAGACTTGGTCGATCAGTGGATCACCTTTAATGAACCCATTGTTCCTGTAGAGTTTGGCTACTTTTATGATGCACATTACCCACATAAGGTGGATGCCGCTGCAGCAGTTAAAGTTGCCTACCATACCCAGTTGGCAAGTAGCCTTGCTGTTCAGGCCTGTCATGAGGTGGATCCAAACTATCGAATTGGAGTGGTCTTAAACTTGACGCCAGCCTATCCGCGGAGTCAGCATCCAGCAGATGTCAAGGCGGCACGAATCGCTGAGCTCTTCCAAGCTAAATCCTTCCTCGATCCGTCTGTTCTTGGGACTTACCCACCAGAGTTGGTAGAGATTTTGCGGGAGCGTGCTCTCTTGCCAGAGGTGGATCCAAATGACTTAGAGCTGATCAAAGAACATACAGTCGACTTCTTAGGGGTCAACTATTACCAGCCAATGCGGGTCTCTGCGCCCCGTTATGCGCCAAACCCAGAGTCTCCTATGTTGGTCGAGCAGTTCTACGAACCCTATGTCATGCCAGGAAGAAAGATCAACCCACATAGAGGCTGGGAGATCTATGAGCAAGGCTTGTACGATATTGCCCAAAATATCAAAGAAAATTACAACAACATCGAGTGGCTCCTAACAGAGAATGGAATGGGAGTTGAAGGGGAAGAAAAATTCCGTCAAAACGGGGAAATTCAAGATGACTACCGGATTGACTTCGTCAAAGACCACCTGCGTGAATTGCACCGAGCTATCCAAGATGGGGCCAACTGTAAGGGCTACCTTATGTGGACCTTTATCGACTGCTGGTCTTGGCTCAATGGCTATAAAAACCGCTACGGCCTTGTCGAATTAGACCTAGCCACTCAAGAAAGACGCCTGAAAAAATCCGGTCATTGGTTCCGTGAATTGAGCCAGCAGAATGGATTTGAAGAGTAAGTTTTTGAGGATTCTGTTATCTAAGTACGATAGGCCCGTTCATTTCAGTAAATGACTGACTAGTTTTATTTTCGGAAGTGTGGAACTCCATCAGATGCATATGTTTCTGACGGCATTCTTCATTTCCGATTTTTCATTTAGTGCTGGAAAAGGTTAAAAACCCTTCAACTTTAATATGTGCTATAATAAAACCAGAAGAAAAGGAGCTTGTATGATGGATTTTAAAACAGAATTAGGAAAAAAAGTACAAACTCTACGTGAAAGTAAGGGATTAAGTAGACAAGCAATCTGTGGTATTGAGGACCTATTAACGACGCGCCAACTCCAGCGAATCGAAAAGGGTCAGTCTTTACCAACGATAGCAACAGCGAAGTATATTGCTGAGCAACTAGGTGTCTCCCTAGATACGCTAACGAATCAAACTAGTTTGGAATTGCCTGCAGAATATATGGACCTGAAATATCAACTACGGACGTTATACCATTATGGAGATCAAGATCGTCTTCATCGGCATGAAGAAATTATTGAGGATATTTACGAAAACTATTTTGATAACCTGCCAGAGGAAGAAAAACTGTCTGTCCAGGTCGCCCAAGCCACGGTTGATATGATTGGATCCAAAAATCCTTCTTTTGATCAAGGTTTATTAGATGAGTATCTAGAGCAAGCCATGAAGAAAAAAGAGTTAAGTCTCAACGATGTGGAGATTATCAAATTGCGCTTGCTTTCTTTGGCTTTGGGAGCCTTTGATCAAGATGAATTTATACACTTAGTAGAAAAAATCCTACTTGCGATAGATTATTTCCCCTTATCAGAGTTGGAAATACTACAAAACACTCTTATCTCAGCTGCAGGTGTGTTAGCCCATTATGGGATATACGACAGATTGCCAGACATTGTTAAAGCTTTAAATGATATTATGACAAAGAGACATGATTTTCAGGATAATATTTTTGTTTATGCTTTAAATTGGAAAGTTGCTTTATTTATAGAAGATGACTTAGAAAAAGCAAAAAATGATTATCAAAAAGTATGCTTGATGGCTGATTTATTATCTGAGGATCTGGTGAAGAGAAACATGCAAGAAGAATGGAAAGAGGACCTTGCAAAAAAAGGTCTAAACTACACTGAGGTATAGAGGAGCATTTTTCCTTTCGTCTGTTGTTCTCAAAAAAATATAAAATGAACATTGAACACCTGTGAAGATTCACAGGTGTTTTTTGGTGAAAAAGATGCTTAGACTGGACATGAATGTCCTCACGTTAGAGGATAGAAATTGGATATACTGACAGTACAAGGAAAGAAGAAAGGATCTTGGTGTCAGAAAATGGAAATTAGATTACACAATGTAAAGAAAAGCTATGGTTCCTTTGAGGCTTTGAAAGGAATTGATTTAGTTCTTGAGGAAGGTAAATTTTATGGACTTCTTGGACCAAATGGAGCTGGAAAAACAACGCTTTTTAATTTGTTGATTCAGAATTTCAAGCCAAGTTCAGGAGAAATTTTTTGGGAAGTGGATGGGAAGTCCTTACCAACGAAAGATTTTTATCGACATATCGGTATTGTATTTCAAAGCAATCGTTTAGATGACAACTTAACGGTAGAGGAAAACTTGATTTCTCGGGGGGCCTTGTACGGCTTATCAAAATCACAGGTACATACGCGTATAAGAGGTCTGCAATCCTATTTGGACGTAGCCACTCTTAGAAAGAAAAACTATGGCAGTTTATCAGGAGGACAAAAACGAAAAGTAGATATTGCCCGAGCGTTATTGCCACAACCGTCTTTGCTCTTGTTAGATGAGCCAACAACTGGTTTAGATCCACAATCTCGTCATGATTTATGGGAAGCGATTAATCATCTGAACAAAAAAGATAATATGACAGTCGTTCTAATTACACACTATTTAGAAGAGATGGCTGCTTGTGATGTTTTAAATGTCTTAATTGAAGGGAACCTATATTATTCAGGAGATATTGCCAATTTTATTAAACAGCATTCAACCACTAACCTGAATCTTACGTTAAAACCTGGTAAACCAGTCAATTCGTTATCTGTCTCTAAGTTTGCTAATAAGTGTCAGATCCTTTCGGAGGCAGAAGTCGTATGTAAGGATGTTTCCGTTGAAGAGATGATGGAAATTATTGCAGAAAATCAAGGAAAATCAATTATTGAAACATTTAATGTAGAATATTCAAATTTAGAAGCAGCTTATTTGAACTTACTAAGATCTAAAGGAGGAGAAGGGAATGCTTGAATTAATCTCTAGAAATCGGAAAGTCTATACAAGAGATCGCTTAGCTTTCTTTATGTCCTTCTTATCGGTCATCATCTTAATCTTAGTTTATCAAGTCTTTTTAGGACAAATTCAGATTGATGCCATCAAGGAGGCTTTGAATAGTGATACCGCCTCTACGGACACCATTCAGATGGTCAATTATTGGTTAATCTCAGGTTTAACGACCATTATCTCAATGACCAGTACTCTTGGTGCATTTGGAGTGATGGTTTCGGATAGAGAAAAGAAGTTGAGTGAGGACTTTAAAGTCAGTCCAGTTTCTAACTTTAAAATTGAACTATCGTATGCGATCTTTGCGATATTATTTGGGATTATTATGACTCTGTTCTCTTGTATCTTTGCAATTGGTATGTTTAATGGTTTTAGTGCTCTTCTTGACTATTCTATGATGGACTACTTATCTATTTTAGGAGTTGTCACAATGGGAACGATGTTGTCTGCAACTATTATTCTGCCAATCCTAGCTTTTATTCGAACCAGTTCAGCATTTACAACTTTGAGTACAATAGTTGGAACTTTTATCGGATTCATTTCAGGTGTTTATCTTTCTATTGGTTCTGTAGGAGGAAGCTTGCAACAGGTCATGACCTGGTTCCCTTTGACACAAGTGAATGCACTACTAAAACAGATTTTAATGAAAGATGCAATTAGTAAAGTCTTTGATAAAGCGCCAACTTCAATAGTAACTAATTACAAAGAGTCTTATGGAGTCATCTTGAAGAATGCGAGTGGGGAACATCTATCGAATCACTTCATGCTTGCTTATCTTTTGATTATTATAGTTGTTTTGCTGGGAGTTGATTTGATGATTAAAAAGATCAAAAAAATGAAGTAAAACTTATGCAATTATTGGATAGGCATTTAGATCAGTTGGCATCAATGACAATCTTAAAATAAGCCAATCATCCTAACCTATCACTAAAAAAATTGGTAGGTTTTTCTTAATCCTTTCTTAACTAGACCAATTTTTGATATTTTGAAGGTTGACAAACAGAAAAAAGCATTGTATACTGACTCCGCTGATAATTTTTCTATCGAATCAGACTAGACCAATTTTATAAATTGGCTAAGAAAATAAGGGAACTCAAGTACGGATACCTATTTTCTTTCATTTTTATAGAAGGAGAAAGCACAGCTTGTCTGTGTCGTATATACTATGTGTGGAATTGTTGGTGTTGTTGGAAATACAAATGCAACGGATATTTTGATTCAAGGACTTGAAAAGCTCGAATACCGTGGTTATGATTCTGCGGGGATTTTTGTCCTAGGTGGTGCTGAAAACCATTTGGTGAAAGCGGTTGGTCGTATTGCGGAATTGTCTGCTAAAACGGCTGGTGTTGAGGGAACAACTGGTATCGGACATACTCGTTGGGCCACTCACGGGAAACCAACAGAAGATAATGCTCACCCGCACCGCTCTGAGACAGGACGTTTTGTCTTGGTGCACAATGGTGTGATTGAAAACTATCTCGAAATCAAAGAAGAATACCTGGCAGGTCACCACTTCAAGGGACAAACGGATACTGAAATCGCAGTGCACTTGATTGGAAAATTTGCGGAAGAAGAGGGCTTGTCAGTACTTGAAGCTTTCAAAAAAGCCCTTCACATCATCCGTGGATCTTATGCCTTTGCCTTGATTGACTCTGAAAATCCAGATGTCATCTACGTGGCCAAGAACAAATCACCACTTTTGATTGGTCTTGGTGATGGCTACAACATGGTCTGCTCAGATGCTATGGCCATGATTCGTGAAACTAACCAATACATGGAAATCCATGACCAAGAGTTGGTAATTGTGAAAGCTGATAGCGTTGAAGTGCAAGACTACGATGGCAACAGCCGTGAGCGTGCTAGCTATACTGCTGAGCTTGACTTGTCTGATATCGGAAAGGGAACCTATCCTTACTACATGCTCAAAGAAATTGATGAGCAACCAACAGTGATGCGTAAGCTCATCCAAGCCTACACAGATGAGGCTGGTCAAGTAGTGGTAGACCCAGCCATCATCAAGGCTGTTCAAGACGCTGACCGCATCTACATCCTTGCAGCTGGAACATCTTATCATGCAGGATTTGCTTCTAAGAAGATGTTGGAAGAATTGACAGATACACCAGTTGAACTGGGTATCTCCTCTGAGTGGGGTTATGGGATGCCACTTCTCAGCCAGAAGCCACTTTTCATCTTTATCAGTCAATCTGGTGAAACAGCTGATAGCCGTCAGGTTTTGGTTAAGGCCAATGAAATGGGGATTCCAAGCTTGACAGTGACAAATGTGCCAGGATCAACTCTGTCACGTGAAGCCAACCATACTATGTTGCTTCATGCAGGTCCTGAAATTGCCGTAGCATCAACTAAGGCTTATACAGCCCAAATCGCAGCCCTTGCTTTCCTTGCAAAAGCAGTCGGTGAAGCAAATGGCAATGAAAAAGCCAAGGCTTTTGACTTGGTTCATGAATTGTCTATCGTAGCTCAGTCTATCGAATCAACCCTTTCAGAGAAAGAACTGATTGAAAATAAGGTTCGTGATCTTCTTGAAACAACACGCAACGCCTTTTACATCGGACGTGGTCAAGATTACTATGTAGCCATGGAAGCCAGTCTCAAGCTCAAAGAGATTTCTTACATCCAATGTGAAGGTTTTGCGGCTGGAGAGCTCAAGCACGGAACCATTGCTTTGATCGAAGATGAAACACCTGTCTTGGCCCTCTTGTCTGACCCAATTCTTGCCAACCATACTCGTGGAAATATCCAAGAAGTGGCAGCGCGTGGTGCTAAGGTCCTCACCATCGCAGAAGAAAATGTTGCCAAAGATACAGACGATATCGTTCTTACGACCGTACACCCTTACCTCTCGCCAATCTCAATGGTCGTACCAACGCAATTGGTCGCTTACTTTGCAACCCTACACCGTGGGCTCGACGTGGATAAACCACGGAACCTTGCTAAGTCCGTAACAGTAGAATAAAAATGAAAAGAAGATAGGATCAAGTCCTAGCTTCTTTTTCTTTTATCAGAGGCTGGGTTAAAAAACAGTGAGTTAGAAAACCCATGAAAGCAGGAGCTCCATGGGCTATTTGTTTGATGGCGGTAAGACATACTCTTGGATAGCTTGCGCTACACCGTGTTCTTGGTTGCTGGTAGTGACAACTTGAGCTTCCTTTTGGACGGCTTCAGGAGCATTTCCCATGGCAACTCCAAGTCCAGCCAGACGAATCATAGGGAGGTCATTGAAGTGATCTCCGATGGTCATGACCTGTTCCAAAGGGACCTGGTAATAAGCAGCCAGTTCAAGGACAGCATCCCTTTTTGAGACGGACTTGGCGGTGACTTCTAGGTAGTTTTCTTTTGAAAGGTAAAAGGCAGTCTGCGGAAATTCTTGTGGATCTAGCTTTTGATAGAGTTCTTGAATGTTCTGAGTCTCGCCGATCAAGAGCAATTTGTGTAGATGGAGAGCATCGTCAGAGAGGGTCTGAGAAAGGGGCTGTATCTGTGGCGTCTCACCAGTAATCGAAGCCTCAACTTGGGTCCACTGGTCCTCTCTAGAGTTAAACCAGACTGCCCCACTATAACAATTAATCGAAATGCTGGGATCTAGTTCTTCCACGCGATGGAGGAAGGTGCGGATCTCATCTTTTTTCAGGCTGTGTTCAAATAGAATCTCTTCTCCCTTGACGATGAGAGCTCCATTGTAGCACGCGATCGGTTCCTGATGGACGCCCAATCTTCTAGCGATAGGAGCAATCCCGATAGGAGAACGAGCCGATGCCAAGATAAAAGGAATCTTTTTTTCTTGGAGCTGGGGGATGAGTTCGATGAGGTCGGGATCGACCTGATGCTGCTGATCCAGAATAGTTCCGTCAATATCACTGACAATTAAACGAATGGAAGACATAGGCACCTCCTTTTTCTTTAGTATACCATATTTTAGGAGGGAAGGATGTGCAGTATCATTAGGAAGTTACGGAAGGGATGGTTTCTTTTCCAGACGCTAAAAAACCCATAGCTGAAAGAAGCTATGGCTGTGGCCTTATCGAGGTTTTATTTCAATAAGGCTCATGTATAAAAGTTGTTGGTTTAGAGAGTACCCGCTAATTTTCGCCTAAATATAAACGTTTTAGTCTTAGGAAAAAATTTTTTAAAAAAATGTTAAAAATTATGTAAAAAGTGTTGACAAAAAAATCATCCTGCTTTATAATAATTTATGTAAACAAAAAGAGGTTGAGAAAATCTCAAAAGTTTACAGGATCAATAGTGGAAAGGAGATGGTAAGATGCTATTTCCAAAATATAGAAAACTAATTGATAAAAGAAGAAATACAAGTTCCTAGCCCTCGAGGCTATTCATTTAAAAGCAAAATAAAATTATGTAAACAAACTTAAAGTAGCTAAATCGGCTACTCATTTTCAAGAATGAATTAAAATTATGTAAATTAGAGGTAAACAATATGAACAACAACTTTAACAATATGGATGATCTTTTCAATCAACTAATGGGAAACATGGGTGGTTTTCGTTCTGAAAGCCGTCGCTACATGATCAATGGTCGTGAAGTAACACCTGAAGAATTCGCCATTTACCGTCAAACTGGTCAACTTCCAACCGAAGGAAGTGAACCAGTGCAACACCAACAAGGCAAAGGCATGAAACAAGATGGAATCCTTGCGAAGCTTGGTCGTAACTTGACTGAAGAAGCTCGTGAAGGAAAATTGGATCCAGTTATCGGACGCAACAAAGAAATTCAAGAAACTGCTGAAATCTTGTCTCGTCGTACCAAGAATAACCCTGTCCTTGTAGGGGATGCAGGTGTTGGTAAGACAGCTGTTGTAGAAGGCTTGGCCCAAGCTATCGTGAATGGTGACGTTCCAGCAGCCATCAAGAACAAAGAAATCATCTCCATCGATATTTCTGGTCTAGAAGCTGGTACGCAATACCGTGGTAGCTTTGAAGAAAATATCCAAAATATGATCCAAGAAGTCAAAGCCATGGGAAATGTCATTCTCTTCTTTGATGAAATTCACCAAATCCTTGGTGCTGGCTCAATCGGTGGTGATAGTGGTTCTAAAGGTCTTGCGGATATCTTGAAACCAGCTCTTTCACGTGGTGAATTGACCGTGATTGGGGCAACGACTCAAGATGAATACCGCAACACTATCTTGAAAAATGCAGCTCTTGCACGTCGTTTCAACGAAGTCAAGGTCAATGCTCCATCTGCTGAAGATACCTTCAAGATTCTCCAAGGAATCCGTGAATTGTATCAACAACACCACAATGTTGTCTTGCCAGATGAAGTCTTGAAAGCAGCAGTTGATTACTCTGTACAATACATTCCACAACGTAGCTTGCCGGATAAGGCCATCGACCTAGTCGATGTGACAGCTGCTCACTTGGCAGCACAACACCCAGTGACAGATGTCCATGCTGTGGAACATGAAATTGAAGAAGAAAAAGCGAAACAAGAAGCTGCAGCTGCTAAAGAAGATTACGAAGCAGCCCTTAATGCAAAAGTTCGGATCGAAGAATTGGAAAAACAAATTGCCAACCATACAGAAGATCACAAGGTGACAGCAACTGTCAATGACGTAGCTGAGTCTGTCGAACGGATGACTGGTATTCCAGTATCACAAATGGGGGCAACCGATATCGAACGCTTGAAAGATATGGGTCACCGTTTGCAAACCAAGGTTATTGGTCAAGACAAGGCTGTTGAAGCAGTTGCCAAAGCAATTCGTCGGAACCGTGCTGGCTTTGATGAAGGAAACCGCCCAATCGGTAGCTTCCTCTTTGTAGGTCCTACTGGTGTTGGGAAGACTGAGTTGGCTAAACAATTGGCCCTTGATATGTTTGGTACTAAAGATGCCATCATCCGTTTGGACATGTCAGAATACAGCGACCGTACAGCCGTGTCTAAATTGATCGGTACAACTGCCGGTTATGTCGGTTACGACGACAACAACAATACTTTGACAGAACGTGTTCGCCGTAATCCATACTCTATCGTCCTTCTTGACGAGATTGAAAAGGCGGATCCTCAAGTGATCACCCTTCTCCTTCAAGTATTGGATGATGGTCGTTTGACAGACGGTCAAGGAAACACCGTCAACTTCAAGAATACCGTAATTATCGCTACTTCAAACGCTGGCTTTGGTTACGAAGCTAACTTGACAGAAGATGCGGACAAACCAGAACTCTTGGATCGTTTGAAACCATTCTTCCGTCCAGAATTCCTCAACCGTTTCAACGCTGTCATTGAATTCTCACACTTGAGTAAGGAAGACCTTTCTAAGATTGTTGACTTGATGTTAGCAGAAGTGAACAAAACTCTTGCGAAGAAAGACATTGACTTGACAGTGAGCGATGCTGCTAAAGAATACATGACTGAAGAAGGCTATGATGAAGTCATGGGCGTACGTCCACTCCGTCGGGTGGTTGAACAACAAATCCGTGACAAAGTGACCGACTTCCACTTGGATCACCTTGAGGCTAAACATTTGTTAGCGGATATGGAAGATGGAGAATTGGTCATTAAAGAGAATACAAACTCAGAAGAATAACTAGGACATCTAGCACCATAAACGGGAGAAAATCAGTTTGAAAAAGAAGGCTAAGAAGAAATTCTTAGCCTTTTTGATATCGATAAAAGAAAAATATATAAGGTATAGTTTTATCGTTTTTTTTCCCAGAAAGTGAAAAATGATAAAAAATAGGTATGTTTTTTCATGAATTGACGCTAAATACAGCGTGAAAATGCCTTAGAAAGCGTCTGTAAGCAAGATTTCCATATAAATGAACAAATAAATTATATAATATATAAAAGACTAAATTTAAGGGGATAGGATGATTTTATGAAAAATCCAATTGATATTTATTCGACAAAAGATTATAAGAAAGTTGAAGCTGTCGTTCAATTGATGGTGGATGGAAAGGTGACAAGTTATAGAGTAGCAACTGAGACAGATATTAGTAAGATGAGTCTAGCTACCTTGACAAAAGGAACCAGTAAAATTAAAAACATTACCTATCAAACAGCGATGTTGTTGATTGAATGGTATGATAAAAATCATGAAAAGTATGGAATCACAATCGATTAGCAAAAACCATAAAAGCTGTCTGGATCGAATAGTGGCTGGACACCTCCATCCATGGACTTATTTTTTTGAAAATCAAGGGTTCGTATTGAAAATACCTATAAAATTTGCTATAGTAGAGCATATATGATTTAAAAAGGAGAAACGGTATGCAAAGTGGTACAACCTTGCTATTTATGCTTGCGCTAATGGTCGGAATGATGTTCTTCATGAGCCGTAGCCAAAAGAAACAATACCAAAAACGGATGGAGAGCTTGAACAAGCTTCAAAAAGGGTATGAAGTGATTACCATCGGTGGTTTGTATGGAACAGTTGATGAAGTAGACACTGAACGTAAAACCGTTGTCTTGGATGTGGATGGCGTATACCTCACATTTGAATTGACAGCTATTAAAACAGTTTTGCCAGTTTCAGAAGGAGTGACAGCTGGTGCAGTTGAAGGCGCTGGTGACTCAGATTCTATCATCGACGGTGAATAATAAGAAAGAGCGATCAAAAGGTCGCTTTTTTCATTTTTAGCTAGATGCCCCCTAGAAAAGGGGCTAGACTGCCATTTTAAGCGGATTTATGATATAATGAAGCGATAAAAACAGTGAAATAGGTAGAAAAACATGTTTCGTTTTAAAAAGAAAGAAAAATTAAGTGTTCCCTTAGAAGTGCCCAAGCACATTGGAATCATTATGGATGGGAACGGTCGTTGGGCCAAAAAACGGATGCAACCTCGTGTCTTTGGCCACAAGGCTGGCATGGAGGCTCTGCAAGAAGTAACCATCGCAGCCAAGGAGATGGGAGTGCAAGCCCTAACGGTCTATGCTTTCTCAACGGAAAACTGGACACGTCCTCAACAGGAAGTGAGCTTTATCATGAATCTTCCAGTTGAATTTTACGATCGCTTTGTTCCAGAACTTCATAGAAATAATGTGAAGATCCAGATGATTGGCGAGGTTTCCCGTCTTCCGAAGGAAACCTTAGAGGCTCTGGAAAAGGCAGAGGCGTTAACCCACTCCAATACAGGCTTGATTTTGAATTTTGCCTTGAACTATGGAGGACGGGCGGAACTGACCCAAGCAGTCAAACAAATCGCCCAGGAAGTTCTCGATGCGCACTTAAATCCAGGTGATATTTCAGAAGAGATCATTGCCAATTATTTGTATACCAGTAGTCTACCCAAGGACTTGCGAGATCCTGATCTGATTATTCGGACCAGTGGCGAGCTTCGCTTGAGTAACTTTTTACCTTGGCAAGCAGCCTACAGTGAGCTTTACTTTACCGATGTGATGTGGCCTGACTTTGGAGAAAAGGCCTTGCATGAAGCAATAGAAGAATACAGCCATCGTCATCGACGTTTTGGTGGTGTATAGGAGAGAAATAGATGAGAAAAGATTTACAGAAGCGAGTGATTTTTGGAGGAATCGCCCTAGCATTCTTTATCCCAGTTGTCCTTATGGGAGGCCTTGTGTTCCAGATTGTAGTGGGACTCATCGCTATGTTGGGTGTTCATGAATTGTTGAAGATGAAAGGTCTGCAGACTGAAACCATCGAAGGAGCCTTGGCCATGCTAGCAGCTCTTGTGTTGGCGTTGCCCTTAGAGAGTTACCTTCCCTTCTTACCAGCGGGTGGCAATTTCATCGCCTATGGCCTTTTGGTCTTATTATTGATGGGGACGACTGTCTTGGCGCAAGGCTATACCTATGACGAGGTTGTCTATCCGATTGCTTCAAGTTTTTATGTTGGATTTGGCTTCCATGCCTTGATTCAAGCACGATTAGCAGGCGTAGATAAAATTCTCTTGGCCCTCTTTATTGTTTGGGCTACGGATTCAGGGGCCTACTTTATTGGGAGCCATTTCGGTAAGAAAAAACTCTTGCCAAGAGTATCACCTAACAAGACTGTTGAAGGAAGTCTAGGCGGGATCGCTTGTGCTATCGTTGTGACGATGATCTTTATGATGCTAGATCGCACCGTTGCGGGGGATTACGGTTGGATGACCATGATTCTCTTTACCATTCTTTTCAGTATAGCAGCTCAGTTTGGTGACCTAGTTGAAAGTGCCATCAAGCGCCATTTTGGAGTGAAAGACTCTGGCCGTTTTATTCCTGGTCATGGTGGTGTCTTGGATCGATTTGATAGCTTGATTTTTGTTTTCCCATTGATGCTATTCTTTGGTCTGTTTTAAACAGAAATCATCCCATCATCAGATAAAACGAAGGAGCGTGTATGCAATTTATTGCCTTTATTATCATTTTTGGCGTCATTGTCCTGGTACATGAGTTCGGCCATTTCTATTTTGCAAAGAAATCAGGCATCCTTGTTCGCGAGTTTGCGATTGGGATGGGGCCAAAGATTTTTGCCCATGTAGGCAAAGACGGAACAGCCTATACTATTCGAATCCTTCCATTGGGGGGCTATGTCCGAATGGCAGGCTGGGGCGAAGATACGACAGAGATTAAGACAGGAACGCCTGTCAGTCTAACTTTGAACCCTGAGGGAACAGTTGTTCGGATCAACCTTTCTGGGAAAAATATCGACCAGACGGCTCTTCCCATGAATGTCACAGATTTTGATTTTGAGGATAAACTTGAAATCACAGGAATCGTCATCGAAGAGACCAAGACCTATCCTGTCCACCATGATGCGACCATCGTTGAGGAGGATGGGACAGAAGTACGGATTGCTCCTCTAGATGTGCAGTATCAAAATGCTAGTATCTGGGGACGACTCATTACCAACTTTGCTGGTCCCATGAACAACTTTATCCTGAGTATTGTCGTCTACTCTCTCCTAGCCTTTATGCGAGGAGGAGCAGTGGACTACTATAGCAACCATGTTCAGGTTGTTCCTCAAGGAGTGGTAGCTAAGGCTGGTTTGAAAGATAATGACCAGATCGTTCAGATCAATGAATATAAGGTTTCCAACTGGGATGAGTTGACAGATTCTGTCCAGAAGGCAACCCGTAACCAAGGAAAAAATCCAGAAGTAACGATTACCTATGAACGAGACGGGAAGACTCAAAAAGTGACGGTCCAACCAGAAGAAGATGGTGGACGCTATTATATCGGTGTGACCAATGCTGTCAAGACGGGCTTCCTCGATAAGCTTCTGTCAGGTGTGACAGATACTTGGTACACAGCAACTCGTATCTTAACGGCCTTGAAGGATATCCTCTTCCACTTTAGTTTGAACAAGTTGGGTGGTCCGGTAGCGATCTACAAAGCGAGTTCGCAAGCCGCGGAGCTTGGACTTCCAGCTATCCTGTCTCTGATGGCCATGTTGTCCATCAATATCGGAATCTTTAACTTGATCCCCATTCCGGCCTTGGATGGTGGAAAAATCTTGATCAATCTGATCGAGCTGGTTCGTCGGAAACCACTCAAGCAGGAGGTAGAGACCTACTTGACCCTTGCTGGAGTGGCGGTCATGGTTATCTTGATGATTGCCGTTACTTGGAACGATATTATGAAATTATTTTTGAAATAGAAAAGGAATGAATCTGAATGAAACAAAGTAAAATGCTTATTCCAACACTTCGCGAAATGCCAAGTGATGCGCAGGTCATCAGCCACGCTTTGATGCTCCGTGCGGGTTATGTTCGTCAAGTCTCAGCAGGTGTTTATTCATATCTGCCACTTGCTAACCGTGTGATCGAAAAAGCTAAGAAGATCATGCGCCAAGAATTTGATAAGATTGGTGCGGTTGAGATGTTGGCCCCAGCCCTTCTCAGTGCTGACCTTTGGCGCGAATCTGGCCGTTATGAAACTTACGGTGAAGACTTGTATAAATTGAAAAATCGTGAGAAGTCAGACTTTATCTTGGGCCCAACTCACGAAGAAACCTTCACAGCGATTGTCCGTGATTCTGTCAAGTCTTACAAGCAATTGCCACTGAACTTGTACCAAATCCAGCCTAAATACCGTGATGAAAAACGTCCACGTAATGGACTTCTTCGGACGCGTGAATTCATCATGAAAGATGGTTATAGCTTCCACGCAAACTACGATAGCTTGGATGTAACTTATGATGAGTACAAGGCAGCCTACGAGCGTATCTTCACTCGTAGTGGCTTGGACTTTAAAGCCATCATCGGTGACGGTGGAGCCATGGGCGGTAAGGATAGCCAAGAATTTATGGCCATCACCCCTACTCGTACAGACCTTGACCGTTGGGTGGTGTTAGACAAGTCTGTTGCGTCATTTGACGAGATTCCTGCAGAAGTGCAAGAAGAAATCAAGGCAGAATTGCTCAAATGGATGGTTTCTGGTGAAGATACCATTGCCTACTCAAGTGAGTCAAGCTATGCGGCCAACTTGGAAATGGCAACCAACGCCTACAAACCAAGCAACCGTGTTGTGACGGAAGAAGAAGTGGTTCGCGTGGAAACACCGGGTGTCAAATCGATTGATGAAGTCGCAGCCTTCTTGAATATCTCTGAAGAGCAAACCATCAAGACCTTGGTGTATATCGCAGACGAGGAGCCAGTTGTGGCCCTACTCGTTGGCAACGACCAACTCAATGAAGTTAAGTTGAAAAACCACCTTGGAGCGGACTTCTTGGAACCTGCAACTGAGGCAGAAGTGAAAGAATTGTTGGGAGCGGACTTTGGATCTCTTGGCCCAGTCAATCTTCCTGAAAATGTTAAGATTATTGCTGACCGCAAGGTGCAAGATAGCCGCAATGCGGTTGTTGGTGCCAACGAAGATGGCTACCACTTGACGGGTGTCAACCCAGGTCGTGACTTCACTGCGGAATATGTCGATATCCGTGAAGTGCGTGAGGGTGAAATCTCACCAGACGGACAAGGCGTTCTTAACTTTGCGCGTGGGATCGAAATTGGTCACATCTTCAAACTTGGAACTCGTTACTCAGCAAGTATGGGGGCAGATGTTTTGGACGAAAATGGCCGTGCTGTACCAATCATCATGGGTTGCTACGGTATCGGTGTCAGTCGTCTCCTTTCAGCCGTTATGGAGCAACACGCTCGCCTCTTTGTTAACAAGACTCCAAAAGGTGAATACCGTTACGCTTGGGGCATCAACTTCCCTAAAGAATTGGCGCCGTTTGATGTGCACTTGATTCCAGTCAATGTCAAGGATGAAGCTTCTCTTGAATTGACAAGTAAGATCGAAGACCAATTGGTCAAGGCTGGCTACGAAGTCTTGGTGGACGATCGTAACGAACGTGCCGGTGTTAAATTTAGCGATAGTGACTTGATTGGTTTGCCAATCCGCATCACTGTCGGAAAGAAAGCAGCTGACGGTGTCGTAGAAGTGAAAATCAAAGCCTCAGGCGACACGATTGAAGTGCATGCAGACAACCTGCTTGAAACTCTTTCCATTTTAAATAAATAAGCAATGGTAGAAGACTAGGATTCTCAACATCCTAGCCTTCTTTTTTGTAAGCTGATCCAGCTAGCTGAAAGGATCTTCTTATAGTCGAAAAGTTAGGCGAATTATGATAAAATAAAGGCTAGTAATTCGTCAGGGAGAAATCATGTCAACTAGCTTTGAAATCTTAATGAATCAGTTGGGAATGCCTTTGGAAATGCGTGAATCAGACGCTTTTAAAGGGGCTGAAATCCAAGAGGTCATCGTCCATAAGCTCAGTCGTGTTTGGGAATTTCGTTTTGTTTTTGCCGAAATTCTTCCCATCACGATTTTTCAGGAGCTCAAAAACCGCTTGGCTGAAGAGTTTTCAAAGACAGGAAATCGAGCGGTGTTTGAGATTCAGGTAAAGAATCCAACTTTCAGTGAGGAGCTCTTGCAAGCCTATTATCAGGAGGCTTTTGAAGATGGTCCCTGTGCGAGTCAGGGCTTTAAGAGCATGTATCAACACCTACAAGTCCGCTCTCAAGGAGAAGAGTTGATCATTAGTGGCCCTTCATCTGTGGATACGGAGCACCACCGGAAAAACCATCTGCCTAATCTTGCGAGTCAATTGACCAAGTTTGGTTTTCCTCATTTCCAGTGTCGGGTCGAGGCGGATGACCAGATGACAGAAGAACTCCAGCAGGCCTTCGAGGCTGAAAAGGATCAAATCTTCCAAGCAGCTAATGAAGAAACCTTGCGGGCTATGGAGTCCTTGTCTCAAATGGCTCCACCACCAGCAGAGGAAAAACCAGCCTTTGATTTCAAGGCCAAAAAGGCTGCGGCCAAGCCCAAGCTGGATAAGGCAGAAGTCACTCCTATGATTGATATCACGACAGAAGAGAACCGCATTGTCTTTGAAGGAGTGGTCTTTGATGTTGAGCACAAGGTGACTCGGACAGGTCGGGTCTTGATCAATTTCAAGATGACCGACTATACCTCCAGTTTTTCGCTCCAAAAATGGGCTAAAAATGAAGAAGAAGCTCAGAAGTTTGACATGATTAAGAAAAACTCTTGGTTGCGGGTCCGTGGGAATATCGAGGTCAATAACTTCACACGCGATTTGACCATGAATGTCCAGGATGTCCAAGAAGTGGTCCACTATGAGCGCAAGGATCTGATGCCAGAAGGCGAGCGTCGGGTCGAGTTCCATGCCCATACCAATATGTCAACCATGGATGCCCTACCTGAGGTAGAGGAGCTAGTCGCAACAGCAGCCAAATGGGGTCACAAAGCAGTGGCTATCACAGACCATGGAAATGTGCAGTCCTTCCCTCATGGCTATAAGGCAGCTAAAAAGGCTGGTATCCAACTCATCTATGGGATGGAAGCCAATATCGTCGAGGACCGTGTGCCGATTACCTACAATGAAGTTGATCTAGATCTTCATGAAGCAACCTATGTGGTTTTTGACGTGGAAACGACTGGACTCTCAGCGATTTACAATGATTTGATTCAGGTTGCCGCTTCTAAAATGCACAAGGGCAATATCATCGCTGAATTCGATGAGTTCATCAATCCAGGTCATCCTATCTCTGCCTTTACAACGGATCTGACAGGTATTACCGATGACCATGTTCGCAATGCCAAACCTTTGAAACAGGTCTTGGAGGAGTTCCAGGAATTCTGTCAGGATGCGGTGTTGGTTGCCCACAATGCCACCTTTGACGTGGGCTTCATGAATGCCAACTATGAGCGTCATGGCCTTCCAAAAATCACTCAGCCAGTGATTGATACGTTAGAGTTCGCGCGTAATCTTTATCCAGAGTACAAGCGTCATGGTTTGGGCCCTTTGACCAAGCGGTTTGGGGTTGCCTTGGAGCACCACCACATGGCCAACTATGATGCGGAAGCGACGGGTCGCTTGCTCTTTATCTTTATCAAGGATGTCGCAGAAAAACATGGCGTGACCAATCTAGCCAAGTTGAATGTGGATCTAATTAGTCCAGATTCCTACAAAAAAGCTCGGGTCAAACACGCGACCATCTATGTCAAGAACCAGACTGGCTTGAAAAACATGTTCAAATTGGTCTCTCTTTCCAATACTCAATATTTTGAGGGTGTTCCTCGGATTCCTCGGACAGTTTTAGATGCCCATCGAGAAGGCTTGATCCTGGGATCGGCTTGTTCTGAAGGAGAAGTCTTTGACGCGGTCGTCTCTCAAGGAGTTGACGCAGCAGTCGAAGTAGCCAAGTATTATGACTTTATTGAGGTGATGCCTCCAGCCATCTATGCGCCTCTCATTGCCAAAGAGCAGGTTAAGGATATGGAGGAGCTCCAGACCATCATCAAGAGCTTGATTGAGGTGGGAGATCGCCTTGGCAAACCGGTCCTGGCAACAGGAAATGTCCACTACCTTGAGCCTGAGGAAGAGATCTATCGTGAAATCATTGTCCGCAGTCTCGGGCAAGGAGCTATCATCAACCGGACGATCGGTCATGGAGAAAATGCTCAACCAGCACCCCTGCCAAAAGCTCATTTCCGTACAACCAATGAAATGCTGGATGAATTTGCCTTTCTAGGGGAAGATTTGGCACGAAAATTGGTCATTGAAAATACCAACGCACTGGCAGAAATCTTCGAACCCGTTGAAGTGGTCAAGGGGGACCTCTATACGCCATTTATCGACAAGGCCGAAGAGACAGTTGCCGAATTGACCTATCAGAAGGCCTTTGAAATCTATGGCAATCCGCTCCCTGATATTGTCGATCTACGGATTGAAAAAGAGTTGACCTCTATCCTGGGGAATGGCTTCGCCGTGATTTATCTGGCTTCCCAACTCTTGGTGCATCGCTCTAATGAGCGAGGCTACCTGGTGGGTTCACGGGGGTCTGTCGGATCCAGTTTCGTGGCAACCATGATCGGGATTACCGAGGTTAATCCGCTTTCTCCTCACTATGTCTGTGGTCAATGCCAGTACAGTGAGTTTATCACGGATGGTTCTTACGGTTCTGGATTTGATATGCCTAATAAGGACTGTCCAAACTGTGGCCACAAGCTTAGTAAGAACGGCCAAGACATTCCATTTGAGACCTTCCTTGGTTTTGATGGGGACAAGGTACCCGATATCGATTTGAACTTCTCAGGGGAGGACCAGCCAAGTGCCCACTTGGATGTCCGGGATATTTTTGGGGAAGAATACGCCTTCCGGGCAGGAACGGTTGGTACTGTGGCTGCCAAGACTGCCTATGGGTTTGTGAAAGGCTATGAGCGAGACTACGGCAAGTATTACCGGGATGCAGAGGTGGAACGTCTGGCGCAAGGTGCCGCTGGGGTCAAGCGGACGACGGGTCAGCACCCAGGGGGAATCGTTGTTATTCCAAACTATATGGACGTCTATGACTTCACTCCTGTGCAGTACCCGGCTGATGACGTGACCGCCGAATGGCAGACCACCCACTTTAACTTCCACGATATCGATGAGAACGTCCTCAAGCTTGATGTCCTGGGACACGATGATCCGACCATGATTCGCAAGCTCCAGGACTTGTCAGGCATTGATCCAAATGATATTCCTATGGATGATCCAGGGGTCATGGCCCTCTTCTCAGGGACCGATATCCTAGGAGTCACACCGGAGCAAATCGGTACCTCAACCGGTATGCTTGGGATCCCAGAGTTTGGAACCAACTTCGTTCGCGGAATGGTGGATGAAACCCATCCGACCACCTTTGCCGAGTTGCTCCAGCTGTCTGGTCTGTCTCACGGTACTGACGTATGGTTGGGAAATGCCCAAGACTTGATCAAGGCAGGCATTGCTGATCTATCGACTGTTATCGGATGTCGGGACGACATCATGGTTTACCTCATGCACGCTGGCCTAGATCCAAAAATGGCCTTTACCATCATGGAGCGGGTGCGGAAAGGTATGTGGCTCAAGATTCCTGAAGAGGAGCGCAATGGCTATATCGAGGCCATGAAGGCTAACAATGTCCCTGAATGGTACATAGAGTCTTGTGGAAAAATCAAGTACATGTTCCCCAAAGCCCATGCGGCAGCCTACGTTATGATGGCCCTGCGGGTAGCTTACTTCAAAGTACACCATCCTCTCTACTATTACTGTGCTTACTTCTCAATTCGTGCCAAGGCCTTTGATATCAAGACCATGGGCGCAGGCCTAGAAGCCGTGAAAACGCGGATGAAGGAGATTGCTGAAAAACGTAAGAACAACGAAGCTTCCAATGTGGAGATTGACCTCTACACCACCCTTGAAATTGTCAATGAGATGTGGGAACGTGGCTTCAAGTTTGGGAAATTGGACCTCTATCGCAGTGATGCGACGGAATTCTTGATCGATGGAGACACCCTCATTCCACCATTTGTCGCCATGGATGGATTGGGAGAGAACGTAGCCAAGCAGATTGTGCGAGCTCGCAAAGAAGGAGAATTCCTTTCTAAAACAGAGTTGCGCAAACGTGGTGGCGTCTCCTCAACCTTGGTAGAAAAGATGGACGAGATGGGAATCCTTGGCAATATGCCAGAAGACAACCAGCTCAGTCTCTTTGATGATTTGTTTTAATGGATCAACGATCCTCGCTCGGTTTGAGGTTGGTTAATGATAGAAAAGAAAAAAAGAGCAACGCCCTGGAAGTCAGGAAAAGTCATTTCCATTCGCCTACGAAATGGTGTTTATGTCTTAGCACAAATGGTACGAGAGCCCTATTTGGTGTTTTTTAACCATTTCAAGCAGGAAAATAGCTGGAAGGGAGTGACCTTGAAAGAGGAGAATATTCTTTTTTGTAAAGCAGTCACTCGTCAGTTTCTACGCTCTAGTCCTGTAACGATTGTCAAAGATCTTGAGTCTCTCTTAGATTATCGGTTGCCTAAAGAATGGATTTATAGCCATATGGGAGGGCATCCGATTACGGTTTCGGTGAAGGGACAGGAGCGTCAAGTAGCTGGTTTTGGTCATCGGCTTTCCTTGGTTGAGGCGGATAAGGAAAGTGGCCAACCAGAGGATAATCCTCTGATGGGACTCTTCCAAGCCTATATCCTACCAGATATCCAAGAGCAAGATTGGGAGCGGGTCAGTCAGGCTGAGCTCATGTCTCTAGAAGTCTTTCCGACGCTCAATGAACGTCTTTATCTCTGCTTTCTCTATGGGAAAAATGTGAATCCAGAGCTAGATATCTCTTTGGGAAAGCCCTTGCTTGATGACTATGAAACTTATGTAGATATCCTCACTAACAGCCCAGAGGCTCAACGTCTCTATCTAGGAGAGTACGAAGAATAAGAAAGGACATTTGATGAAACTTAGAATTTTTGCGGAAAACAAGCCAGCTCAAAAGGTTTTTGAATATCAGTTAGAGCTTGCTGATCAGACAATTCTTCTATCGACAGCACTCTTGTCAGGTGCAATTGCTTTGGCAGGATTATTTTCTGCTTTGAAAGAAAAATAAATATAGAAAAGGATTGAACATGGTTTTACCAAATTTTAAAGAAAACTTAGAAAAATACGCAAAATTGTTGGTGGCAAACGGCATCAACGTGCAACCAGGCCATACCTTGGCTTTGAACATCGATGTGGAGCAAAGAGAATTGGCCCACTTGATCGTGAAGGAAGCCTATGCCTTGGGGGCGCATGAAGTGATCATCCAATGGGCGGATGATTTTACTACCCGTGAAAAATTCCTCCATGCACCGATGGATCGCTTGGACAACGTCCCTGACTACAAGATTGCAGAGATGAACTACCTCTTGGAACACAAGGCAAGTCGCTTGGGTGTGCGTTCATCCGATCCAGGTGCCTTAAACGGTGTCGAGGCAGAAAAGCTTTCGGCTTCTGCTAAGGCTTTGGGCATGGCTATGAAACCAATGCGCATCGCCACTCAATCCAACAAGGTCAGCTGGACCGTTGCTGCTGCAGCAGGTTTAGAATGGGCGAAAAAAGTCTTTCCAAATGCTGCAAGTGATGAAGAAGCAGTGGATCTCCTATGGGATCAGATCTTCAAGACCTGTCGGGTATACGAAGAAGATCCAGTCAAGGCTTGGGAAGAGCATGCAGCTATTCTCAAGAGCAAGGCAGATACACTCAATAAGGAACAATTCTCAGCTCTTCATTACACAGCACCAGGAACTGATTTGACTCTTGGCTTGCCGAAGAATCACGTCTGGGAATCTGCTGGAGCTATCAATGCTCAAGGTGAAGGCTTCTTGCCAAACATGCCGACAGAAGAGGTCTTCACAGCTCCTGACTTCCGTCGTGCAGAAGGTTATGTAACCTCTACAAAACCGCTTAGCTACAATGGGAACATCATCAAAGGCATCAAAGTGACCTTTGAAAATGGAGAAATCGTAGATATCACAGCTGAAAAAGGTGATCAAGTCATGAAAGATTTGGTCTTCAAAAACAAGGGAGCGCGTGCCTTAGGTGAATGTGCCCTCGTACCAGATCCAAGTCCAATTTCTCAATCAGGCATCACCTTCTTTAACACTCTCTTTGATGAAAATGCCTCTAACCACTTGGCCATCGGAGCAGCCTATGCAACCAGCGTAGAAGGTGGTGCAGAGTTCACAGAAGAAGAACTCGAAGCAGCCGGCCTTAACCGCTCAGACGTTCACGTCGACTTCATGATCGGTTCAAGCCAAATGGATATCGACGGCATCCGAGAAGACGGCACCCGCGTCCCAGTCTTCCGCAACGGAGATTGGGCAATATAGGGAGCAAAACAGAAATCAGTAACTCGAAGAGTTTGATTTCGTAGTTTTGCCCCCGCACAGTTGATTAGGAAGTACGAGTACCGTAGGTAGGAGTAGTTCCAATCAACCACTGCGCCAAGAGACAGAAATCAGTAACTCGAAGAGTTTGATTTCGTAGTTTTGCCCCCGCACAGTTGATTAGGAAGGGGCCTTGCTCCGCAATCCCTATTCGCCGCCTCAAAACAGTGTTTTGAGCAATCAACCACTGCGCCAAGAGACAGAAATCGGTAGACGCAGTCTCGATTTCTTCCTCGCTTTTTTGATTCAAGGCTCGGGGAAAAAAGGTCCACAGGACCTTTTTAGTGCCCCCGCACAGTTGATTAGGAAGGGTCTTGCTTCGCAATCCTTATCCGCCACCTCAAACAGTGTTTTGAGCAATTAACCACTGTGCCGAGAGACGGAAATGAGCTACTTAGAGTCTTTGTTTTTCAAGAATAAAAATAAAGAGTTTGGTTTTAACAGCCAAGCTCTTTTTTCTTGTGTCCGCTAGTTTTAATGAAATATAGGGATAAAATTTTATAGCTTCTTCTCTTAATTAAAGAACCTTTCAAAGAAGCCTTGACGAGGGCCTGCTTTCTAGATAGACTGGAAGTAAGCGTTTACACACAACAAATTTTAGGAGGTCCTGATGAAATCACATCAACCACGTTATTCTATTCGCAAGTATGCTGTAGGAGTTGCTTCGGTACTGGTTGGCTTTTTTGCCAGCGGTCAAGTCGTAGCAGCAGATACGCCAAGCGTTACAGAAAGCCCTGCAACGACTCTTCCGACACAGCCAAGTGAAGGAGACTTGCCTCAGTCTGCTACCGAGGAAACTGCTCAGCCGGTAGTAGAAAAACCAATTGTTCCTGCTCCAATCGTCGAGCAAAGTCAACCGACCCTACCTGATCGAGAATTGCGCGCATCCGATCTTGATCGCTTGATTCGTGAAGAAGCGATCTCTGTTACAGAAGCTGATGGGACAGCTCAACCGGTGACAGCAGCGACTGAAACACCCGCTAAAGATCCAGAGCAAGAAGAAAAATTGGCCAAGAAAAAGGTCATCTCTATTGACGCAGGACGCAAATACTTCTCGCTAGATCAGTTGAAACGGATCGTCGATAAGGCCAGTGAGCTAGGCTACTCTGATTTGCACCTCCTTGTCGGAAATGATGGCATGCGCTTCGTCCTTGATGATATGACGGTGGAAGCCAATGGCAAGACTTATGCCAGCGATGACGTGAAACAGGCCCTTCTCGAAGGAACCAAAGCCTACTATGACGATCCAAATGGTCAAGCCTTGACCCAAGCAGAAATGGATGAATTGCTTGCTTATGCGACTTCTAAAGGAATTGGCTTGATCCCAGCAGTCAATAGTCCAGGTCATATGGATGCTATCTTGGTAGCGATGGAAAAACTAGGTATCGAACATCCGCAAGCGACCTTTGATACGGTTTCTAAGACAACTATGGATCTGACCAACGAAGAAGCGGTTAATTTCACCAAGGCCCTCATTGGCAAGTACATGGACTATTTCAAAGGCAAGTCTAAGATCTTTAACTACGGAACAGACGAATATGCCAATGATGCTACCAATGCCCAAGGCTGGTACTACCTCAAATGGTATGAGCTCTATGGTAAGTTTGCGGACTATTCCAATAGTCTCGCAGCTATGGCTCGTGAAAAAGGCTTGCAACCAATGGCCTTTAACGATGGCTTCTACTATGGAGACGAAGATGATGTTGCCTTTGACAAGGATGTCTTGATTTCATACTGGTCTAAAGGATGGTGGGGCTATAACCTCGCATCACCACAGTACCTAGCGGACAAGGGCTACAAATTCCTCAATACCAACGGGGACTGGTACTATGTTTTGGGCCACAGAGGAGATCAAAGCTATCCACTCGATAAAGCTCTTCAACATTCAGAAACTGTTCCATTTGAACAATTAGCTTCAACCAAATACCCTGATGTGAAATTACCAGTGTCCGGAAGTATGTTGGGAATCTGGGCAGATGAACCGGCCAATGAATACAAGGAAGAAGAAGTCTTCCAGGTCATGGAAGCATTTGCCAACCATAACAAAGACTATTTCAAAGCTAACTATACAGCCCTTCGTGCGGCTCTTGCCAATGTTCCAACAGATCTTTCCATCTACACAGAGGAATCTCGTTCAGCTCTTGCAACGGTGCTCAACCAGTTAAACTGGACGATCAGTCGTGCTCGCCAAGAAAAAGTGGCAGAACAGGTTGAACAGGTCACTCAAGCTCTCAGTCAATTGAAACCAATCACCCAGGTGGGAAGCCAAGCAGAAAATGATGTCAGAGCCTTGGTAGAAGACAAACCAAGCTTGGAAGTCATCGAAAAAGAGCTAGATTTTGAAGTTGTTGAACGGACGAATCCAGACTTGGCCAAGGGTGAACGAAAAGTGGTTCAAGCAGGTGTCAAAGGCCAGCAGCGTGAATTTGTTGCAGTATCTGGACTTGATAAGGGCCGCCAAGTGGTAGGAACAGAAGTTTCGAAAGAAGCTGTTGCTGAGATTGTGGAAGTGGGCACCAAGGAGGCAGAAGTGATCACTCCGACTCCAGGTTTACAAGATGGTCCAAGTCCTCAACCAGACTTACCTCAAGTTGATCAAGGAGGTCATCATCAAGTAAGACCAGTAGCTCCTGAAGTGAAGCCACTTGTGAACGTTCAACCAGCTCCAGTCGCTTCAGAACAAAAAACAGTAGAAGACGCTAAGCCAACACCGATGCAAGATCAAACACCGTCTAGTCATCAGCTTCCTGAGACTGGACAAGAATCTGTCTTAGGGTTGGCCTTGCTTGGAGCGATCTTAGGAGCGACAGGGATGGGTCTCAAGGGACGGAAAGAAGACTAATCAGCCCCCGATTGAACCAAGTTTTTCTATTTTCCAGAGATGGAAAAGGAAAGACTTGGTTCTTATTTTGACCTCAAAACTGTACCCATACAGTTTTCGCTTTTCCGCCTTGTTCAGCTTGGATGAACTTGATAAAATAAAAACATGACACGATACAAAGCAACTATTTCTTACGATGGAACGCTATTTGCAGGTTTCCAACGCCAACCGCATGCGCGTAGTGTACAAGAAGAAATCGAGAAGACCTTAATGCGTCTGAATCAAGGAAATCCCGTGACCATCCATGGCGCGGGGCGGACGGATGCAGGCGTCCATGCCCTTGGGCAGGTCATCCATTTTGATCTCCCTCAGCCACGGGATGAGGAGAAGCTCCGCTTTGCTCTGGATACCCAGACCCCAGAGGATATTGATTTCATCCGGGTGGGGCAAGTAGCAGATGACTTTCACTCACGTTACAAGAAGCACAGCAAGACTTACGAATTTATCGTGGATTATGGTCGCCCCAAGAACCCCATGATGCGCCACTATGCCACCCACTATCCCTACCCCTTGGATGTGGCCAAGATGCAAGTAGCCATCCAAAAGTTGGAGGGAACCCATGATTTCACTGGCTTCACAGCTTCGGGTACCAGTGTGGAAGACAAGGTTCGCACGATTACAGAGGCTCGCTTGGTTGAGGACGCGGCAAATCATCACCTTCTCTTTACCTTTTCAGGTAATGGCTTTCTCTACAAGCAAATCCGCAATATGGTGGGAACCTTGCTAAAGATTGGCAATGGACGAATGCCGGTGGAGCAAATTGACTTGATTTTAGAAAAAAAGGACCGCAATCTAGCAGGTCCGACAGCAGCGCCAAATGGCTTATATTTAAAGGAGATTCGGTATGAGTAATGAATTGATTCTAGCTATTTCAGGAAATGATATTTTTAGTGGAGGAGGTCTTCACGCAGACCTTGCGACCTATACGACTAACAAACAGCATGGTTTTGTAGCAGTGACTTGTTTGACAGCCATGACCGAGCACGGTTTTGAAGTCATTCCAGTGGATCCGACGACCTTTGCTCAACAGCTCAGCTCTCTCAAGGATGTTCCTTTTTCTGCTATTAAACTCGGCCTCTTGCCAAATGTTGAAGTGGCAGATTTAGCCCTGGACTATGTCAAAGCCCATGCAGGTATCCCTGTAGTGCTGGATCCTGTCTTGGTCTGCAAGGAAACCCATGATGTGGAAGTGTCAGCCCTTCGAGACGAATTGATCAAGTTCTTCCCTTATGTGACCATCATCACACCAAACTTACCAGAGGCTGAGATCTTGACCCAAAGCAAGATTCAATCGCTCGATGATATGAAGGAGGTAGCTCGCAAGCTCCATGAATTGGGAGCAGCGACTGTCGTGGTCAAAGGGGGCAATCGCCTCAACAAGGAAAAAGCCATCGATGTCTTTTATGATGGCCAAGACTTTACGGTCTTCGAAGAAGACGTTTTAGAAAAGAATAATACAGGAGCTGGTTGTACCTTTGCCTCTAGCATTGCAAGCCAGTTAGTTCAAGGGAAGACAACGTTAGAAGCTGTTAAGGCTTCAAAAGCGTTCGTCTACCAAGCCATTCAAAAATCAGATCAATATGGAGTAGTTCAATATGACCAATAACCGTACCCAAGTAATCGCGCATTTAGCCATTTTAACCGCCTTGACAGTTGTGCTGGGCTATTACACCAAGTTGCCAACTCCAACCGGGATGGTGACCTTGCTGGATTTAGGCGTTTATTTTACCGCCTTTTATCTGGGGCGCAAAGAAGGAGCAGTGGTCGGTGGTCTTGGAGCCTTTCTCTTAGACCTCCTCTCTGGCTATCCTCAATGGATATTCTTTAGTCTCTTGTTCCACGGAGCTCAAGGCTACTTTGCTGGCTTTAAAGGAAAAGCCCGTTACATCGGTCTGCTTCTAGGAACGGTTATCATGGTAGGCGGCTATGCCCTAGCATCAGCGCTCTTTTTAGGAAATACCTGGGTAGCAGCCATTGAAGAGGTTCCTCATAATCTGGTTCAAAACTTCGTTGGGATGGCTCTGGGATATGCTCTGTACCATTTCTTGCCAAAGAAGGGGAATTAGAGGATGGAGTTAGAGCAAATAAAAAGAGAAACCCAGGAGATTTTGCTGGATCTTTTATCCAAGGCCAATCTGCATCAGGGACAAATCCTCGTATTAGGCCTGTCCACCAGTGAAGTCGCTGGCGCAAGTATCGGGAAGAACTCAAGCCTAGAGATTGGACAAGCCATTGTGAAAACCATCCTAGATACCCTAACTCCCAAAGGGATTTACTTAGCTGTCCAAGGATGTGAGCATCTTAACCGCGCTCTGGTGGTCGAACGTGAACTAGCAGAAAAGAAAGACTTAGAAATCGTCAATGTACTACCGAGCCTCCATGCGGGTGGTGCTGGACAGTTGGCAGCCTTCGGTTATATGAAAGACCCAGTCGAAGTTGAATTTATCACAGCTCAGGCTGGTTTGGATATTGGAGATACCTCTATCGGCATGCATGTCAAGCATGTGCAAGTACCCGTTCGTCCAGTCTTGAAAGAACTGGGTGGTGCTCATGTAACGGCTCTAGCGAGTCGTCCGAAGTTAATCGGTGGGGCGCGTGCTTCTTACCAAGAAGATTCGCTTCGGAAGTCCTAATAGGAAGGAAACTAGTTCAGGCATGGACTAGTTTTTTTGTTCCGTGACAAATTTTGAGATAGGAAAGAGATTTTTAATCTTTGGGTCTCCAGAAACCACTATAAGATTCTTCTAAAAAGAAGCAGTTTCCACAAAACCAAGATGCCCAAAAACTTGCATTTTCGAAGTTTTATGGTAAAATTATTAGGAATGACTATATTATTTTAAGGAGAGACAGAATGTCTGTATCATTTGAAAACAAAGAAACAAACCGCGGAGTATTGACTTTTACCATCAGTCAAGACCAAATTAAACCAGCTTTAGATCGCGTGTTTGAATCTGTTAAGAAAAACTTGAACGTACCAGGATTCCGTAAAGGTCACCTTCCACGTCCAATCTTCAATCAACGTTTTGGTGAAGAATCACTCTATCAAGATGCTTTGAACGATCTTCTTCCAGCAGCTTATGAAGCAGCAGTAAAAGAAGCGGGTCTTGAAGTGGTTGCTCAACCAACTTTTGACGTTGTATCAATGGAAAAAGGTCAAGACTGGACATTGACAGCAAATGTTGTTACAAAACCAGAAGTAAAATTGGGTGCTTACAAAGACCTTGAAGTATCTGTAGAAGTTTCTAAAGAAGTAACAGATGAAGATGTTGATGCACGTATCGAACGCGAACGCAACAACTTGGCTGAATTGGTAATCAAAGAAGGACCAGCAGCTGAAGGTGATACTGTTGTGATCGACTTTGTAGGTTCTGTTGACGGTGTTGAGTTTGACGGAGGAAAAGGAGATAACTTCTCACTTGGACTTGGTTCAGGTCAATTCATCCCAGGTTTTGAAGACCAATTGGTTGGACACTCAGCTGGTGAAACAGTTGATGTCATCGTAACTTTCCCAGAAGACTACCAAGCAACTGACCTTGCAGGTAAAGAAGCGAAATTCGTGACAACCATCCACGAAGTAAAAGCAAAAGAAGTACCAGCTCTTGACGATGAATTGGCAAAAGACATCGACGAAGAAGTTGAAACTCTTGCTGAATTGAAAGAAAAATACCGCAAAGAGTTGGCTGAAGCGAAAGAAGAAGCTTACAAAGATGCAGTTGAGTCAGCAGCAATTGACCTTGCAGTAGAAAATGCAGAAATCGTTGACCTTCCAGAAGAAATGATCCACGAAGAAGTACACCGTGCTGTAAATGAATTCCTTGGAAACATGCAACGTCAAGGAATCTCTCCAGACATGTACTTCCAAATCACTGGTACAACTCAAGAAGATCTTCACAAACAATATGAAGCAGATGCAGCAGCACGTACTAAGACAAACCTTGTCGTAGAAGCAGTTGCTAAAGCAGAAGGCTTCGAAGCAACTGACGAAGAAGTAACTGCAGAAATCGAACAATTGGCAGCAGACTACAACATGCCAGTTGAACAAGTTCGTAGCTTGCTTTCACCAGAAATGTTGAAACACGACATCGCTGTGAAGAAAGCTGTCGAAGTGATCACAAGCACTGCAAAAGTAAAATAAAAAAGACGATCTTCCATCTTGATGGAAACAAGTCATAAGAAGAAAAGCTGAGGCCATGTGTCCCGGCTTTTCTCTTCTTCTTGGCGCGGAATTTTCCTTTGACGAAAGGGGAAAATTATCGTACAATAGAGTGTAACGATAAATGATGTATTCTAGGGGTATCCTCTTTTTTAATGAAAAAGAGTGTTGCCTTGAGATAAAAATGAAGGAGATCTACCTTGGAATTAGAAGTATTTGCTGGACAAGAAAAAAGTGAACTTTCAATGATTGAAGTAGCCCGTGCGATTTTGGAGTCACGTGGCCGTGATCATGAAATGTATTTCAATGACCTGGTCAATGAAATTCAAAACTACCTCGAAAAATCAAACAGTGAAATTCGTGAAGCTCTTCCATTATTCTATACGGAATTGAATGTGGATGGAAGCTTTATCCCACTAGGGGATAACAAATGGGGACTTCGCTCATGGTATGCGATCGATGAGGTAGATGAAGAAATCATCGCTCTTGAAGAAACAGATGAAGATGAAGAGCCTAAGAAACGTAAGAAAAAACGTGTCAACGCCTTTATGGATGGAGACGAAGACGCGATCGATTACAATGCGGATGATCCAGAAGACGAAGATGTCTATGAAGCAGATCCAGCGCTTACTTACGATGATGAAAACCCAGAAGATGAGAAGGATGAAGTGGAAGCCTATGACGCTGAAATTAATGAAATCTCACCAGATGAGTTGGATGAGGAAGTTGAGTTAAGTGACGAAGAAGACGAAGAAGAGTCTTACGAAGAAGAAGAATAATCCAAAGAGGCTGGGACAAAATTCCTAGCCTCTTTCTATGTTTATTTGGATTGTCGAGCAAGACGCAGTGGTTGAGTGGGCTCTACTACGCTGATTTCATCAGCTTTTATAGCCCTACTCAACTGTGCGGAGGTTGGACGACGAAATCGAATTCTAACGAATTACCGATTTCTGTCCCACTCTCTTTCTTTACTTGAAGAACGCTTCAAGGAGGAGTATAATAAGGGTGTAAGCCTGACGTAGTGCAGAAGGAGGAAGAGCATATGGACTGGATACTGAATCAAAGTTTGGTGGACTTAGGAATTGAGACAGTTGTAATTGGAGTGGCCAAACAGGTGGATCCACAAGCTCCCTTGTCTGCAACTTTTCTAGCTAAAAAGAAGGAGATGGAAGCCTGGGCCTTGAATTGTGATCTCAGCTTGGTGAAAGAGGAGGCAGTTGTACAAGGCTATATGGATTTGTTGAAGGAAGTGGGACGAAGTGTCAAGAAGAACCCGCCGACAATACTTGCTTTGATTAAGAATATCCAAAGTCGAGGCTTCCTTCCGACGATCAATAGTGTGATTGATATTTATAATGTTGAATGTCTCCGTTCCTTTTTAGCCATTGGAGGGCATGATCTGGATAAGATCCAGGGACCAATCGAGTTTACGATTAGTCAAAGAGAGGATACCTTTTTGCCCATCTTATCAACAGAAAAGCATGTTAGTGAAACCGATCCGGTCTACCGAGATCAACAAGGCATTATGGCCTGGCTAGATGTGAGAGATGGTGAGGGCTATAAGATGGAGGAGACTAGCCGCAATGCCCTCTTTATCATCCAGGGGAATCGAGCGACCTCTGTAGAGATGCGATTGGAAGCACTCGATCGAATCAGGGAAGATTTGGCCTCTTGCATGCCTGATTTAGAATTTGAAAAATATCTGGTTACCCCCAGTGAGACAATTCCAGTCCCTTAAAGAAGAACTCTTATATTAGGGATGAGTCCTCATCTGGACATAAGAGAGACGTGAAGTAGCCGACACTCTTCTTGACCTGTGAAAATCTGCAACCTTTGAAAAAAGTTTGAAAAAAATCTTGACAAGAAAGTAGAAGATTGATATACTAGTAAGGTACTCAATCGCGGGGATGGCGGAATTGGCAGACGCGCAGGACTAAGGATCCTGTGACCGCTTTAGGTCGTGAGGGTTCAAGTCCCTCTCTCCGCATCAGATAATCAAGACAGCTTCGGCTGTCTTTTTTCTTGTTCATTTAGGAGAAAGATTGCTTGAAAGAGAAGAAAACGCTTTAAAGGCTCAGGAAAAGCTAGCATTTTCAATGAAAAAGTGATAAAATAAACAATGTAAGTGGTTTAACCACAAAAAATTAGAGGAGGCCTACTACTAATGGCAATCGTTTCAGCAGAAAAATTTGTCCAAGCAGCTCGTGACAATGGTTACGCAGTTGGTGGATTTAACACAAACAACCTTGAGTGGACTCAAGCTATCTTGCGTGCAGCAGAAGCTAAAAAAGCTCCAGTTTTGATCCAAACTTCTATGGGTGCTGCTAAATACATGGGTGGTTACAAAGTAGCTCGCAACATGATCGCTAACCTTGTTGAAGCAATGGGTATCACTGTACCAGTTGCAATCCACTTGGACCATGGTCACTACGAAGATGCTCTTGAGTGTATCGAAGTTGGCTACACTTCAATCATGTTCGACGGATCACACCTTCCAGTTGAAGAAAACCTTAAATTGGCGAAAGAAGTTGTAGAAAAAGCTCACGCTAAAGGTATCTCAGTTGAGGCTGAAGTTGGTACAATCGGTGGTGAAGAAGACGGTATCGTTGGTAAAGGTGAATTGGCACCAATCGAAGATGCCAAAGCAATGGTTGCTACAGGAATCGACTTCTTGGCAGCAGGTATTGGTAACATCCACGGTCCATACCCAGCAAACTGGGAAGGTCTTGACCTTGATCACTTGAAGAAATTGACAGAAGCTCTTCCAGGATTCCCAATCGTATTGCACGGTGGTTCAGGTATCCCTGATGAGCAAATCCAAGAAGCTATCAAACTTGGTGTTGCGAAAGTTAACGTTAACACTGAGTGCCAAATCGCATTCGCTAACGCAACTCGTCAATTCGTACGTGAATACGATGCAAACGAAGCAGAATACGACAAGAAGAAACTCTTCGACCCACGTAAATTCTTAAAACCAGGATTCGAAGCAATCACAGCTTCAGTTGAAGAACGTATCGACGTATTTGGTAGCGAAAACAAAGCTTAATCTTGCTTGAAACGTTATTAACCAGAGGTTTATCCGCAAGGATAAGCCTTTTTTGGTTCTTTGATTTGGAAAAGTGTTTATTGTAAACAAAAAATGATTGCGATTCTGACAGTTTAAGGTTATAATAAACAAAAACGATGCAAGTAGGTAGGAAATGAAAAAACAGGAAAGACTGAATGAGATTATCAATCTGGTCAATAAGGCTGGAACCGTTTATGTTCAAGACATCATGGAAAGTATGCAGGTGTCGGATATGACGGTCCGTCGGGATTTGATTGAATTGGAAAAGCAAGGGCTCCTTATTCGTGTTCGAAATGGAGCCAAAAGTAACCAATTCCTCCCTTCACGAGAGCTTCCCCATGAAGAGAAGTTACTCAAGAATATTCTGGCTAAGCGTGAGGTAGCGAAGAAAGCTAGCGAACTGATAAAAGAAGGTGAGAGTATCTTCCTTGGGCCGGGGACCTCTGTTGAGGTTCTTTCCGAAGCCATTAATAATAAGGAATTGCGTGTGGTGACCAACTGTCTGCCGATTTTCCAAGAGTTGTTAAAGAAGAAAAGTGATGGCTTTAAGGTAATCCTCTTAGGAGGGGAGCTTCGAGAAACCAGTCAAGCTTTTGTTGGCGAGATAACGAACACTCTCATGGAAAGAATGTACTTCCACAAGATGTTTTTTAGTGGGAATGGCATTGTGGATGGACGCGTTCTGACCTCTTCTTTTGAAGAAGCCTATACGCAAAAGTTAGCCTTAGAACGTTCTTCTGAAGCTTACCTACTGATTGACTCCTCCAAGATTGGCAAGGAAGACTTTACCTCTATCTGTTCCTTGAAAAAAGTAACTGCGGTGATAACGGACGATGCATCTGAGAAAGCACATGAAGAATTAGAGGAATATACACGTGTGATTGTATAAATAATAAACTGAAAAGAGAGAGCGATTCTCTCTTTTTTGTTTATTACAAACAATTTAGGGATAAAAAATAATAAAAAATAAAGGAAAATGAAAAAAATAAACAAAAATAGTTGACAACAAACAAAATTAGCGCTATACTGTGTTTGTGAATAACAAAACGAAGTCGAATGAAGAAAGAGGAGAACTTTCTTTGTTGACGGAAATGCAAAAAGGAGAAGTATATGGCAATTGTAGTTGGTGCGGATGCAGCAGGTATCCGCTTAAAAGAAGTAGTCAAAGAATATTTGGAAGCAGAAGGTTTCCAAGTGGTGGATGTTACAGAAGAAGGGCAAGACTTTGTTGATGTGACCTTGGCTGTCGCTAAAGAAGTCAAACAAGCAGAAGATAATCTGGGCATTGTCATTGATGCTTATGGTGCAGGTCCATTTATGGTAGCGACTAAAATTAAAGGAATGGTTGCCGCAGAAGTTTCAGATGAGCGCTCTGCCTACATGACCCGTGGACACAACAATTCTCGTATGATCACCATGGGTGCTCAAATCGTAGGTGACCAATTGGCGAAGAATATTGCCAAAGGTTTTGTGAATGGTAAGTATGACGGTGGTCGCCACCAAATCCGTGTCGATATGCTCAACAAGATGTGCTAAGGGGGGACGAAAAATGAAAATTGCAATTGGATGTGACCATATTGTCACAAATGAAAAAATGGCTGTTTCCGAGTTTTTGAAATCAAAAGGCTATGAAGTCCTTGACTTCGGAACCTATGACCATGCTCGGACCCACTATCCAATTTTTGGGAAGAAGGTTGGGGAAGCAGTAGTGAGTGGTCAAGCAGATCTTGGTGTATGTATCTGTGGAACTGGTGTTGGGATTAACAACGCGGTTAACAAGGTTCCGGGTGTCCGTTCAGCCTTGGTCCGCGATATGACCTCTGCTCTTTATGCCAAAGAGGAACTCAATGCCAACGTGATTGGTTTTGGTGGGAAGGTCACAGGAGAACTTCTGATGTGTGACATTTTGGAAGCCTTCATCCATGCGGAATACAAACCAAGTGAAGAAAACAAGAAATTGATTGCCAAGATTCAACATTTGGAAACCCACAACGACCATCAAGAAGATGAGGATTTCTTCACAGAATTCCTTGAAAAATGGGACCGTGGGGAATACCACGACTAAGAGGTGAGTCTATGATACTAACGGTAACCATGAACCCTTCAATCGACATTTCCTATCCATTAGAAACTTTACACTTGGATACGGTCAATCGAGTTGACAAGGTAAGCAAAACCGCAGGTGGTAAGGGACTCAATGTCACACGGGTCCTAGCAGAGATTGGAGATCCTGTCTCAGCGACTGGTCTGATTGGTGGTTCAACAGGCCAATTTATCTTGGACCATCTGGATCAGGAAATCGGCAAAGAATTCTTTGAAATTCAAGGGGAGACCCGGAATTGTATTGCGATCCTTCACGAAGGACAACAAACTGAAATCCTGGAAAAAGGTCCGTCTGTTTCTGAAGAAGAAGGGCAAGCATTTCTGGCTCACTTTGAAGCCTTGCTTCCAGATGTAGCAGTCGTTGCTATCTCAGGAAGTTTACCAGCTGGTTTACCAGCTGATTATTATGTGAAATTAGTAGAGCGTGCTAAGAAGGCAGGAAAACCAGTTGTTCTTGATTGTTCAGGTGTTTCCTTGGAAAAAGCTCTAGCAGCTCCTATTAAACCAACGGTTATCAAGCCCAATAATGAAGAGTTGTCTCAACTCTTGGGCTACGAGGTGACCAAGGATCTGGATCAATTAAAAGAGGTCCTTCAATCTAACTTGTTTAAAGGGATTGACTGGGTCATCGTCTCCCTAGGAGCTGACGGTGCTTTTGCCAAACACGGAGATGTCTTCTATAAAGTGGACATTCCAAAAATTGAAGTGATCAATCCAGTAGGATCTGGTGATTCGACAGTTGCTGGGATTGCCTCAGCTCTCTATCATCAGGAAGACGACCAAGCACTTTTAACCAAAGCCAATGTCCTTGGCATGTTGAATGCTCAAGAAGCAACAACAGGCCATATCAATATTCATCGCTATGATGATTTGTATCAACAGATAAATGTAAAAGAGGTATAAGATGGTATTAACAGAACAAAAACGCAACTATTTAGAAAAATTGAGCACCAAAGAGGGTGTGATCTCAGCCTTGGCCTTTGACCAACGTGGCGCTTTGAAACGCCTAATGGCTCAATACCAAGACACAGAACCAACCGTTGCTCAAATGGAAGAGTTGAAGGTCCTAGTGGCTGAAGAATTGACACCATTCGCATCTTCTATGCTCTTGGACCCTGAGTATGGACTTCCAGCAACCAAGGTCTTGGATGCAGAAGCAGGTCTCTTGTTGGCTTATGAAAAAACTGGCTACGACACTTCTAGCACAAAACGTCTGCCAGACTGCCTTAACCTTTGGTCAGCTAAACGCATCAAAGAACAGGGCGCAGATGCAGTGAAATTCTTGCTCTACTATGATGTGGATAGTGCAGAAGAACTCAACCAAGAAAAACAAGCCTATATCGAACGCATCGGTTCAGAATGTGCGGCAGAAGAAATTCCATTCTTCCTTGAAATCTTGGCTTACGATGAAACAATCGCTGATGCAGGTTCTGTAGAATACGCTAAAGTGAAACCTCGCAAAGTCATCGAAGCGATGAAAGTCTTCTCAGACCCACGCTTTAACATCGATGTTTTGAAAGTAGAAGTTCCTGTCAACGTCAAATACGTAGAAGGCTTTGGCGATGGGGAAATCGTTCATAGCCGTGAAGAGGCTGCAGCCTTCTTTAAAGAACAAGAAGCAGCAACCAACCTTCCATACATCTACTTGAGTGCAGGTGTTTCTGCAAAACTCTTCCAAGAAACTTTAGTCTTTGCCCATGAAGCAGGAGCAAACTTTAATGGAGTTCTCTGTGGCCGTGCAACTTGGGCTGGATCTGTAGAAGCCTACATCAAGAATGGGGAAGAAGCAGCTCGTGAATGGTTGCGTACTGAAGGTCGTCGCAACATTGAAGAACTCAACCAAGTCTTGGACCAAGTCGCAACTTCTTGGAAAGAGCGTATTTAACAGTGTAGACCACTCCTTTAACGATGGGCGTTCGAATTTCCTTGAAGAGCCCAGAGAATACAACGATAAACAGCTATTTGTTAGAAAAAAACAAAAAAGTTAAAAAGTTGTTAAGAAAGGGTTTACAAAAACAAAAGCGTGTGCTATACTTAATCCATAAGTGAATACAAGGTGAGTGTTAGTAAGTTAGATTACGCATGATCACAGATGAATCGGGGAGAAACCTCTCTGATCTCATTTGTGGTCATTTTTTATACCCTAAACCTTAAATAAACTAGCAAGGAGAGTACCATGTATCGGATTTTGAATCCACTCAATCACAATGTTGCTCTGGTGAGGAATGACAAAGGGGAAGAACTGATTGTCATTGGAAAAGGAATCGTTTTTGGCAAAAAGAAGGGCGACCTAGTCCCTAAAGAAAAGGTAGAAAAGCTCTTTCGGATGAAAACAGAGGAATCCCGAGAGAACTTTATGACTCTGTTAAAAGATGTTCCATTAGACTTCATCACAGTGACCTACGAGATGATCGATTACTTGAGCAAAAAGTATCACTACCCCGTTCAAGAATATATCTATGTGACCTTGACCGACCACATGTTTTGCTCTTACCAGGCAGTGACTCAAGGCAGGTATAAGGAAAGTAATCTTTTGGATATCTCAGAAAACTACCCAGTGGCTTTTGAGATTGCTAAAGAGGCAGTCGATATCTATCGGGAGAAGCTCACAACTAGCTTCCCTGAAGATGAGGTCACTCGTATCGCCTATCATTTCATCAACGCAGAAGGTGAAAATGGAGCGGAGGTTGTGGATTCCATGGACCAGCGCAAAGAAATCTTAAAAGCTGTGGAAGAGGTTTTGGATAGTTATTCAATCAAACGAACCGAGACCAACAACAACTTTTATGATCGTTTCATGATTCATCTTAACTACTTCTTGGATTACCTGGATCGCAATCGGGATGATAATCAATCGCTTCTAGATATGGAGGAACATATCAAAAGCTCCTATCCTAAAGCCTTTGAGATTGGTTCCAAGATTTATGATGTGATTTCTAGGGAGACCGGGGTTGACTTGTACAAGAGTGAACGGGTCTATCTGGTCTTGCACATTCAACGCTTATTGTAACAACTTTTAAAAATTAAGAAATTCAAATTGGAGGAATTGGTCATGACCAAAGAAGAAATGACACTATTAGGTTTTGAGATCGTTGCCTATGCAGGGGATGCTCGTTCTAAACTCTTGGAGGCCCTCAAGGCGGCTGAGAAGGGTGACTTCGCTCAAGCGGAAAGCTTGGTAGAAGAAGCAGGAAGCTGTATCGCAGAGGCTCACAAGTCTCAAACAACTATGCTAGCGCAAGAAGCAGCAGGAGAAGACCTCCCCTACAGCATTACCATGATGCATGGGCAGGACCACTTAATGACAACAATCCTATTAAAAGATGTGATTCATCATCTCATTGAACTATACAAAAGAGGAGTAAAATAATGCATAAATTAATTGAATTAATTGAGAAAGGAAAACCTTTCTTCGAGAAGATTTCTCGTAATAAATATTTGCGTGCGATTCGTGATGGATTTATCGCAGGGATGCCAGTCATCTTATTCTCATCTATCTTTATCTTGATTGCCTATGTTCCAAATGCATGGGGCTTCCATTGGTCAAAAGAAATTGAAAACTTCTTGATGACACCTTATAGCTATTCGATGGGAATTCTGGCTTTCTTCGTAGGTGGAACTACAGCCAAAGCTTTGACAGATTCTGTCAATCGTGATTTACCTGCAACAAACCAGATCAACTTCTTGTCAACCATGTTGGCATCTATGGTTGGTTTCCTTCTAATGGCAGCTGAACCAGCGAAAGAAGGAGGTTTCCTGACTGCCTTCATGGGAACAAAAGGTCTTTTGACAGCCTTTATTGCAGCCTTCGTTACCGTTAATGTTTACAAAGTCTGCGTGAAAAATAATGTTACTATTCGCATGCCAGACGAAGTTCCACCAAATATCTCTCAAGTATTTAAAGACTTGATCCCATTCACTGTATCTGTCGTTCTCCTTTATGGACTTGAACTGATTGTGAAGGGTAGTCTTGGTGTAACAGTAGCTGAATCTATTGGTACTCTTCTTGCGCCTCTATTCTCAGCAGCAGACGGTTATGTTGGTATTACGATTATTTTCGGTGCCTTTGCATTCTTCTGGTTTATTGGTATCCATGGCCCATCTATCGTTGAGCCTGCGATTGCAGCAATCACTTATGCAAATGCTGAAGTCAACTTGAACCTTCTTCAACAAGGTATGCACGCTGATAAGATCCTTACATCTGGTACACAAATGTTTATCGTCACTATGGGTGGTACAGGGGCAACTCTTGTGGTTCCATTCATGTTTATGTGGTTGTGTAAATCGAAACGAAATCGTGCTATTGGACGCGCTTCAGTAGTTCCTACATTCTTTGGTGTAAACGAACCAATCTTGTTTGGTGCACCACTTGTTTTGAACCCAATCTTCTTTATCCCATTCATCTTTGCACCAATTGCAAACGTATGGATCTTTAAGTTCTTTATTGAAACACTTGGCATGAACTCATTTACTGCCAACCTTCCATGGACTACACCAGGACCTCTTGGTATTGTTCTTGGTACAAACTTCCAGTTCTTATCATTCGCTCTTGCAGCATTATTAATTGTAGTAGATATTGTTATCTACTATCCATTCCTCAAGGTTTATGATGAACAAATTCTTGAAGAAGAGCGTTCGGGTAAAGCTAATGATGAATTAAAAGATAAAGTAGCTGCAAACTTTAACACTGCAAAAGCAGATGCTATTCTTGCAAAAGCTGGAGTAGAACCAGCACAAAATACAATTACTGAAGAAACAAACGTCCTCGTTCTTTGTGCGGGTGGTGGAACAAGTGGTCTTCTTGCCAATGCTTTGAATAAAGCCGCAGAAGAGTATAAAGTTCCAGTTAAAGCTGCAGCAGGTGGCTATGGAGCCCACCGTGAAATGTTGCCAGAATTTGACCTTGTTATCTTGGCGCCTCAGGTTGCTTCCAACTTCGAAGATATGAAGGCTGAAACAGATAAACTAGGCATCAAATTGGCTAAGACAGAAGGTGCTCAGTACATTAAATTGACACGCGATGGACAAGGTGCTCTAGCCTTTGTTCAAGCTCAATTCGATTAACGATAGGGACTGTGAAACAGTCTCCTATCGTAACGGAAATCGCTATGGCGATTTTCCTAATCGACTTGTTAATTCGTCGGTAAAAATATATCGTTTTTACCTCCTCATGTCACAATTCGGTGGCTTGGAACAAGAAGTGAGATGGAGATGGATGGCTCACTAACTCCTCTCCCCTCACTTTTCATTTTATCCAATCAAGAAATAGGTGAAAAAATGACAAAAACACTTCCTAAAGATTTTATTTTTGGTGGGGCAACGGCTGCCTATCAAGCAGAAGGAGCTACCCATACTGACGGAAAAGGACCAGTTGCTTGGGACAAATACTTAGCTGATAACTATTGGTATACAGCAGAACCAGCAAGCGATTTCTACCATAAATATCCAGTAGACTTACAGTTGGCTGAAGAATATGGCGTAAACGGTATCCGGATTTCGATCGCTTGGTCACGTATTTTCCCAACTGGCTATGGTGAAGTAAATCCAAAAGGGGTAGAATTCTACCACAATCTATTTGCGGAATGCCACAAACGCCATGTGGAGCCTTTTGTAACCCTCCATCACTTTGATACACCAGAAGCTCTTCACTCAAACGGAGACTTCTTGAATCGTGAAAATATCGAACACTTCGTAGATTATGCTGCCTTCTGTTTTGAAGAATTCCCAGAAGTCAACTATTGGACAACCTTTAATGAAATTGGACCAATCGGTGATGGTCAATACTTAGTAGGAAAATTCCCTCCAGGGATTCAGTATGACCTTGCCAAAGTTTTCCAATCACACCACAATATGATGGTTTCGCATGCCCGAGCTGTGAAATTGTATAAAGACAAAGGGTATGAAGGTGAAATTGGAGTTGTGCACGCTCTTCCAACTAAGTATCCGTTGGATCCAGAAAATCCAGCAGACGTTCGGGCGGCTGAATTGGAAGATATCATCCATAACAAGTTTATTCTAGATGCAACCTACCTTGGACATTATTCCGATAAAACCATGGAAGGTGTAAACCACATTCTTTCAGTTAATGGTGGTAGCTTGGATCTTCGTGAGGAAGACTTTGTGGCACTTGAAGCAGCTAAAGACCTGAATGACTTCCTTGGAATTAACTACTACATGAGTGATTGGATGGAAGCCTTTGATGGTGAAACTGAAATCATCCACAACGGTAAAGGGGAAAAAGGAAGCTCTAAGTACCAAATTAAAGGTGTTGGTCGTCGTGTAGCTCCTGACTATGTACCTCGCACTGACTGGGACTGGATCATTTATCCTCAAGGGCTATATGATCAGATCATGCGTGTGAAGGCGGATTATCCAAACTATAAGAAAATCTACATCACTGAAAACGGACTGGGCTACAAAGATGAGTTTGTGGACAATACGGTTTATGACGATGGACGGATTGATTATGTGAAACAACACTTGGAAGTTCTGTCCGATGCGATTGCGAATGGAGCAAACGTCAAAGGCTACTTCATTTGGTCACTCATGGACGTCTTCTCTTGGTCTAATGGTTATGAAAAACGCTATGGTCTCTTTTATGTGGACTTTGAAACCCAAGAGCGCTATCCGAAGAAGTCAGCTCACTGGTACAAGAAAGTAGCAGAAAGCCAAGTAATTGAATAAAGAAATAAACATGTAAGAAGGCTTATCCGTAAGGGTAGGTCTTTTTTGGAAAAGTGTTTATTGTAAACAAAACAATTCACTCATTTCTAGTAATAATTTTTTGTTTGGAGGGTCAATATAGTTTTTACATGATATAATTAAATTGTTGAGTTAATATCAGGAGATTATGATGGAGATTGATCAAAATAGTTTGCCTTTTTACAATTCGTAGCCTGCCCCTAAGGGCAGGTTTTTTGGTGTCTTAAGGAAACTATTTAACAGAATTTTTGATTAAAAGTTTCATTTTAAGAGAGAAATCTCTAATTTCATAATCGATAAGCAAACGCTTGCATTCCTTTTTTTATTAGATTATAATAGGTTGGTATAAAGCCTTCTGTAATAATATTGAGAAAGTGTAGAAAGTAAGGATTTAGAATATTTGTAGTCAAAAATACAATGTTGCTTCTTACGATAAGGAGATAGATATGGCAATGATAGAAGTGCAACATCTTCAGAAAAATTTTGTGAAGACAGTTAAGGAGCCGGGGTTAAAGGGAGCCTTGCGCTCCTTTGTTCATCCTGAAAAGCAGACTTTTGAAGCGGTCAAGGATTTAACTTTTGAAGTTCCAAAAGGGCAGATTCTAGGATTTATCGGGGCAAATGGTGCTGGGAAGTCAACCACCATCAAAATGCTGACAGGGATTTTGAAGCCCACATCTGGCTTTTGTCGGATTAACGGCAAGATTCCTCAGGATAATCGCCAAGATTATGTCAAGGATATTGGAGTCGTTTTCGGACAACGCACCCAGCTATGGTGGGATTTGGCTTTGCAAGAGACCTACACGGTTTTGAAAGAGATCTATGATGTACCGGACTTGCTTTTTCATAAGCGCATGGACTTTTTGAATGAAGTTTTGGATTTGAAGGAATTTATCAAGGATCCTGTGCGGACTCTTTCACTAGGTCAACGGATGCGGGCGGATATTGCGGCTTCCTTGCTTCACAATCCCAAAGTTCTCTTTTTAGATGAACCGACTATTGGTTTGGATGTGTCGGTCAAGGACAACATTCGACGTGCTATCACCCAGATAAATCAGGAGGAAGAGACAACTATTCTCTTGACTACTCATGATTTGAGTGATATTGAGCAACTCTGTGATCGGATTTTTATGATTGATAAGGGGCAAGAGATTTTTGATGGAACGGTGAGTCAGCTCAAGGAGACCTTTGGCAAGATGAAGACTCTCTCCTTTGAACTGGTACCAGGTCAAGGTCATCTTGTCTCTCATTATGAAGGCTTACCTGATATGTCCATTGATAGACAAGGAAATACTCTCAATATTGAATTCGATAGTTCCCGCTACCAGTCGGCCGATATTATCAAGCAAACCCTGTCTGATTTTGAAGTCCGTGATTTGAAGATGGTAGATACGGATATTGAAGATATTATCCGTCGCTTCTATCGAAAGGAGCTCTAAGATGGTCAAATTGTGGAGACGTTATAAACCCTTTATCAATGCAGGGATTCAGGAGTTGATTAGCTATCGAGTCAACTTTATTCTCTATCGGATTGGTGATGTCATGGGAGCTTTTGTGGCCTTTTATCTCTGGAAGGCAGTCTTTGACTCCTCCCAGGAGACTTTGATTCAGGGCTTCAGTATGGCGGATATCACCCTCTACATCATCATGAGTTTTGTGACTAATCTTCTGACTAGGTCGGATTCTTCCTTTATGATTGGGGAGGAGGTCAAGGATGGCTCCATTATCATGCGCTTGCTGAGACCAGTGCATTTTGCGGCCTCTTACCTTTTCACCGAACTTGGCTCCAAGTGGTTGATTTTTATCTCTGTTGGACTGCCATTTTTAAGTGTCATTGTTTTGATGAAAATCTTATCTGGGCAAGGTATTGTAGAAGTGTTGGGATTAACTGTCCTTTATCTCTTTAGCTTAACTCTAGCTTATCTGATTAACTTTTTCTTTAATATCTGCTTTGGATTTTCAGCCTTTGTATTTAAAAATTTATGGGGTTCCAATCTACTCAAGACTTCAATAGTGGCCTTTATGTCTGGCAGTTTGATTCCCTTGACGTTTTTTCCAAAGGTGGTTTCAGATATTCTCTCCTTATTGCCATTTTCATCCTTGATTTACACTCCGGTTATGATCATTGTTGGGAAATACGATGCCAGTCAGATTCTTCAAGGGCTTTTGCTCCAGTTCTTCTGGCTCTTAGTGATGCTAGGCTTGTCTCAGTTGATTTGGAAACGAGTCCAGTCCTTCATCACCATTCAAGGAGGTTAGTATGAAAAAATATCAACGCATGCATCTGATTTTTATCAGACAATACATCAAGCAAATCATGGAATACAAGGTCGATTTTGTGGTTGGTGTGTTGGGAGTCTTTCTGACTCAAGGCTTGAACCTCTTGTTTCTCAATGTCATCTTTCAACACATCCCCTCGCTAGAAGGCTGGACCTTTCAAGAGATTGCCTTTATCTATGGATTTTCCTTAATTCCAAAGGGATTAGATCATCTCTTTTTTGACAATCTCTGGGCACTAGGTCAACGCTTAGTCCGAAAAGGGGAATTTGATAAGTATCTAACTCGTCCTATCAATCCTCTCTTTCATATCCTAGTCGAGACCTTTCAGATTGATGCCTTGGGTGAACTCTTGGTTGGTGGAATTTTACTAGCGACAACGGTCTCTAGCATTGCTTGGACTCTACCGAAATTTCTGATTTTTCTAGTTTGCATTCCTTTTGCAACCTTGATTTATACTTCTTTGAAAATCGCGACAGCCAGTATCGCTTTTTGGACCAAGCAGTCAGGCGCCATGATTTACATTTTCTATATGTTTAATGATTTTGCCAAGTACCCGATTTCCATTTACAATTCGCTCCTTCGTTGGTTAATTAGCTTTATTGTACCTTTCGCCTTTACGGCCTACTATCCTGCCAGCTATTTCTTGCAGGACAAGGATGGACTCTTTAATATTGGTGGTTTGCTTCTGATTTCTCTTATCTTCTTTTGCATCTCTCTGAAACTCTGGGATAGGGGATTAGATGCATACGAAAGTGCAGGTTCGTAAGAGCTAAAGTAAGACTAAAATCAAGAAAGGAACTTATGATGCTTGTTATTAAAGAAGTTAAGGATGAAAAGCAAAAAATGGCAGTTGTCGCTGAGGTTTTAAAGGATTTGCCAGAATGGTTTGGAATGCCAGAAAGCACGCAAGCCTACATCGAAGGAGCTAAGGATTTACGAGTTTGGGTTGCTTATCAAGAAAGTGATGTAGTAGGGTTTATAAGCTTATCATATTCGAGTGAAGATTGTGCTGAAATTGACTGTCTAGGCGTGAAAAAAACATTCCAAGGTCAAGGAATTGGAAGGGAATTAATTACGACTATAGAAAGAGAAGCAGTCAAACAAGTGGACTACCTACAGGTCAAAACAGTCGCAGAAGGTTCAAATAAAGATTATGACCGAACAAATGTCTTTTATCGCAGTCTTGATTTTAAAAAATTAGAGATTTTTCCTCAACTATGGGATCTTAAAAATCCTTGTCAGATTTTGATTAAAAAGATCAACTAAAAGTGCTTGACATCCATTCTTAGAGTGCTATACTATAGGGGTAATCGCCGAATTAGCTCAGTTGGTAGAGCAACGCACTCGTAACGCGTAGGTCACAGGTTCGATTCCTGCATTCGGCATCAAATGATACAAGACAAAGCCCTTAGTGATGGGCTTTTTTGATGTTGAATTACTTTTTGTACCAAATTATTATAAAAGTTTTCGGATGTTTTCAAACTCATCGTTAATCTTTTCTTGTAATGTATGATCGTAGTCTTAGTTAATATGGGAATGGTTTTATCAATATTCTAGAGCCATTTTAGTAATGCTTAAAACTATCTTTCCAGAAAAGAGACATTTTTCGGAAAATAATATTAGCAAAAATATATTTTACAATAAGAATAAGTAAAAAGACATCTGATAACGAGTACATCAGATGTCTTTATTTTTTAGGGGATCAGTTACTTTATTATAGTTCAGGATGTTGGTTTTCAAAGGAACTGTATACTTCAAAAAGTTGATTTCGTTTAGTAATTTCAAGTTTCATAAAAATATTATGTACATGAGTTTTTACAGTCCCAACTGAAAGATATAATTGGTCAGCAATCTCCTGATTGCTTTTATGTTCTAGTAATAGTGAAAAAATTTCCTGCTCACGCTCTGTTAAATGTAGCTTTTCGTAGAATAAATCTAAAGTACTATTATTATTGATATTTTTTGACACATCAGGTGAATTTAATTGTTCTTCTACATTTGAAATAATTTTCCAATCAGAAAGTATATATTTCATAATCAAAAAACAAACAGTAATAGTGAACATATCTTCGCATATGTTTCTATTTTGAATCCTTAGATTTAATAAGTCATATGAATCTATATTAAAAATGACAAATAGATCTTCTACGATAATTAGAAATCCAAATATCACTCCGATATGAGAAATTGTTTTTAAGTAACGTTTATTTCTATTACTAACGTTTAAAGATATTAGATTTCTTTTTGCGTATATGCCAGTATAAATCAAAAGGAGCTGGTTGGGAAGATAGTACATAAACACTCTCAAAGGAGAGTTATTAAGAATTGGGAATACCATCCATATGAAAGTAATACAAATAAAGCTGTAATGGATTATAGAAGGTGTTTCTTTTCTCAGTTTAGCAACTATCCAAAACTGGCACATGTTATTAACAAGGTATATGACAGTTTTAACAAAAGGGACGCCTAGAAAGTGCTGGTTGTATGAGTTTCCGAAATCTTTGAATATTTCTGTCATTGATAGGATCAGATTATCAAATATAAAAAAAACCAGATATAAGCTAACTGCAAAAAATAAGTATTTCTTTTCCTCTTCGGAATTTAAAGCATATGTCAATACAAAACCAAAAGTCAAAGTATACAGCATTATTAGAAATACATTGTATATATAAACTATTTCAATCATACTTAGCCTCCATCTGGTACGTGAAACTAATCAAAACTCTAAACTTTATTGAAAAGCAATAAAATAAAAGTTTATATTTAAAATAGCATTTATTTTTTTAAAAGAGAAACACTGGGTTTAGTACTTAAACTTTAAAAAAATAGGGTTTACACCTTTTAGTTTATCGTAAACTGTGTTTTTTTGCAATATCATTAAAACATAACAACACAGGAGGTCTCAATTATGAGCAATAAAATTGATTATATCACAACCGAAGAGTTCTCTAAAGAACAACTCTTAGAAATTGCTGATTTGTCTCTCAAGATTAAAGCCTGTATTAAGAATGGCTATTATCCACCTTTGTTGAAAAATAAAACTTTAGGCATGATTTTTCAACAATCATCTACAAGGACACGGATATCTTTTGAAACAGCTATGACACAGCTTGGGGGGCATGCACAATATTTAGCACCTGGTCAAATTCAACTAGGAGGTCATGAAACATTAGAAGATACAGCAACAGTTGTGTCTCGATTGACTGATATTATTATGGCACGTGTAGAACGTCATAAGAGTGTAGTTGATTTGGCAAAATTTTCACAAGTTCCGGTTATTAATGGTATGAGTGATTATAATCATCCTACACAAGAATTGGGAGATTTGATTACGATTATTGAAAATTTACCGAATGGAAAAAAATTAGAAGATTGTAAGGTAGTGTTTGTTGGTGATGCAACTCAAGTATGTTTCTCACTAGGATTAATAACATTGAAAATGGGTATGGAATTTGTTCATTTTGGGCCGAAGGGATTCCAATTAAATGATATGCATAAGTCAAAATACGACGAAATTTGCAAACTATCAGGTGGTAAATATTTAGTAACTGATGACATAGCTTCAATCGAAGGTGCAGATTTCTTATATACTGATGTATGGTATGGCTTGTATGAAGCAGAATTATCAGAAGAAGAACGTATGAAAGTTTTCTATCCTAAATTTCATGTTGATTCAGAAATGATGGCTAAAGCTGGAGAAAATTGTAAGTTTATGCACTGTTTGCCTGCCACACGTGGAGAAGAAGTGTCTGATGAAGTGATGGACGGACCAAATTCAGTGTGTTTTGATGAAGCGGAAAATCGTTTGACTTCCATGCGGGGTATCCTAGTTTATTTACTTCGTGATTTTGAAAAACGACATCCATATGACATAGAAAAACAATCAGCAGCTAAATCAGAATTGGAATCATTTTTGAAATAAAAGGATATTTCAGTTTATTTAGTGTTTATAATGCCTCAAGTCTCCTCTTAAAGGAAGGAGAAAAAAATGGAAGAAAAGAAAAAATTTAGTTTATTCACGACAGTATTAACAGTAATTTGCGTAGTGTTTGTTGCAGAAGCTGCTGCTCCCGTAGCAGCAATTGGGAATTCTCAATTCTTCTGGTGGTTATTTTTATTAGTTGCCTTTTTGTTGCCATATGGATTGATCTCAGCTGAATTAGGTACTACTTATATAGGTGATGGGGGAATTTATGATTGGGTGACAAAGGCTTTTGGGCATAGATGGGGAGCTCGTACCTCATGGTATTATTGGATTAATTTTCCATTGTGGTTAGCTTCGTTGGCAGTTATGACTCCAGAATTGTTGAAGACAATTACAGGAATTGAGTTTTCAATGTTCTGGACATTATTAATTGAACTTGCTTTTATTTGGTTAATCATCTGGATAAGCTTTTATCCAGCAAGTGATAGCGTGTGGATCCTCAATGGTGCAGCAATTATTAAAATGATATTAGCTTTATTAGTTGGATTTTTGGGACTGTATATTGCTTTCACAAAAGGAATGGCTAATAAAATTACATTAGAGTCACTTTTACCATCATTTGATTTAAACAGTTTATCATTTATATCTGTTATTATTTTTAATCTACTTGGTTTTGAAGTTATTTGTACATGTGCAGATGATATGGAGAATCCTAAAAAACAAATACCTCAATCTATAATTGTTGCAGGCTTAGTTATTGCGGCTATTTATATATTTTCTGCATTTGGTATAGGGGTAGCGATTCCTGTAGATAAAATTTCCACTAGTAGTGGTATGATGGATAGCTTTAAGCTTTTGACAGGATCTGAGGACGGATGGTTCATAATTTTGATGGCATTCATGTTCTTGTTAACACTCTTTGGAAATATGATTTCATGGTCACTGGGTGTGAATAACACAGCATGTTATGCTGCTGAAAATGGAGATATGCCAAAGTTCTTTGCAAAGCGTAGTAAGAAAAATAATATGCCGATTGGATCTGCCTTAGCAAATGGTTTTGTTGCAACACTTGTAGTAATCATTGCACCGATACTACCAAATCAGGATCTATTTTGGGCGTTTTTCTCATTAAATCTTGTGATGTTTCTACTTTCTTATGTACCTGTTTTTCCAGCATTCTATAAACTGAGAGAAATAGATCCAGAAACTCCTCGCCCATTTAAAGTTGGAGGAAGTAGTTTTGTTTTAAAAATTATGGTAGTCATTCCGATTATTATGATTCTTATCTCTCTCTTATTTACAGCGTTCCCATTATCATTTGACGAAGTAACATTAGCTGATAAGTTACCTGTAACTATTGGTTCATTCATTTGCCTAGTCTTAGGTGAGGTTATTATTCGTGTTAAGAAAATTAAAAAATGATAGCGACTTAATACTAATACAATAAAAGGAGGACTTGTGATGTCTAAACGTATTGTAGGGACAACCCCTAAAGTTGATGGATTTCGAATGCCAGGAGAATTCGAAAAGCAAGAACAAATTTGGATGTTATGGCCATGGCGAAATGATAATTGGCGTTTGGGAGCAAAACCTGCTCAAAAAGCATTCTTAGATGTAGCTAAAGCCATTAGTGAATTTGAGCCAGTTTCACTTTGTGTACCACCCCTTCAATTTGAAAATGCTATAGCTCGGGTATCAGCACTTGATTGTGAAAACATTAGAGTCATAGAAATGACCAATGATGATTCTTGGATTCGTGACTGTGGTCCAACATTCCTCATAAATGATAAAGGTGAACGTCGTGCAGTGGATTGGGAGTTTAATGCGTGGGGAGGTCTAGTTGACGGGCTTTATTTCCCTTGGGATCAAGATGCTCTTGTTGCAAGAAAGGTTTGTGAATTAACAGATACTGATTCTTATAAAACAGAGGATTTTGTTTTAGAAGGTGGATCAATTCACGTCGATGGTGAGGGTACAGTTATGGTTACTGAAATGTGCCTACTACACCCAAGTAGAAACCCACATTTATCAAAAGAGGAAATTGAACAAAAATTAAAAGACTATCTAAATTGTGAAAAAGTAATTTGGGTGAAAGATGGGATTGATCCATATGAAACAAATGGGCACATTGATGACGTAGCATGTTTTGTTAAACCTGGAGAAGTTGCCTGCATTTATACTGAAGATGAAAATCATCCGTTCTATAAGGAAGCTAAGGCTGCATTTGAATTTTTAAATGAACAAACAGATGCAAAAGGTAGAAAATTAAAAGTACATAAAATGTGTGTTACGAAGAAACCATGTTATCTAAAAGATGCAGATACGATTGATTATTCAGAAGGAGCTATTCCAAGAGAGGAAGGAGAAGTTGCAATCGCATCATATTTGAACTTCTTAATAGTAAATGGAGGAATTATTCTACCTCAATACGGTGATGAAAATGACGCGTTAGCAGTTGAACAAGTTCAAGCAATGTTCCCAGATCGTAAAGTTGTCGGAGTTGAAACTACAGAGATTGCATATGGTGGAGGTAACATTCACTGTATCACCCAACAACAACCAGCAACTAAATAGGTTTTGCAGAGTCTGGTAAAACAGACTCTGTTTTCTTAATGTGGCAGATCAAGTAGGTGTAGGCATACGATTGTATATTGTTCTACAAAGAGGAATAAATGATGAAAAATTTTGAGGTGGAATATAGCTGGTTAAAAAATTCTATTATAAAAGGAATAAATCAGCTACCGGAACATTCTGAGCATTATTTTTATAATAAATATGTAGATATAAAACAATTTGAATATATTCAAATGGATATGATGCATTTAAATAGTAATTGGATATACAAAATACCAGATTTCAATACAAAAACTAGCAACAATGAACAGGAATTAGTAACGTTGGTCAACAATTTTAAAGCTGAAGATACATTAATTAACAAAAAAAATATCTTAAGATTGAGAAGTTTTAATTTTCCTTTTTACATCTGGCTAAATGGATTCTTTGTTGGTTTTTCAAAGGGATTTGAAAGGTATTTAGAGTTTGAAATTACAAATATACTATGTCCGGATAGTAATGAACTTATAATTAAGGTATATCCAGGTATAGAGGAAACACAGAATAATAATTTGAGACTAGATCCAATCCTGGATAAAATCTCAGAGAGTATTATTTATAGTATTCCTAATCTCCATGTTTATAATATTGATGTTGTATTAGATAATAAACAAAATTTCAATAAATCTATAATCACTATTAACAGCTTATTGAACGGATATTCTGATAGTGCTGTAATTGGTATATATATATATGACAAAGAAAGAAAAATGATTTTAAAGGATAACGTTGATTATACTAATAAACTAGACAAAAAATATAATTTGGATATAAATTACTTAGCAATTTCTTTTATAAAATTATTAGTAATTGATGATGGTACTGTAGTAGAAACGGCTATAAAGAAAGTTAATTAAAAACTAGTATCACACGATTTTGATTTATCATAAGCTAACATTTTTCACACCAGTATTAAAAAATCTCGTGAAGCATCACGATTTATAAAACGTTTAAACCTATTAACATTTATTGAAAGTAATTCTTATTTATGTAAGGGGCTAGTTTTTAAATCTGTAAAAACAAACATATTCATCTTTCAGGAAAATACTTATTTTTCGGAAAGATACGTGAGAATAATAATCTAAGAAGAATTCTGGAACTAGGTGGAGAATTATGTTATAATCGAAATGAAATTGAGGCTAGATAATATAAGGAGATTTATAATGGCGACAGTGTTTGATGTAGCATTTTATATATTGGATAAACTTGGTGATATGTCAACTATGAAATTACAAAAGCTATGTTATTATGCTCAAGCCTGGTCATTAGCATGGGACGGTGTTCCGTTATTTAATGAGGATTTTCAAGCCTGGGCAAATGGTCCAGTGTGTAGAGAGTTGTATGAATTCCATAGAGGAGAGTTTCTGATAAATTCTGATAAAATTAAAGAGCGTAAAACTGATTATAATTTCTCATCTGCTGAAAAAGAGACCTTAGATATTGTAATTTCAGACTATGGTTCTAAGGAGGCGTTTTGGCTAAGTGAACTGACGCACAAAGAACGTCCATGGGTAGAAACTCGTGGATCGCTGGGGCTTGGCGAGCGTAGTGATGCGATTATAACAAAAGAATTGATGCAAGAATATTATTCAGGATTAGTTTCTAATGGGTAAAAAGAAAAGAACAAATATTGGTGAGGATATTGAATTTGAGAAGAAAACACAGATAATCTATGATCCTGACTCTTATAAACAATCTAAGCCGGTATGGAGTTTTGATTTAGCTGATTTTGACCATGATCAATGGAGTCTCTTAAATACAGATTTTATAGAAAAAGAAATTTTCAAAACTTTGAAAGCTTTTGAGGGCATGACTTGGCAAGAAATTGACAGTGCAAGTGGAGGGAAAAAAAAGGGAACAAATAATCATTTTATTCCATTTGAAGATATGATTAGAGAAGCACAAAATAGAGCAGGCGATATGAATCTGCTACAGCATGAAAGTTTGTATTCGTTGAGAATTACCTCAACGATTAGATTATTTGGTGTGCTTAATAATGGTATCTATCATATAGTTTGGTATGACAGTGATCATGCTATATGTCCTTCAAAAAAGAAGTGATTGAAATTTCCCTCATTCAATAAAACTTATTCATGTTTTTTGAAATAAAAAAGTATTTGGGGTTTTCTAGAGATTGATATAGAGGTGGTTTAAAATCATTTAAAATGTAGTCTTGGAAAACCAGGCTTGAAAAAGGCCCGTAAAGCATCACAATTTAGTAAACGTTAATTCGTTACTGGACAGCAGAATACAAACGAAAACACTTTGCATCTTGCAAGGTGTTTTTTTCTATGAGAACTGGCGGTGCGCAATTAGGATAGCTCTAGCGACTTTAGTCGCATAGAGATATGCTATGCACAGTTGCCTCAAGAAAACAATGCTTCTTGGTCCACCCTGTTAGACAAGCTTCAAAACCAAGGAATCCAACAGATTTCTCTTGTAGTTACAGATGGCTTTAAGGGGCTTGAGCAGATTATCAGTCAGGCTCACCCATTAGCTAAACAACAATGTTGCTTAATTCATATTAGTCGAAATCTAGCTAGTAAAGTGAAACGAGCAGATAGAGCGGTTATTCTGGGGCAATTTATAATGATTTATCGTGCTGAAAATTTAGAAATGGCAGGACAAGCTTTAGAGGACTTTCTCGCCGAATGGAAACCAAAGTATAGGAAAGTCATGGAAAGTCTGGAGAAGACGGATAATCTTTTAACTTTTTATCAGTTTCCCTACCAGATTTGGCACAGCATGTATTCGACAAACCTCATTGAGTCTCTTAACAAAGAAATCAAACATCAAACGAAAAAGAAGGTTCTTTTTCCTAATGAGGAGGCTCTGGAACGTTACTTAGTTACGTTGTTTGAAGATTATAATTTCAAGCAAAGTCAACGAATCCATAAAGGGTTTGGTCAATGTTCTGATACACTTGAAAGCTTATTTAATTAACACTCCGTAACTCTACTTAAGTGTTTACACATAATTATTTACAGTATCAAAAAATAAAGTATATTGTTTTCATCATAATATAATTAAATATCAGTATAGAGAATTTTATCTATATATCAGATATCAGCAATTGCTTTTGCTGTCATTTTTCGCTACAATAGTTACAAGGAGGAAATAAACATGTTAAAAGAAGTATTAAACGTCGCAAAAGTTGCGAAAAAATCATCTCTCTTCTTAGGAGGGGTAGCATTTGGGACGCTTGGCTTGAAAGTCTTAGCAAGTAAAGAAGCTAAGAAAGGCTATTCTAAGGCCTTGGCTAAAGCTTACAAATTGAAAGATGGACTGGATGCATCTGTTTCTGTTGTAAAACAACACGGTGATGATGTTTTACAAGACGCTAAATATTTATACGAACAGGAAAAGAAAGAAGAACAATTAGATAGCCTGACAGGTGAATAATATGTCTTTTAAAGTGCTACACAGAGGATATCAACATATCCGATTATCGTCATCGTTTTCACTGACCTTGGATATTCAAGATTATCTTCGTTCCTTGGCTAAAGATGAAAAAGGGATCGACTCTATTCAGTTTTATATGGATCAGCAGCACTTTACTCTACGTATGAAAGAAGGCTTCTCTGTATTAGAAAATGCAGAGGCCTTTTTAAAAAAAATTGACAAGGGGAAAGTTTCGGACTTGATGACTCTTCCCATTCGTAGAGAAGAGAGTGCTTATTCAATTGTATCGGGTGCAGCGATTAAGCGTTTGCTGTTTCGAAGTTTTGTACCCTACCCTATTCGTTATATTTGGACTTGTTATCAGGCTTTGGGTTATGTCAAAGAAGCCTATCAAACTTTAGCGCGCAAGGAACTAACCATGGAGGTCTTGGACTGTTCGGCCATTTTGTTGTCCTTGTTTATGAACCAATCCAAGACAGCTAGCAACATCATGTTTATGCTTGATTTGGGTAATCATCTGGATCAGTGGTCTTTAAAAAAAACAGCAACAGATTTGGAACAAAGCCTTCTTGCTAAAGAAAGTGATGTTTTCTTAGTGCGGGGAGACATGGTCATCAGCATCAAGAGTTCTGATGTTCAAGTAGGTGATGTATTAGTTGTCTCCCAAGGTAATGAAATCTTGTTTGACGGCCAAGTGGTTTCAGGATTAGGCATGGTCAATGAGAGTTCCTTGACTGGAGAGAGCTTCCCTGTTGAAAAGAAAGAGGGAGATTCTGTATGTGCGAATACTGTTTTGGAAACAGGAGAGTTAAGAATTCGTGTGACTGATAATCAGATAAACAGTCGTATTTTGCAACTCATCAATCTGATGAAAAAATCTGAAGAGAGTAAGAAGACAAAACAACGTCATTTTATTAGGATGGCAGACAAGGTTGTAAAATATAACTTCTTAGGTGCTGGTTTGACTTATCTGTTAACAGGTTCGTTTTCAAAAGCCATTTCCTTTTTATTGGTGGATTTTTCATGTGCTCTAAAAATATCCACACCTGTAGCCTACCTTACGGCCATAAAGGAAGGTCTAAATCGAGAAATGGTTATTAAAGATGGTGATGTATTAGAAAAATATCTGGAAGTGGATACTTTCTTGTTTGATAAAACGGGTACCATCACGACGAGTTATCCTTTGGTTGAAAAGGTTCTTCCTTTCGGAGATTATACTGAGAAAGATATTTTAAGAATAAGTGCATGTTTGGAGGAACATATCTATCATCCTATTGCCAATGCAATTGTTAAACAAGCTGAAATTGAAGGCATTGAACACGAAGAAATGCATGGCAAGCTTCAGTATGTTGCAAGCAAAGGGATTAAATCGCAAATTGATGGTCAATCGGTTGTCATTGGAAATTATGTACTAATGCAAGACGAACAGGTAAGAATTAGTTCTGAGCAGCTGGCCTTGATTGAGCAATATAAGACTCATTACAATTTATTGTTTTTGGCTTATAAGAAAGAATTAATTGGGATGTTTTGTATCCACACTCCCTTGAGAAGCGAGGCGAAAGTTGCATTGAAAAAGCTAAAGCGCCAAGGGAAAAAACTGATTCTGGCAACTGGTGATACGTTGGCTAGAACAGAAGAGTTGGTTAAAGATCTGCCATTTGACAACGTTTATACTGATTTAAAACCAGATGGTAAGTTTCAGTTGGTTCAGGAATTACAGAAAGCTGGCCGAACTATTTTGATGGTTGGAGACGGGTTAAACGACTCTGCTGCCTTGACGCTTGCAGATATTGGGGTTGTGATGAATGAAAGTGCTGATATTTCTAAGCAGATGAGTGATATTTTATTATTAGATAATCGTTTAGATTTCTTCGAGGAATTGAATTCTTTATCTGAATCGTTGCAGAAATTAATTCAAAGAAATATTCAAGAAACAGTTGTAATAAATGGAAGTTTAATTGGATTTGGGTTGTTAAATTGGTTAAGCCCATCTAATCTTTCGATATTGCACAATCTGACTACTTTAAGAATCGTCCTTCGTAGTCTTTCTATTAAAAGTAGGTAAGAGACCGAGAAGCTGAGGTTATAAAAACTAAAAGGAGTTGTCTCATTTGAGAATAACGGCTCTTTGTCAACTGTAGTGGGTTGGTGGAAAATTATACCCTGGAGAGGACCAAATTGGTTCTCTCCTTTTAAATATTGAAAAAACCATTGGCAGTGGACATACTTTAAGACTATATATTTCTGAAACTAGTTTCACAATACAAATATTGACATGCAATTATTAATTGGTGGATTTTAAGTTGACATCTACAAAGGTTAATGTTAGAATACATTCAAAAATATATTTGAATGAGGTGTTTTATGATTCAAAATATTGTTACTTCAATAATCCTGTATTCTGGGACAGCCGTAGACTTACTTATTATCCTAATGTTATTTTTTGCCAAAAGAAAAAGCAGAAAGGACATCATTAACATCTATTTAGGACAATTTCTAGGCTCTGTTAGTCTAATATTCCTAAGTTTGCTTTTTGCATTTGTCTTAAATTATATTCCTAGTAAAGAGATTTTAGGTTTACTCGGTTTGATTCCAATTTTCCTAGGCCTCAAAGTTTTGCTTTTAGGAGATTCTGATGGAGAAGCTATTGCAAAAGATGGTTTGCGAAAAGACAATAAAAACCTGATTTTTCTAGTCGCTATGATTACTTTTGCAAGTTGTGGCGCTGACAATATTGGTGTCTTTGTCCCATATTTTACCACCTTAAATTTAGCGAATTTGATAGTGACTTTACTTACTTTTCTAGTCATGATTTATCTCTTGGTTTTTTCTGCCCAAAAATTAGCACAAGTCCCTTCTGTTGGAGAAACTTTGGAAAAATATAGCAGATGGTTTATTGCCGTTGTCTATTTAGGATTGGGGATGTATATCCTGATTGAAAACAACAGCTTTGACATGCTATGGGCTGTGTTAGGCTAGGAGAAAAAATTATGAAAAAAGATAGTATCTGTCAAGTGGATGTTATAAATCAACAAAATGTTACAACCGCAACGAACTACCTTGAAAAGGAAAAAGTCCAAAAATCACTTCGCATTTTATCAAAATTTACCGATAATAAACAGATAAATATCATCTTTTATCTCCTTGCCGTCGAAGAACTCTGTGTCTGCGATATAGCCTGTTTATTAAATCTCAGTATGGCATCTGCCTCCCACCATCTTCGTAAACTAGCCAATCAAAACATCTTGGACACTAGAAGAGAGGGGAAAATTATATATTATTTTATAAAAGATGATGAAATCAGAGATTTTTTTAATCAACTAGGATAACAACTATTTTTACTACTTTTCCATGATTATAGGGAGATTATATACGAAATTTTTTGATGAAAATTACTCACAAGAAATACCTACTCGTATCAAATGTTTAAGAAAAAAGTATAATTTAAAGCAAAGCGACCTAGGTAATGCAGATCAAGTTAGCCAAGTTGAAAAGGGAGGAATTTGAAAGGATTTGTATCTTTTATTTTTTGTTTCATTTATGCCCTATGCTACTGGAATAGTTAGTAGTCATTTCATGAATCATACGGCACAGCTCTTTTATGGACTGATCGTTATTGTTTCAACGGTAGCAAACTGGTTTTTACATAAAGTAATTGATAAACCCAATATAGATCAGAAAGAATTACTTGAAGCTACCGCACAATATAGGAAGTTATTGATACCTGACCTAATAATTAAAGGAGTGGGATTGATTCTATCCTTAATTCTCTATCCTCCGATTATGATGTATAGTGTTTTAATTGCGGCATTTTACATCATAACTTTAAAAACACTATCCGAAAAAAGAGTGAATAACTAAAAAATGGTGATCAAAGTTAGGTGTATTATTTTAATGCTTACAGACCTAAACTATTCCCCTATTTATAATCTATTGATTCATATTTTATGAAATTAATCAGTAGATATCGTTCTGAAAAGCCTTGATAATACGCTGTTTTTAGTCCAACTGAAACCCATACTTTCCAAACCAGGTCTTACGAAAAGCTTTATTTGTATCAAGTGATTATAAAAGTTATCGGATGTTCTCATATTCATCGTTAATCTTATCGATCGACATGGACTTTGATTTGTTTAATGAAGGAGAGGAATCATCCCCTAAAAATGGATAGTTCATCTGGCTCATTCATGTTCATGTAACCAGATAGTCCGATAATTCAACCACTTATCCAAATTTCCTTGTCACCCTTGCCTCTGTTTGCTATAGTAGTATTATCAAAAGAAGCTAGTCTTCTGATAACATTACAAAAAGAGGTAGTATCATGAAAAAATTAATTGGTTTTGGATTTATCCTTGCAGCTCTCGCCGTCATCACCTTTAGTATCATTGGTTATCCAAAAATAGATGCCAATCTTTGGCCCTTGGTTCCAGTCGTCTTGTTTGCTTTCTTTACTCTTGAAAATGCACTCAAGAAAGACTACAAGTCCAGTTTGATTTGTGCAGTGATTGGCTTTATCATTGCCAATGCCATCTATGATCTTCTTCCGATTTCAAATGGGGTCGTGATTACTGCTGGGGTCTTAGCTTGTCTTGGTTTAGGTTTTCTTTTTCCAGACGCTCCAAAAGAAAAATAATGCTTCCGCTTTTATTCGCTCTGGGGGCTTGGTAGGAAGAGATTTCTTCAGACCAAGTCCTTTTTAGCTGTCTGAAATAACCACTTAGGGGCTGAAAATAACCACTTACTGAAAAGGACTTGTAAGATTTTGAACAGCTGTTATAATGTTACTAACAAAGGTTAAGAAAGGAGTCCTATGAAAGTTAGCATCGAATTAGATCCGCAGATGGATGAGCCAGAAATGATCATTCGGGCTCCTCGATTGACGGAAGATGTCGCCCGCTTGCAACAGTTGATCTTGGAGCAAAAAATGACGCCCCTGACCTTTTACAAGGATCGCAGCGAATACTTTGTAGATGTGTCAGAAATTCTCTTTTTTGAGACAGATGGTGAAAAGATCTATGGGCATACCAGAGAAGAGGCCTATGAGGTTCGTCAAAAACTCTACGAATTGGAAGAGATCTTGCCGATTGCTTTCTGTCGCATCTCCAAGTCGACCATCGTCAATACAAAGCAGATTTATTCCATCGAAAAATCTTTTTCGGGAACCAGTACAGTGAATTTTTATCAAACCCACAAACAGGTACACGTGTCCCGACACTATTATCAACTCTTAAAAGAACGGTTAAAGGAAATGAGGTAACAAGATGAAAAATAAATTAATTGGGATTTTCTTAATCCTCCTAGCAGCTCTAGTGCTCTTACAAGGCTATTTTGTAAAATGGGAAATCAGTATTTGGACGCTGGCTTGGGTTGTTTTGCTAGCAGTCCTTTCTCTCTCAAGTTTTTTGAAGCGGCACTTTGGCTGGGGCTTCCTATATGGGATCTTGGCCCTCTTCTCCCTTAATGGCCAATATCATTTTCTTCCGGTATCCAACTCGGTGGTCATCTTTTCTTCTATTTTAGCGGTGATTGGTCTGAATATTCTCTTTAAGCCCTCTAAAAAAGCAAAAGCGACTTGGAACTCCTACTCAGCAGGATCATCTTCCCAAACTGCTGGCAATGACATCGACGTCTCCTTCTCTACAGTGACCAAGTATTTGAATGACCAGAATTTTACGGGCGGAAGTGCGGATGTGAGCTTAGGAGAAGCTTCTATCTATTTTGACAATTGCCGGATCGAAGGGCCGTCAGCTCAGTTTGCGGTGGATGTTTCCCTTGGAAGTTTGAGTCTCTATGTCCCGAGCGACTGGCGGGTTCATGTCAATGTAGAAAGTTCTCTGTCAGCTATCCAACACCAGGAAAATCCTAGAAATTTAACCAGCAAAGACTTTTATATCGTCGGAGAGGTCTCACTGGGGAACCTAGAAATCATCTATGTAGGTGAGAATTCCTTTTCATAAGCCGATCTAAGAAAAACTTATTCAAAGGTCTTGCCAAGAGAAAGTTTTTTTGGTAATATAGTACGGTATGTGGTGCTAGCACATCCGTAATATTAGATCTAATAGGAGGCAAAACAGAATGGCTAAAGTATGTTATTTCACTGGTCGTAAGACTGTATCAGGAAACAACCGTTCACACGCGATGAACCAAACCAAACGTGCCGTAAAACCAAACCTTCAAAAAGTAACTGTCCTTATCGATGGTAAACCTAAAAAAGTTTGGGCTTCAGCTCGTGCATTGAAATCTGGTAAAGTAGAACGCGTTTAATCAGAAATGAGGATCTCTTGGAGGTCCTTTTCTTTTTTCTTCATTTTTCCTCTTTTTGGACATTTGTATCAACCGATAGGAGAAAGATGTATCCCTTTTACACGCGCCCTCTTTTATGGTAAAATAGAATATAAAATACTTTTGAGGTAGAAATTATGACAGTAAAAATCAATACAAAAGATGGTCAAATTGAATTGACCGATGATGTCATCGCAACTGTTGTAGGCGGTGCAGCCACTGAAATTTTTGGAGTGGTTGGGATGGCTAGCAAAAACGCGATTAAAGATAATTTCCAAGCTCTCTTAGGTAAGGAAAACTACTCTAAGGGTGTCGTTGTGAAAACAGCGGAAGCAGGAAGTATTGCGGTTGATGTTTACACTGTTTTGAGCTATGGTACAAAGATTAGCGAAGTCTCAAAAAATATTCAAGAGCGTGTCAAATTCAGTCTAGAAAATCAACTTGGAATCACAACGGATACAGTCAACGTCTATATCCAAAACATTAAAATTGTGGGAGAATAATCGTGTCTAAAATTACAACTAGTTTATTTCAAGAAATGGTCCAAGCAGGGGCTACTCGCTTAAATAAACAAGCCGAGTATGTCAATTCATTGAACGTTTTTCCTGTACCAGACGGTGATACTGGAACCAATATGGGGATGACCATTGAAAATGGTGCAAAAGAAGTAGCCGATCGCTCTGCTTCAACTGTTGGAGAAGCAGCAAATATCTTTGCGAAAGGGCTTTTGATGGGAGCGCGTGGAAACTCAGGAGTCATTACTTCTCAGTTGTTCCGCGGATTTTCCCAAAGTGTCAAAGACAAGGATGAATTGGATGGAGCAGCTCTTGCGGCAGCCTTTCAAGCAGGGGTTGAAGTAGCCTATAAAGCGGTAATGAAGCCTGTAGAAGGAACCATCTTGACCGTTTCTCGTGGTGCTGCCATCGGTGCCAAGAAAAAAGCAGAATCTACCAATGATGCGGTCGAAGTCATGCGTGCGGCCCTTGAAGGAGCTAAGACAGCTCTTGCCAAAACACCAGATATGCTTCCTGTATTGAAGGAAGTTGGTGTAGTGGACTCTGGTGGTCAAGGTTTGGTCTTCATTTATGAAGGGTTCCTATCAGCTTTGACAGGAGAATTCATCGCTTCTGAAGAATTTGTGGCGACTCCAGCAACCATGTCAGAAATGATCAACGCAGAGCACCACAAGTCCGTAGCGGGCCATGTGGAAACCGAAGATATCACCTTTGGTTACTGTACAGAGATCATGGTGGCTTTGAAACAAGGTCCAACCTATGTCAAAAACTTTGACTACGATGAATTCCGTAACTATTTGAACAATCTTGGGGATTCTCTACTAGTCGTTAACGATGATGAAATCGTCAAAGTCCATGTCCATACTGAAGATCCAGGTCTTGTTATGCAAGAAGGATTGAAATATGGTAGCTTGGTCAAGGTAAAAGTCGACAACATGCGCAACCAGCACGAAGCACAAGTTGAAAAAGAAGAGCGTCAAGCGAAACCAGCTGAAGCAAAAGAATATGCCATCATCGCAGTCGTTGCGGGTGACGGATTAGCGGATATCTTCAAAGCGCAAGGTGTGGATTACATCATCTCTGGTGGTCAAACTATGAACCCATCAACAGAAGACTTTGTCAAAGCTGTTGAAGAGTTGAATGCGCGCAACATCATTATCTTGCCAAATAACAAAAATATCTTGATGGCCGCTCAATCAGCAGCAGAAGTCATTGAACAACCTGCAGCTGTAGTAGAGACCAAGACCATCCCTCAAGGATTGACCAGTCTTCTTGCCTTCGATGAAAGCAAGTCTATCGAAGAAAACTACGAGCGCATGAGCGCTTCATTGGAAGATGTTGTTTCAGGTAGTGTGACGACAGCCGTTCGTGATACCACTATTGATGGTCTTGAAATCCATGAAAACGACAATCTTGGAATGGTTGATGGTAAAATCGTTGTTTCCAATCCAGATATGATGGAAACCTTGACTGCTACCTTTGATAAGATGTTGGACGAAGATAGTGAAATTGTCACGATCTATATCGGTGAAGATGGTCAAGAAGATCTGGCCAATGAGTTGGCTCAAAACTTGATGGCTAAATATGAAGATGTCGAAGTCGAAATTCATCAAGGAAATCAACCAGTTTACCCATACTTGTTTAGCGTCGAATAATCAAAAGATTTCAAAAATAGAAAGAAAAAGAGCCAAAAAAATGATTTTTTAGCTCTTTTTTTGGTAAAAAAAGCTTTATGAAAGCGATTAGATAGGTGTTTTTAGACAATTTTTGTTTGATATGTTATACTTTAGAAAAATAGAAATAGGAGAAAAAGCACATGAAAAAGGTAATCTGCTTTTTAGGAGCTTTGCTTTTTGTGATGACAGGTTGTGCCACTAAGTCTCAATCCACAGAAACATCAAAAAGCTCAACCACTACTTCGATAGAAAAAAGTGAAACTGTTACAAGTGAGGCAAAGGAAGAAACCAAAGTTCTCACTGCAGAAATCAATGGCAATCAACATCGCTACACCATCACGACAAAAGGTGACAAGGTTCAGAAATTGAAGTTAGATGTTTTGTCGGCCCTACCTGAAAAAATAGCTACTAATTCAGCTAACCTAAGTCCTGAAGAGATGACAAAAATTATTAATGAAGGCTTGCAGTCAGATTCAGAATACACAGCACTGAAAGACATGGCTGGCTTCAATATCGAATATAAGGTCACTCCAGAGAAAAAATTAGCTTCAACAGTTTCTGTTGATATGGAAACCATTGATTGGGACAAGGTCAAAGACTTATCTTACTTTAAAGATCTCGGTATTGGTGATCTAAAAGACATCAAGGCCTCTACTGTTTTCACAGGATTAAAACTCCACGGTTTCAAAGAAGAAACGCCAGCACTATAGGTTCGGACTCATGTCCGGCCTTTTTTTATTTTCTATGACATTTGTCATGTGAGCCAGTGACAAAATCATCTAGTGGCAACTTTTACCTTTGGCTATAATATAGTCAGAAAGTGAGAGGTATAAAAATGAAACAGTGGTTAATGAAAGTTTTTACGATGACAATTATTGGAATGGTCGTTTATTTAATATTTTCAGGAGATGATAGTCTTTATTACCATTTCCCATGGGAATTGTTTGCGGGAATTGGAATCATGAGCTGGGCTGTTCAAGAAGTGTTGAAAATGGTCAAGGCTGTTAAAAAGGAGATGGAGCAATGAATAAGAAACTAGAAATTGGCTGGATGTTTGCTTTGTGTATGGTCCTCTGGGTAACTGAGCAGATGACGGGTTGGTTCTCTGCCCATTTCCCTAGCTGGTTTTTCCAAACGGTTTGGGGAGTGACCTTAGTCGTCTCTGTCATCATTCCAGCTGGCCAAATCTGGTTGAAAGGAGAGCATCATGAGTGTCATTAGAGTTGAGAGTTTGAAGAAAAGTATTAAAGGGAAAATGATTCTAGAAGACCTTTCTTTCAAGGTTGAACGAGGAGACTGTTTGGCCTTGATTGGGCCAAACGGAGCAGGGAAGACAACCTTGATGAATTGTCTCCTAGGAGATATAAAGGCAACAGCTGGAATCATTGAAGTGGAGGGAAAAGCTCCTGGTCATCCTCAATTAAAGGCTAGTGTCTCTTATCTTCCTCAAGAGAATGCCATCGTGCAAAAGCTAACCGTGCAGGAACTGATCAGCTTCTTTCGCTCTATTTATCCCCAACCCTTAACGGTCAATGAAATCGATGATCTATTGCGTTTTACTCCAGAACAAAAGAAGCAATTGGCCAGTAAGCTGTCTGGTGGGCAAAAACGTCTCCTATCCTTTGTACTGACCTTGATTGGTCGTCCCAGTCTGCTATTTTTAGATGAGCCAACGGCCGCTATGGATACGTCCACTCGCCAACGCTTTTGGGAGATTGTTGAGCATTTAAAAGATCAAGGTGTGACCATTGTCTATTCTTCCCATTACATCGAGGAAGTAGAGCATACAGCCGACCGGATCCTGGTCTTGCATCAGGGACGTTTGCTTCGGGATACGACTCCTCTCGCTATGAGAAGTGAAGAGGTAGAAAAACATTTCACCCTGCCTTTGCGCTACCGAGCTCTAGTGGCAGGGATGGACGGAATTGGTCAAGTGACGGTCAAACCAGATGCTCTTCAAGTTGTGACAGGCGATGCCAATTGCTTGTGGACGCGATTGCAAGAAGAAGGATGTTCGATCCAAGAGATCGAAGTGACCAATCGAAGTTTATTAGATTCTATTTTTGAAAATACAAAGGAAGTAGGTTGAGAAGATGAAACGCATGAAAGCTCTCGGCGTGGTTGAGTGGCATTTGACCAGACGCCAAGCCATTTATTACTTGTTATCAATTGGGATGCCTACGGCCTTCTATCTCTTTTTTTCAGGGATGTACCAGGACACACCAGGGGCACCGTCTCATTTTATGAGGGATTATCTCCTCTCCATGACGGCTTTTTCCATGATGTCTACAGCCCTATTTTCCTTTCCTACGGTTCTTGAAACCGATCGACTTAATAATTGGCAAAAAGTCTTGCGCCATACCCCCGTATCTATGGTAGAATATTATCTAATAAAGGTTGCGGGTCTCTTTGTCGACTTTCTCCTCTCTATTGGGGTCGTCTTTACCGTGGGTCATGTGGTGCGCCATGTGAACATGCCCTTACAGGATTGGATCTTAGCAGCCTTCCTTCTCATCCTAGGAAGTCTAGCTTTTGTAGCTATCGGTCTGGTCTTGACCTTGCTTCCTTCCAGTCAATTGATGTCGGTTGCGGGCAACCTCCTCTATATGGGACTGGCTGTCATGGGTGGCCTATGGATGCCGATTAGTGTCTTTCCAGAATGGATGCAGGCTATTGGCAAATGCCTGCCAACCTATCAATTGATGGAACTGATCAAGACCTTTTTAAATAAGGACCAGGTTAATGTCTTTGCTAGTCTTTATTTAAGCTTGTTTACCTTGCTCTTGTTTGCTCTTGTCATCGTTTATCGTCGTCATTCTGAGGTTCGTTCATGATTGAAAAACTGAAACGTATTCATTATATGTTTTACGTAAGCTTGGTCTTTATGGCCTTCCCTTTTGCTACTATTTTCTTTGGGCAAATTCCCTGGTGGCATTTCTTTTTTGCCCTCTTCTTTATGGTGAGCTATCTAGGGATCCTCATTACGGAAGATAAGAAACTGACCTGGTTTTTTTGGCTCTATCTTTTGTTTTATGTTGCAGGAAGTACCTTTTATATTGGAAGTAACTATATATGGTTTTACTACTATATTAGCAATATTTTAGTCTATCATTTTCGAATCTATCATTTTCGTTCCCCTTTTCTTTGGACGGCTGTTTTATCGCAATTAATCCTCTTTGGAGCCTTGTTATTTAATCCCTATTTGAGAAAAGACGAGTGGCTTTTTATACTGATTATTTGTTTGTTCATCGCGGTGATGACCTATAGCATGGTCCGGATTCGAATGATGGAGGAACTGAAAGTTGATCATGCCAAGCAAAACGCCCAGATCAATCTCTTGCTGGCGGAAAATGAACGTCAGCGGATTGGCCGCGATCTACATGACAGTCTAGGACACACCTTTGCCATGCTTAGTGTCAAGGCAGATCTAGCCGATCAATTCTTAGCATTCGGACAGGTTGAGAAGGCTCGGGAGCAGGTACAAGAGATTCAAGCCATTAGCCAAGAGTCCATGCACCAAGTCCGGGAGATTGTGGAGAACTTGAAGCAACGAACCCTGGCAAGAGAGTTAGAAACTGTCCGGCAAATGCTAGAAGTGGCGCAAGTCAAAGTGGAGATCCAAAACGAGCTCGATACAGCTAGTATTTCCCCGATCCTAGAGTCTGCTCTGGCCATGGTGTCTCTGGAACTAGCCACCAATATGATCAAACATGCCAGAGCAACGCAGGCCCTTCTCACTTATCGCTCCACCGAAACAGGGGTAGAAATGGTCGCAGAAGACAACGGTATTGGCTTTGATAAGGTCTCCGATAAGGACCTGCACTCGATCCGCGAACGGATTGCCTTGTTGGGAGGAGAGCTAGATATCAGTCATCAATACAAGCCGACCCGGATAGAAATACGGATCCCCTATCAAGAAAGGAAATAATATGCGCTTATTAGTTGCTGAAGACCAAAGTATGTTGCGTGATGCGCTCTGCCAGCTCTTGCTTTTGCAAGAGGACGTGGAAGAAGTCTTGCAGGCTGGAGATGGACAAGAAGCTATTCGCTTACTCGAAAGCCATCCAGTCGATATTGCTATTTTAGATATCGAGATGCCAATCAAAACAGGGTTAGAAGTCTTGGAATGGGCTAAAAGTCAACAACCCCAGCTCAAGGTCGTCATCGTTACCACCTTTAAGCGACCGGGTTATTTTGAGCGGGCCCTCAAGGCTGGAGTCGATGCCTATGTTTTAAAAGAACGCCGCATTACAGACTTGATGGCCACCCTGCATACAGTCTTGGCAGGGCAAAAAGAATATTCTCCTGAATTAATGGAGGGAATCCTAACCCACCCCAATCCTCTAAGCTCTCAGGAGCAAGCGGTCCTAAAAGAAGTTGCCAAAGGAGCTTCTAACCAAGAAATTGCTGATCGGTTATTTCTCTCTAACGGGACCATCCGCAATTATATGTCAGCCATTCTGACCAAGTTGGATGCAGATAATCGGACTGAGGCAGCAAAGATCGCCCAAGAAAAGGGTTGGTTATAAGGAAGAAAAGAGAGTGGGACAGAAATCGGTAATTTCGTTAGAATTCGATTTCGTCGTCCCACCTCCGCACAGTTGAGTAGGGGTGTAAAAGCTGATGAAATCAGCGTAGTAGAGCCCACTCAACCACTGCGTCTTGCTCGACAATCCAAAGACAATTGAGAGGCTAGGACTTTTGTTCCAGCCTCTTTTTTGATTAGATTTGTCAATTTTTTAGGAGAGCTCTCATTATTCGGATTTGGATAGAAAATTCAGAAAATTTGTTATTTTTACTTGAAAAGTTATTTGAAAAAAGGTATGATAGTAGCATGCTCATTTGATAATCAAAGAAACAGAAAGGAGAGACATGGAGAAAATTACCTTAGAAACTGCAAAGACAGGTTCAGAGCTTGTGCTAGAAACGCTTCGAGATCTTGGGATTGATACCATTTTTGGCTACCCAGGTGGAGCGGTTTTGCCCCTTTATGATGCTATTTATAGTTTTAAAGGGATCAAACACATTCTTGGCCGACATGAACAAGGCTGCTTGCATGAAGCTGAAGGCTATGCCAAATCAACTGGGAAGCTGGGTGTAGCCGTCGTCACAAGTGGACCTGGAGCAACCAATGCCATTACAGGGATTGCGGATGCCATGAGTGATAGTGTTCCTCTTCTTGTGTTTACTGGTCAGGTCAACCGTTCTGGGATCGGGAAGGATGCCTTCCAAGAGGCAGATATTGTTGGGATTACCATGCCGATTACCAAGTACAATTACCAAGTACGTGAGACAGCGGATATTCCACGGGTTATCACGGAAGCAGTTCATATTGCGACAACTGGGCGTCCAGGCCCCGTCGTCATTGACCTTCCAAAAGATGTCTCTGCCCTAGAAACTGATTATATTTACAATCCGGCCGTTAACATTCCAAGTTACCAGCCGACTATTGAACCAAATGAATTACAGATTAAGAAAATCTTGAAGCAACTTGGCAAGGCTAAGAAACCAGTCCTCTTGGCTGGAGGTGGCGTCAGCTATGCAGAAGCGGCGGACGAATTGGTAGCCTTAGCAGAACGCTATCAGATCCCTGTGGTAACTAGTCTTCTAGGACAGGGGACGATTGCAACCAGCCACCCTCTCTTCCTTGGGATGGGAGGCATGCACGGTTCTTTTGCGGCCAACATTGCTATGACAGAAGCAGATTTCATGATTAGCATCGGTTGTCGTTTTGATGATCGTCTGACGGGAAATCCAAAGACCTTTGCGAAGAATGCCAAAGTCGCTCACATTGATATTGACCCAGCAGAGATTGGTAAAATCATTGCAGTCGATGTTCCAGTCGTTGGCGATGCCAAAAAAGCCTTAAAACAATTGTTAGCAGAGCCAGTGGTTCATACCAATACGGAGAAATGGGTTGAGAAAGTTACCCAAGATAAAAATCGGGTTCGTTCTTACGATAAGAAAGAACGCGTGGTCCAACCCCAAGCAGTTATTGAACGCGTGGGTGAGTTGACCAAGGGGGATGCCATCGTCGTGACAGACGTTGGCCAACACCAAATGTGGGCTGCTCAGTACTACCCGTACCAAAACGAACGGCAGTTGGTGACTTCTGGTGGTCTAGGAACCATGGGATTCGGTGTCCCAGCCGCCATTGGTGCTAAGATTGCCAATCCAGATAAAGAAGTCGTGCTCTTTGTCGGAGATGGTGGCTTCCAGATGACCAACCAAGAATTGGCAATCTTGAATGTTTACAAGATTCCAATCAAGGTCATCATGCTCAACAACCATTCACTGGGAATGGTTCGGCAGTGGCAAGAAGCCTTCTATGATGGACGAACATCAGAGTCTGTCTTTGAAACCTTGCCAGACTTCCAATTGATGGCGCAAGCCTATGGGATTAAGAATTACAAATTTGATAATCCCGAAACCTTAGAGAAGGATTTGGAAGTTATTACCGAAGATGTACCAATGTTCATCGAGATCGACATTTCTCGGAAAGAGCACGTTTTACCAATGGTACCAGCTGGTAAGAGCAATCATGAGATGTTGGGGGTGAAGTTTAATGCGTAGAATGTTAACAGCCAAACTTCAAAACCGGTCTGGGGTTCTCAATCGCTTTACTGGTGTCTTGTCTAGACGCCAAGTCAACATTGAGAGTATCTCGGTAGGGGCGACAGAAAATCCCAATGTGTCACGGATTACTATTATCATTGACGTCGCGTCTCATGATGAAGTGGAACAAATCATCAAGCAACTCAACCGCCAGGTCGATGTGATTCGCGTTCGAGATATTACAGATAAACCTCACCTCGAGCGTGAAGTGATTCTGATCAAGGTCTCAGCGCCTGCAGAGAAACGGGCAGAATTGCTAGCCATTATCCAGCCCTTCCGCGCGACTGTGGTAGACGTGGCTCCAAGCTCCATCACCGTGCAGATGACAGGAAATGCAGAGAAGAACGAAGCTCTCTTGCGTGTCATTCGTCCTTATGGGATTAAGAATGTCGCACGGACTGGTGCAACTGGATTTACCCGCGACTAAAAATCCAACCTAAATTTGTTATAACAGCCTAACAGGCAATAAATATAGAAAAGAGAGAAAAAAACTATGGCAGTTCAAATGGAATACGAAAAAGATGTAAAAGTAGCAGCACTTGACGGTAAAAAAATCGCTGTGATCGGTTATGGATCACAAGGTCATGCCCATGCTCAAAACTTGCGTGACTCAGGTCATGATGTGATCATCGGTGTACGTCCAGGTAAATCTTTTGACAAAGCAAAAGAAGATGGTTTTGATACTTACACAGTAGCAGAAGCAACTAAATTGGCTGATGTTATCATGATCTTGGCTCCAGACGAAATCCAACAAGAATTGTACGAAGCAGAAATTGCGCCAAACTTGGAAGCTGGAAATGCTGTTGGATTTGCACATGGTTTCAACATCCACTTCGAATTCATTAAAGTTCCTGCAGATGTTGATGTCTTCATGTGTGCGCCTAAAGGACCAGGTCACTTGGTTCGCCGTACCTACGAAGAAGGATTTGGTGTGCCAGCTCTTTACGCTGTATATCAAGATGCTACAGGTAACGCTAAAGACATCGCTATGGACTGGTGTAAAGGTGTTGGTTCAGCACGTGTAGGACTTTTGGAAACAACATATAAAGAAGAAACAGAAGAAGATTTGTTTGGTGAACAAGCTGTTCTTTGTGGTGGTTTGACTGCCCTTATCGAAGCAGGTTTTGAAGTCTTGACGGAAGCTGGATACGCTCCAGAATTGGCTTACTTTGAGGTACTTCACGAAATGAAACTCATCGTTGACTTGATCTACGAAGGTGGATTCAAGAAAATGCGTCAATCAATTTCAAACACTGCTGAATACGGTGACTACGTGTCAGGTCCACGTGTCATTACTGAGCAAGTGAAAGAAAACATGAAAGCCGTTCTTGCGGACATCCAAAATGGTAAATTCGCCAACGACTTTGTCAACGACTACAAAGCTGGTCGTCCAAAATTGACTGCTTACCGTGAACAAGCGGCTAACCTTGAAATCGAAAAAGTTGGTGCTGAATTGCGTAAAGCAATGCCATTCGTTGGAAAAAATGATGACGACGCCTTTAAAATCTATAACTAATGAGGTGATGGTGAAGTTGGGAGAAATCCCAACTTCTTTTTCATCAATAGCAGAGATGGATTGGAAGGTATTTTCAACCATTTAGCAGAATCTGTATGAAGAGACGTGCCATATCGAGCATTTTGGGTGATTTTTCTGAAAATTTGGAAAACACGCTGAAATTTTTGCAGTCTTTTGATATAATTAGATGAAATAAGGAGAAGAAGAGGAAGACTATGATAACATCGAAAGATATCATAAAAGCCCACAAGGTCTTAAAGGGTGTGGTTGTTGAGACTCCCTTAGATTATGATCATTATTTATCCGAAAAGTATGGAGCGAAAATTTACTTAAAGAAGGAAAATGCTCAGCGGGTTCGTTCATTTAAGATCCGTGGAGCCTACTACGCAATTTCTCAGTTACATGAAAAAGAGAGAGAGCGAGGAGTAGTCTGTGCTTCTGCGGGCAACCACGCTCAAGGAGTTGCCTACACCTGCCGAGAGATGAAAATCCCAGCAACTATCTTTATGCCGATTACGACGCCTCAGCAAAAGATTAGTCAGGTTCGTTTCTTCGGTGGAGAGTATGTGACCATTAAATTAGTAGGAGATACCTTTGATGCTTCTTCTAAGGCGGCGCAGGAATATACTGAACTTAAAAACTGTACCTTCATTGATCCATTTGATGATGCCAATGTCCAAGCGGGTCAAGGAACTGTAGCCTATGAAATTCTAGAGGAAGCTAAAAAAGAGTCCATCGACTTCGATGCGGTGTTAGTACCAGTTGGTGGAGGTGGCCTCATCGCCGGAGTATCCACCTATATCAAGGAACAAGCGCCGGAAATCGAGGTGATTGGGATCGAAGCAGATGGCGCTCGGTCGATGAAGGCAGCCTTTGAAGCCGGAGGTCCAGTAAAACTCAAACAGATTGATAAGTTTGCGGATGGGATTGCTGTTCAAAAGGTTGGTCAGTTGACTTATGAAGCAACGAAAAAAAATGTTGAGACCTTGATTGGCGTCAACGAGGGCTTGATCTCTGAGACCTTGATTGATCTATATTCTAAGCAAGGTTTGGTTGCAGAACCAGCTGGAGCTGCCAGTGTTGCAGCTTTGGAAGTGTTGAGAGAGTATATCAAAGGGAAGACCATTTGTTGTGTGATTTCTGGGGGGAACAATGACATTAACCGGATGCCAGAGATGGAAGAGCGGGCCTTGATCTATGATGGTATCAAACACTACTTCATCGTCAACTTCCCGCAACGTCCAGGAGCTTTGAGAGAGTTTGTAAATGATATCTTAGGTCCAAATGACGATATCACGCGGTTTGAGTATATCAAACGGGCAAGTAAAGGGACTGGGCCAGTCTTGATTGGTGTCGCTTTGGCAGATAAGCATGACTATGCAGGACTGATCAATCGGATTGAACAATTCGACCCTTCTTTCATTAACTTAAATGGAAATGAAACCCTCTATAACATGTTGGTATGATGGATTCTTTAACAAAGAACCACTTCTAAAAAGTAAATAAAATATAAAGGAGAATCAGGAAATGATTTGGATTTTTCTATTGGCTATTCTAGTAGTTGGAGCTACTGTATTCATTAGCTCGCTCTATGTGGTGAAACAACAATCTGTTGCGATTATTGAGCGTTTTGGACGCTATCAAAAGATCAGCAACAGTGGAATTCATGTCCGTGCACCATTTGGAATCGATAAAATTGCGGCGCGTGTGCAATTGCGTCTCTTGCAAAGCGAGATTGTAGTCGAAACTAAGACACAGGATAATGTATTCGTTACCATGAATGTAGCGACACAATACCGCGTAAATGAAAACAATGTAACGGATGCTTACTACAAATTGATGCGCCCAGAAGCTCAGATCAAATCTTACATCGAAGATGCCTTGCGCTCATCTGTTCCAAAGTTGACCTTGGATGAATTGTTCGAGAAAAAAGATGAAATCGCCCTTGAGGTTCAAAAACAAGTAGCTGAAGAAATGTCGACCTATGGTTACATTATCGTAAAAACCTTGATTACTAAAGTTGAACCAGATGCTGAAGTGAAGCAGTCAATGAATGAAATCAACGCTGCTCAACGGAAACGTGTGGCTGCCCAAGAATTGGCTGAAGCTGATAAGATTAAGATTGTTACCGCAGCCGAAGCAGAAGCTGAAAAAGATCGCCTTCACGGGGTCGGTATTGCAGAGCAACGGAAGGCCATTGTAGATGGTTTGGCAGATTCTATCAAGGAATTGAAAGACACCAATGTGAATTTGACAGAAGAACAGATCATGTCGATTCTTTTGACCAACCAATATTTGGATACTTTGAATAATTTTGCAGAAAAACAAGGCACCAATACCCTCTTCTTGCCAGCAAATCCGGATGGCGTAGAGAATATTCGCACCCAAATCCTCTCAGCTTTAAAAGCTAAATAACAAAATATCTGACTTTTTTAAAATTGTTCGTATTTTCAGCTATTATGGTTGACAAAATATGTAAAAAATTTTATATTAGTATTGGAAATAATAATATAGGAGAAGAATCATGGCTAAATCGAACTTCGAAAAAGTGGAATCAGTTGTTGGTTGGGTACGTGATAAAAAAATCACTGGCTATCGTATTAGTAAAGAAACGAACGCCCGTGAAATGTCTATCATTGCACTTGCGCAAGGTCGTGCAAAAGTGAAGAACATTTCGTTTGAAACTGCGCTTGGCTTGATCGATTTTTATGATAAGAATCATCAAAAATTCGAAAATTAATCTTACATATAAAAAAGAAGGGGAAAAGCTTCCCTTCTTTTTATATAGTATAAATCAGGATATCGTAGGAAAGTATCACTAGTTTTCTTCATATCTATCAAAGGATTTCAACAAGTTTATGTGTGGAATCTTTCTTTCAATTGATAGTATTGAAAAACTCCCTCATCGGAAGGATTTCCAGTGAGGGAGTTTGTTTTAGTTTAAGAAACGTTGTAAGAATTCTTTGGTCCGTTCTTCCTTTGGATTGGTAAAGATTTCTTTCGGATCACCTTGTTCAGCGATGACCCCCTTGTCCATAAAGATCACACGACTTGAGACGTCTCGTGCAAATTCCATTTCGTGTGTTACCACGATCATGGTTAAGCCTTCTTTGGCTAAGTCTTGCATAATTTTAAGAACTTCTCCGACCATTTCAGGGTCCAGAGCAGAGGTTGGCTCATCAAACAAAATGGCATCTGGATCCATAGAGAGAGCACGAGCGATAGCGACCCGTTGCTTTTGTCCTCCTGAAAGTTGTTTTGGACGAGCAGCCCAATAAGGTTCTCTCATGCCAACTTTCTCCAAATTCGCTTTAGCAATCTTTTCTGCCGTTTCTCGGTCCCGTTTTAGGACAGTTGTTTGAGCGACAATGGTGTTTTCTAAGACATTTAAGTTTTCAAAGAGGTTGAAGCTTTGGAAAACCATGCCCAATTTTTCCCGATAGTGGGTGAGATCGTAATCTGGATCGAGAACGTTTTGCCCCCGGTAGAGGATTTCTCCATCAGTCGGCGTTTCTAAGAGATTAATGGAGCGAAGGAAGGTAGATTTCCCGCTACCAGAGCTCCCGATGATGGAGATCACTTCGCCTTTCTCAACAGAAAGAGAGATGTCCTTCAAAACTTCGTTTTGACCGTAGGATTTTTTTAAGTGTTTGATTTCAAGTATTTTTTCTGCCATTATTTCACCTCTTTGACTTGCATTTGATTGGCACCAGTTGTATAGGTATCAGAATCTAAGCGACGTTCGATGTAACGAAGGATACGGGTGATAGTGAAAGTCAGGATAAAGTAAATAACCGCAATAATAGTAAAGGTTGGGAAGTATTGGTAGTTTTGAGTTGCGACCGTATTTCCTGTAAAGTAGAGTTCAACCACAGAGATAACATTCAAGACCGATGTATCCTTGATGTTGATGACAAATTCATTACCTGTTGCTGGCAAGATATTGCGAATAACTTGAGGAAGGACGACCTTGCGCATGGTTTGTCCATGGGTCATTCCTAGAGCAGTCGCTGCTTCAAACTGACCAGTATCCACTGCTAAGATTCCTCCACGAACAATCTCGCTCATATAAGCCCCTGTATTGATCGAAACAATAAAGATGGCGGCCCAGGTACGATCCAAGGAAATGTTGAAGGCTTGGGCTGAACCGTAGAAAATAACCATGGATTGAACGATCATCGGAGTTCCGCGGAAGATTTCAATGTAGACATTGAGGAACCAACCAAAGAATGTTTGCAAGGCAGCGAGAGCCTTGTTTTTAGACATAGGCGCAGTCCGGAAGACACCGATCAACAAACCGATAATCAAACCAGCAATGGTCCCTGTCATGGAGATGAGGAGGGTCATACCAGTTCCACGTAAGAACTGTGGGCCATTATCTTTCAAAATCTTCATCATTTGGCTGAAGAAAGTCTGCTCATCATCGCTAGCATCGCTGGAAGCTGGTTGCTTCTTGATCATATCATCCATGAGTTTGACTTGGTCTTCAGATGAAATTTTCGCTAGTGCCGCATTGACTTGGTCAAGTCTAGCGTCACCCTTCTTCATCCCGATAGCGATGGTCGCATCTTCTTCCCCAACTTCAAATCCTTTTTTGAATTGGATCATCTTAAATTTTGAATTAGCGGACTCAGCTGTCAAGGCTTCTGGACGCTCAGAAACATAGGCATCAATAACACCAGATTCTAAAGCTTGGCGCATTTGAGCAAAGTCTCCCATTGCAGTTTCTTGTTTTGCACCCTTGAGTTGGGAGATGAGCGAGTAGAGGTAGACCCCTTGTTGAGAGGTGACCTTGGCATCCTTAAAGTCATCTAAACTAGTGGCATTCGCATAGTTTCCATCTTTGCGAACTAGCATGACTGGCTCACTAGTATAGTAGCTATTAGAAAAGGCAACCTCTTTTTTGCGCTCAGCAGTAGGACTCATCCCGGCGATGATCATATCGATTTTCCCAGAAGTGAGGGCTGGAATTAGTCCGTTCCAAGATGTTTTTACGATCAGAGGTTTTTTACCTAGTCCCTCAGCAACTTTTTTGGCGATTTGAACATCGTACCCGTTGGCATATTGGTTGGTGCCATCAATCTTTACGGCTCCATTTGAATCATCTTCTTGAGTCCAGTTGAAAGGAGCATACGCAGCCTCCATTCCAATCCGGAGATACTCATCTGCTTTGACAATATGGCTCATTCCCAGACACAAAAGTAGTCCGGTAAAGAGAGCATAAATTGTTTTTTTCATGTAGTCTCCTCTTCCTTTATAAATAGTATCATCTTATTGTACAGGAAATTGGTCTACTTTTCAAACCTGATAACCTTTTCATGAAAAAATGCTATAATAAACCAAAGGAGTATAGGGGAAATGAAAAAAATTCTGTATGTTCTATTGGCAGTGATGGCCTGTCTATTTATAACAGGTTTTGTAAAAGCGGATGGTCCTTCCTATGAGGTTCAGTCTTATCGGGGGACTCTTACCTTGGAAACTTGGGATGATGCTACCTATGAGGAAGAATTGGTCTATCATTTTACAACTTCCTATAATGGTCAATATGTCACCTTAGGAAGTGCTGGTAAAATGCCTCAAGGTTTTGAAATAGTAATTCCTCCTTTGGTGGAAGTGGAAGGTAGAACCTTGTCGCAAGAACCAGAAGTTCATAATTTAGGCGATGGTTATCAGGTAAAGATTTATAACGGTGGAAGTGCAGGGGATACTGTCAAGATAAAGGTTACCTGGCGCTTAAAAAACTTGCTCTATGTTCACCAAGATATCCTATTATTGAACTGGAAACCAATCAGTGATGGGGATCAAGAGGTCAAAAAAGTAGAGTTACAGGTTATCCCGAAATTTGCCACAGCTGCCTCAAAATCGGAACTGAATATCCATACGGCTTATATGGGGGCTGAGGCAACTGTTCAGAAAGAAGAAGCAAACTATAAGGCTACTCTAGAGAATCTGAAACGAAAAGAAGGTGTTGAGATTTATGCTTACTGGCGGAAATCGGATATAGCTTCCTTTGGGGAATCCTATCGCGATACAGGTTTGATGGAGGAGTCCAACTATCATCGGACGGAAGCAGGAATTGTTCAAAAACGGACCTGGATTCGCCTATTTATGAAGGTCCTACTCCCAATCCTTATTCTGTTCTTCCTTCTTCTTGCTATTTATTATCGTCATCGATTCATACAATCTGTGACTTCTACCAGAGTTTTCCCAAAAAATAGCCGCTTGTATGAGATTCCAAATGACGTTGCGCCTCTACTAATGGCCTCGATTGTATACTCTACAGAGCTAGATGAGATTTCTCCAACCAAAAAACACGCTCGGGGCGTCTTTAAATTTGATCAGTTGGTGCAAGCAACCTTACTTGATTTGATTGATCGAAAAAATATCATCTGTGAGCAATACGACACTCATACAGTTTTAACCATTCAAAATGAAGATACATTGGATGAATTTGAGCGCGAATTTCTTAGACTAGCTTTCGGTTCTCAAAAATATTGTAGAACAGATGACTTGTTTTCAGATTATGAAATTTCGGATTCTCTCTATAAATATGCCTCTGAAAAAGATCAAGATGCTATTCGCAAGCGTGGAAAACAAGCGCAAGATCGGATTGATGCAGCGATTTCTCGTGTCGCTCAGGCAGTTCAACAAAAGATCCAAACCTTTGCCCTTTCTCCTTACTACCGTCCTTTAGAGGCAGGGGAGGAACGTGCAGGCCGTATGTGCCTCTTCTTTGGATGGGCAGCATGGAGCATTGCTTTGGTAGCCGGTCTAATTGCTTATTTCATCTTGAATTGGCTCTCTATCTTTTGTGTGATCTATGTGTTGGTGATGTGGATTCTTCCAGCATCCTTCCAAGGGAAGTTCACCCTCTATCGACGGGATGGAGTCCCAACGGACCTCGGTGCAGAACAGCGCTATTACTGGGATAGCTTCCGTAATATGTTGCGGGATATCGCTCATTTGGAAGAAGCAGAAGTTCAATCGCTGGTTTTATGGAATCGCTTATTAGTCTATGCTACTCTATTTGGTTTTGCAGATCAAGTAAGTAAAGTGATGAAGCTTCGTCAAATCCACTTGGATAACCCAAGTATGGATGCCTATGTCTACACTCCATTTCGTAGTAATCTGATCCATTCCAGCCATCTCTTATCTACTTATGGAACGACCGCGACAACTGCTAGTCATTTTACAGTATCTTCAAGCGGTAGTTCTGGTGGTGGCTTCTCTGGTGGCGGTGGTGGCGGTGGCTTCGGTGCTTTTTAGAGTCGCACAAGTGCTAGCTAGCCACAGTTGTGTGTATAATTTTATAGAAGAGGCTGGGACAAAAGTCCTAGCCTCTCAATTATTTTGGGATTGTTGAGCAAGACGCAGTGGTTGAGTGGGCTCTACTACGCTGATTTCATCAGCTTTTACAGCCCTACTCAACTGTGCGGAGGTGGGACGACGAAATCGAATTCTAACGAATTACCGATTTCTGTCCCACTCTCTTTTTTAGTCTATGCATCCTTGCAAGCACATCTGGTTCTATGGCTAGAAATGTGTTATAATATAGCAAATGTAAGTTTAGGAGAAGAAGATGTTTATCATTGAAGTGATAAAAGCGATTCTTTTTGGAATCGTTGAAGGAGTCACCGAGTGGCTTCCAATCTCAAGTACAGGTCATTTGATTTTGATCCAAGACTTTATTCAGTTTAAGGATCAAAACCCTGCCTTTATGGAGATGTTTAATGTCGTTATTCAGCTTGGTGCTATTATGGCCGTCGTCGTGATTTACTTCGACAAGCTTTATCCCTTTAAGCCTGGAAAATCGAAAAAAGAGGTGAGACGGACTTGGCAATTGTGGGCCAAGGTTGCTGTGGCGACCCTGCCTTTGCTCTTTGTCTTTAAATTAGATGATTGGTTTGAAGCTCATTTTCATAACTCTTTTTCTGTAGCCATCATGCTGATCACCTATGGGTGGGCCTTTATTTACCTTGAAAAACGAGAGCAAGTAGAACCAGAAGTGACGGAATTACACAAGTTGCCTTATAAGACTGCTCTCTATATTGGTTTGTTCCAAGTCTTGTCACTTTTCCCAGGGACCAGTCGGTCAGGTGCAACGATTGTAGGTGGTTTGGTCAATGGAGTTAGCCGTTCTGTTGTGACAGAATTTACCTTCTATCTGGGGATTCCTGCCATGTTTGGAGCTAGCCTATTAAAGGTCGCTAAGTTTGTCTTGGGAGGAAATGCTTTAAGTTTCAGCCAAGGGACGATCCTTTTGGTCGCTATGGCAGTTGCCTTCGGAGTCAGTATGGTAGCAATTCGCTTCTTGACAGATTATGTTAAAACTCATGACTTCACGGTTTTTGGAAAATATCGGATTGTTTTGGGAGCGATTTTGCTGGTCTATGCAGTAATTAAAATCTTTATCTAATCATGAGATAGGAGTGCTTCTTCTTTCACTTCAAATGGCTATGTTTGAGGGGGGAGGAAGTGCTCTTTTGTTTAAGGTTTTTTCATATCTGAGGTGGGGGTCATGTTTTGAAAAATATGTCCCTTTTTAGTATAATAGAAAGACTAACAGTATGAGGTGCAGTCATGAAGATGAAGCAAATCAGTGATTCAACCATTAAAATCACGATTCAATTAGAGGATTTAGAGGAACGAGGCATGGAAATGGCCGATTTTTTGGTGCCTCAAGAAAAAACAGAAGAATTTTTCTATACCATCTTAGATGAATTGGAAATGCCAGAAAGCTTCTTAGACAGTGGCATGTTGAGTTTCCGAGTGACTCCTAAGCCGGATAAGCTCGATGTTTTTGTGACCAAATCAAAAATTGACCAGCATCTAAATTTTGAAGATTTTTCCGACTTGCCTGATATGGAAGAATTGTCGCAAATGTCTCCGGACGAATTTATCAAGACCTTGGAAAAAACCATCTCTGAAAAGAGTAAGGGAGACGGCGATGCTATCCGTCATTTAGAAGCTGAGGAATTGGCTGATGAGAATCAGCTTTCAGAAGAAGATACACCGAATCATCCAGTAGATACACGGTATATTTATTATATCCTCCAGTTTTCTCAGTTAGAAGAAGTGATTCGGTTTACAAAAACAGTTCATTATGCGGTCGAGACTTCGGAACTTTATAAAATGGACGGGGTTTACTATTTAACCGTCTTGATTGATTTGGAAGGGTGCCCGCAAGATTATCCAGGTTGGCTCTTGGCAACCATGCGTGAATATGCGGAAGATACAGATACTACTAGAGCTGTCCTCCAGGAACATGGCCATCTCTTGCTCGTCTCAGATGCTATTAACGAACTTCAAAAGGTTAATTTGGTATGATTACTTTTCCATTACAATTTATCCTGGTCCTGATTGCAACTTTTTTGATCAGTTTGATTCTAACTCCCTTTGTGAGGTTACTGGCCTTTAAAATAGATGCCGTAGACTATCCAAATGCGCGTCGGATCAATAAAAAACCCATGCCCAGCGCTGGTGGTTTAGCCATTCTTCTTGCTTTCACCATTGCAACCGTGGTATTGCTACCGATGATTACCAAAGGCTATGTAGCTAAGACATCATATCTGACCTATACTTTACCAGTTGTTGTTGGAGGATGGATCATTGGCCTGACTGGTTTAATCGATGATATAAAAGAATTATCACCGCGGTTAAAGATGTTGGGGATTTTCCTAGGGGCCAGTGTGATCTGGTTCTTTACAGATTTTCGCTTAAATGATTTCAAGATCCCTTTTGGAGGGCCATTTCTTCATTTTGATCCCTGGTTGTCCTATATTTTAACAGTCATTTGGATCATTTCGATTACCAATGCAGTCAATTTGATTGATGGTTTGGATGGCCTGGTCAGTGGGGTTTCGATTATTTCCTTGGTGACGATGGGGATTGTTTCTCATTTCTTTCTCCCAGTGCCCAATCTCTTTCTGACTATGACGATTTTTGTCTTAGTCATGGCCATTGCTGGTTTCTTCCCCTTTAATTATCATCCAGCGATTCTTTATTTAGGGGATACAGGAGCCCTCTTCATTGGTTTTATGATTGCTGTTTTGTCCTTGCAAGGTCTTAAGAATGCGACGGCTGTTGCAGTTGTTACGCCGATGATTATCTTGGGAGTTCCCATTACGGATACCTTTTTAGCGATTGTTCGTCGGACTCTCTCTGGTCAGAAGTTCTATGCCCCAGACCGGAATCACTTGCACCATCGCCTACTTTCTTTGGGCTTAACGCATCGTGGAACCGTCTTGGTCATCTATGGGATTTCGATGATTTTTGCTATGATTTCTCTTCTATTGAATATTTCGACTCGTATTGGTGGCGTTCTGCTTGTCATCGGTTTGGTATTAGGAGTTGAATTATTAGCAGAATTGATTGGAGTCCTAGGTCCGAACCATAGTCCGCTCCTAAATTGCTTACGCTATATAGGAAATTCTGCCTATCGAGAGGAAGTTCGACAAAATAGAAAAAATAAGACTAAATAAGAACGATTCTAAACACCAGAAAAGCCTTTTAGGCTTTTTTTTGTTATACTAGATAAGACAAAACTCTATAGCAGAAAGGAATACAAATGTCAGTATTAGAGATTAAAGATCTTCATGTAGAAATTGAAGGCAAGGAAATTTTAAAAGGCGTGAACTTGACCCTTAAAACAGGGGAAATCGCAGCCATCATGGGACCTAACGGGACAGGGAAATCCACCCTATCTGCAGCGATCATGGGGAATCCAAACTATGAAGTGACCAAGGGTGAGATTCTATTTGATGGAGTGAATATCCTTGAATTGGAAGTGGATGAACGTGCTCGCATGGGCCTTTTCTTGGCTATGCAATACCCATCAGAAATTCCAGGAATTACCAATGCTGAATTCCTTCGTGCAGCCATGAATGCAGGCAAAGAAGAGGACGAAAAAATTTCTGTTCGTGATTTCATCACAAAATTGGACCAGAAAATGGAACTCCTCAATATGAAGGAAGAGATGGCAGAACGCTATTTGAACGAAGGTTTCTCAGGTGGTGAGAAGAAACGCAATGAAATTCTGCAATTATTGATGTTGGAACCGAAGTTTGCCCTCCTTGATGAGATTGACTCTGGTTTGGATATCGATGCCCTTAAAGTAGTTTCAAAAGGGGTCAATGAAATGCGTGGCGAAGGTTTTGGTGCCATGATCATTACCCACTACCAACGTCTTTTAAACTACATTACTCCTGATGTGGTTCACGTGATGATGGAAGGTCGTGTTGTCCTTTCAGGTGGCCCTGAGCTTGCTGTGCGTTTGGAGCGTGAAGGATACGCGAAATTAGCAGAAGAGTTAGGTTACGACTACAAAGAAGAACTCTAATCTTGTGTCCAAAACTGAACAGGATCTTTGAGGAGGAGTAAATGACCAAAGAAAATATCAAACTTTTTTCAGAAATGCATGCAGAGCCCCAATGGTTGCAGGACTTGCGTCAGAAGGCTTTTGATAAAATTGATGATTTAGAACTACCCGTGATTGAACGCGTGAAATTTCATCGTTGGAATCTTGGCGATGGAACGATCACAGAAAGTGAGCCGCTCACGGCTGTGCCAGACTTTACTGCGATTGACAATCAATTAAAATTGGTTCAGCATGGAACCCATACAGTATTTGAACAGATTCCAGTTGACTTGGCCAACCAGGGAGTCATCTTTACAGACTTCCACTCAGCCCTGGAAGTAATTCCAGAGGTCGTAGAGGAATTTTTCATGTCATCCGTTAAATATGATGATGACAAGTTGGCAGCCTACCACACAGCTTATTTCAATAGTGGAGCTGTTCTCTATATTCCAGATCATGTAGAAATCGCGGAGCCAATCGAGGGTGTCTTCTACCAGGATAGTGATAGCGATGTGCCATTTAACAAGCACATCTTGATTATCGCTGGTAAGAACAGTAAGCTTAGTTACCTTGAACGGTTAGAGTCACGTGGAGAAGGTAGTGCTAAGGCAACTGCTAATATCACAGTAGAAGTCATTGCCCGTTCGGGTGCGCAAGTGAAGTTTGCTGCGATTGATCGTCTTGGTGAGAATGTCACTGCCTACATTAGCCGCCGTGGGAAACTAGGCAAGGATGCTAGCATTGACTGGGCAATCGGTGTCATGAACGAAGGAAATATCGTTGCTGACTTTGATAGTGACTTGATAGGAAACGGCAGCCATGCAGACCTGAAGGTCGTAGCCCTATCTAGTGGTCGTCAGGTACAAGGGATTGATACCCGTGTAACCAACTATGGTTGCAATTCGGTAGGGAACATTCTCCAACATGGTGTCATTCTTGAAAAGGCAACCTTGACCTTCAACGGGATTGGCCACATTATCAAGGGAGCAAAAGGGGCAGATGCCCAACAAGAAAGCCGTGTGTTAATGCTTTCTGACCAAGCTCGTTCCGATGCTAACCCAATTCTTTTGATCGATGAAAATGATGTGACTGCAGGTCACGCGGCTTCTATCGGTCAGGTAGATCCAGAAGACATGTACTACCTCATGAGCCGTGGCTTGGATCAGGCAACTGCAGAACGCCTAGTGGTTCGTGGTTTCCTTGGATCAGTGATTGTGGAGATTCCAGTCCAAGAAGTTCGTGAAGAAATGATCCAAACCATTGAAGATAAATTATTGAAGAGATAAACATGATAGATGTCGAAAAGATTCGGAAAGATTTCCCGATTTTAGATCAAATAGTGAATGATGAGCCACTTGTCTATTTAGATAATGCAGCGACGACACAAAAACCAAAAGCTGTCTTAGAGGCGGTGAATCGCTATTACCAAGAGGATAACGCCAATGTTCACCGCGGGGTTCATACCTTGGCGGAACGGGCGACCGCGTCCTATGAAGCAGCAAGAGAAACGGTCCGTCGTTTTATAAACGCTTCCTCGACCAAAGAGGTCTTGTTTACGAGAGGGACCACGACAGGCTTGAACTGGATTGGGCGGTTTGCAGAGGAAATCCTCGAAGAGGGGGATGAGGTCCTCATCTCTATTATGGAACACCATTCCAACATCCTTCCTTGGCAGGAAGCTTGTCGGAAGACAGGGGCGAAGTTGGTCTATGCCTACTTGAAAGACGGTGGTCTGGATTTAGAGGATTTCCGAGAAAAATTGACAGATCGAACCAAGTTTGTTTCCATTACCCATGCTTCTAACGTTCTCGGGGTGATCAATCCTATCCAGGAACTCGCTCAATTAGCCCATGAAAAAGGTGCTATTATGGTAGTGGATGGGGCCCAATCAGTCCCCCATATGAAAATTGATGTTCAAAAACTAGATGCAGACTTCTTTGTCTTTTCCGGACATAAAATGGCTGGACCGACAGGAATTGGAGTCTTGTATGGAAAAGAGCACTATCTCAACCAAATGTCACCTGTTGAATTTGGTGGGGAAATGATTGACTTTGTCTATGAACAATCCGCAACTTGGAAGGAACTCCCTTGGAAATTCGAAGCAGGGACTCCAAATATGGCTGGCGCTATTGGTTTAGCTGCGGCGATTGATTATTTAGAGGCTATTGGCATGGATGCCATTGAGCATCACGAGCAAGACTTGATTGCCTACGTCTTTCCCAAACTTCAAGCAATTGAAGGCTTGAAAATCTATGGCTCCCAAGATTTAGCGAAACGCTCTGGGGTGATTTCCTTCAACTTAGGGGATCTGCATCCTCATGATCTTGCGACTGCCCTGGATTATGAAGGGGTTGCCGTTCGGGCAGGCCACCATTGTGCTCAACCTTTGATCCAGTATTTGGAGGTTCCAGCGACTGCTCGGGCTAGCTTTTATCTCTACAATACAAAGGAAGACTGTGATAAGCTTGTAGAAGCGCTGATAAAAACAAAGGAGTTTTTCAATGGCACTTTCTAAATTAGATAGCCTCTATATGGCTGTAGTAGCTGACCATTCAAAAAATCCCCATCACCATGGAAAGATTGAAGGGATTGAACAAATCAACTTAAACAATCCAACTTGTGGCGATGTGATTAGTTTGTCTGTTCAGTTTGATGATGAAGGAGTAATCAAGGACATTGCCTTTGTCAACTCAGGTTGTACGATTTCGACGGCTTCTGCTAGTATGATGACGGACGTTGTCCTAGGAAAATCCAAAGAAGAAGTGCTAGAGTTGGCGACTATTTTTTCAGAAATGGTCCAAGGCAAAGAAGATACCTGTCAAGACCAGTTGGGAGATGCAGCCTTTTTAGCTGGGGTTGCTAAATTTCCACAACGGATCAAGTGCTCGACCCTGGCTTGGAATGCTCTCAAGAAAGCAATCGATGCTCAAGCCTAATGATAAATAAAAGTGATGAAGATTCAAGTCTGTTTTTTAACCGAGCTTCTGGTGAGAAGTGCTATCAACATTCGGCTGCTGATGATCCAGATTAGAAAAAGTAATCACATGTAAAGAGCGCTAAAAAGAAAATGAAAGGAAAGATATGACAGAAGAAAGAGTAGAACCAAAACCAATTGATCTTGGTGAATATAAATTTGGCTTTCACGATGATGTAGACCCAATCTTGTCAACAGGAAAAGGGTTGAATGAATCGGTTATTCGCGAGTTGTCTGCTGCGAAAAATGAGCCGGAATGGATGCTGGAGTTCCGTTTGAAGTCTTATGAAGCATTTAAAAAAATGCCGATGCAAACTTGGGGAGCAGACTTGTCAGATATTGATTTTGATGATTTGATTTATTATCAAAAACCATCTGATAAACCTGCACGTAGCTGGGATGAAGTGCCTGAAAAAATTAAGGAAACATTTGAACGGATTGGTATTCCAGAAGCAGAGCGTGCTTACCTGGCCGGAGCAGCTGCTCAGTATGAGTCTGAAGTAGTTTACCATAACATGAAGGAAGAATTCCAAAAGCTCGGAATCATTTTTACCGATACAGATTCGGCTTTGAAGGAATATCCAGACTTGTTTAAGCAATACTTTGCTAAGTTGGTACCTCCAACGGATAATAAGTTGGCAGCCCTCAACTCAGCTGTTTGGTCAGGTGGGACCTTTATCTATGTACCGAAGGGTGTAAAGGTCGATGTTCCTTTGCAGACCTACTTCCGGATTAATAATGAAAATACAGGTCAGTTTGAGCGGACTTTGATTATTGTTGATGAAGGCGCTAGCGTCCACTATGTAGAAGGATGTACAGCACCGACTTATTCAAGTAACAGCTTGCACGCAGCCATTGTCGAAATTTTTGCCTTGGATGGCGCTTATATGCGTTACACGACTATCCAAAATTGGTCTGACAATGTCTATAACTTGGTAACCAAACGGGCCAAAGCAACCAAAGATGCGACAGTTGAATGGATCGATGGAAACCTCGGAGCTAAAACGACCATGAAATACCCGTCTGTTTATCTGGATGGAGAAGGCGCGCGTGGGACTATGCTTTCTATCGCCTTTGCAAATGCGGGGCAACACCAAGATACAGGTGCTAAAATGATCCATAATGCTCCACATACCAGCTCTTCAATCGTCTCAAAATCCATCGCGAAAGGTGGAGGGAAGGTTGACTACCGTGGACAAGTGACCTTTAATAAAGATTCAGCGAAATCTGTCAGTCACATTGAGTGTGATACCATTATCATGGATGACTTATCTGCATCAGATACCATTCCATTTAATGAAATTCATAACTCGCAAGTTGCTTTGGAGCACGAAGCTAAGGTTTCTAAGATTTCTGAAGAGCAACTCTATTACCTCATGAGCCGTGGTTTATCAGAATCAGAAGCGACTGAAATGATCGTCATGGGATTTGTAGAGCCCTTCACTAAAGAACTTCCAATGGAATATGCAGTTGAGCTGAACCGATTGATTAGCTACGAAATGGAAGGATCTGTCGGTTAAGGAGATAAAAGGAGAAGCCAATGGGATTCCTAAAAAAATTATTTGGTAATGTCGAAAAAGCGAATAAGGGCGAAATTCCTGCAGAAGAAATTATTCCGCCATTTACAAACGATTTAGCTGAAGAAGCAGATGACTATTGGAGACAGATGGAACAAAATCTCTTGATCAATGCTGTGAAGGCTGTTGGCGGTCCTGATAAAGCGGATCGTGCCTTTATGCTAGTGAATTTTAAGCCGGGTCAAGAAACATTTGATTTGTATTATCAAATCGATGGGAAATTAATTTCTTGGCAAGAATTGGATCCAGAACTTGTAGAAAAAATCCGCCTTCAACTCTTGCCTCAAGCCCCAGCTGTATCCCATGCAGTCAATGAAAATTACGAAGCTGCCAATGTTCCTATGATTAGTTATGCCATGCTTCAATTAGAAACGGCGACCATGGCTTGGTTTGGTCGGAAGCTAACAACAGCTACACCTGAAGCTAGCTTATCTTTTGAAGAATTGGTAGCAGGTTGGCGTGCGGTGATTGAACAAGAAATCCCGACTCATCCAATAGACAGCGACACTGCTTTTCCTTATTTCGAAGTTCGATAGAAGTTCTGTTGACGGAATTGAATAAACAAAAAAAGAGGGTGACCTCTTTTTTTGTTTATGAGCATTTATAGTTTTTCGTTGACGTAACGAACAAATTGATTCCACCACACTTTTAAGAAGAAACTTTTTTGGATATTTTCTCCGCTCACCATTTCCATACTAGGGGCTTTACCTTCGATATACCCTCGACCGATGGGTTCTGGATCAGTGTAGGTAAGGGTTCCGAGAGAAGTACCTTTCTTTATAGGAGCGCTAAATGAAGCTTGGCTACTTTTAAAGGTGATTTTAGCTTCTGCTTGGCTTCCTTGTCGTTCAATCACAATGAAGTCATCCTTGGCGACAGCGGTGGCACTTGTTTTTTTACCATCAAGGACTGTTGATTTACTGTTGTTGTAGGCTTCGCCTTTGCTGACAATCAGACTTGCAATAAAGTTTTGACTCACATAATTCATAAGGTTGGCTGTTGCAACAAATCGTGCGTAGGGATCTCCATCGATTGCCTCAACACCAATGACAACAGTGATCATGCGAATACCATTTTGATTGGTAGAAGCAACAAATGAAATCCCCCCTTTATCGGAATTTCCGGTTTTTAGGCCATCCACTCCTGCTCGATAGTTGGGCATGTTTTCCAACATATAGTTGCTGCTCTCCAATTGAATTCCAGCAAATTCTGCATGGGAAAGGGAGGTGATTTTTGTAACTTCAGGATAGTCTTCCAGAAGATGTTTTGCGATGACTGCTACATCATAAGCACTCAGCTTGTTTTCTGTATCTTTCTTTTTGTTTTCCTCATCCTCATCCCCATCAATGATAGATTGGTTCAAACCACTAGCATTCACAATCGTCGCATCTGTAATCCCCCAATCTTTGAGCTTCGCTTTCATGAGCAGGACGAATTGTTCTTCGTTACCAGCTACTTTTTCAGCTAAGGCAATGGCAGCGCTATTGGCGTTTGATACGAGGAGAGCAGTGAGCAGGTCCTTAACCTTGTATTTACGAGCTTCCATGGGGACATTGCTGATTCCTTCAACAGCGGTCAGTTGGTAGGCTTTGTCCGAAATATCTACGTCATCATTTAAAGAGATTTTTCCTTGCTGAATGGCTTCGTAAACGAGATAAGTGGTCAAAAGGTTGCTGATTCCGCCAACCTCTTTTTTCTCATCACTATTTTTTTCGTAGAGTATTTTACCTGTTGTCCCATCAATCGCAATAGCATGCTGGGCTCCAAGGTCTAGGTCCTCCGCTCTTACAGGAGAAGTACTGAGAAGGGTAAGAATTATACAAAGAAGTAAAGTGATTATTTTTTTCACGTTTGAATCCTCGATTGTTTTTTGTCTCTACTATTGTATCATAAAAGAAGGCAACTGCTTTAATCCTATTTTCACCTTCACTTAATTTAAAACTCTATAAGTAAATTGTAAAGATAGTTGGTAAAATGGAAGAAATAGTGTATAATGGTAGAAAACCTAACATAAGGAGATAGTGATGAAAGTAAATAAACGGTTTGTACTGGCCGGTGTTTCTCTAGCCAGCGCTCTTCTATTAACAGCATGCGGTGGTGGAAGCAGCAATCAATCTACTTATTCTTATATTTATTCAACGGATCCAAATACTTTGGACTACATTGCATCGACTCGTACAACGACGTCTGATATTACAAGTAACCTTGTTGATGGTTTGTTAGAAAATGATAAATATGGAAATTTAATCCCAAGTTTGGCAGAAGACTGGACAGTTTCAGAAGATGGCTTGGTCTATACCTATAAACTTCGAAAAGATGCTAAATGGTACACCAGTGAAGGGGAAGAATATGGTGCTGTAACAGCTCACGATTTTGTGACAGGAATCAAACATGCTGTGGAATCAAAATCAGAAGGTCTCTTCTTAATCCAAAACTCCATTAAAGGTTTGGATGCCTATGCCAAGGGTGAAACAACAGATTTTAAGACAGTTGGCGTGAAAGCTCTAGATGATTACACCGTTCAATATACCTTGGAACGCCCAGAAAGCTTTTGGAATTCTAAGACGACATCAGGCGTCCTTTTCCCAGTTAACGCAGCGTTCTTAGAATCTCAAGGAAAAGACTTTGGTTCTTTAAAACCAAGTAGTATTCTCTATAACGGTCCCTATTATTTAAAGAATTTAACTTCAAAATCTCAAATTGAACTTGTAAAAAATAAAGAATACTATGATGAAAAGAATGTTCATATTGATAATGTGAAGTTGATTTACAATGATGGATCAGATCCAGAATCAGTCATCAAGAAATTTGAGAATGGACAATATTCATTTGCGACGGTAATGCCAAATAGCTCCACTTATAAGAGTGTGAAAAAGAAATTTGGTGATAATATTGTTTATGGTGTTCAATATGGTACATCTTACTATCTAGGCTTCAACATCGATCGTCAGAAGTATAACCATACAGCCAAAACGACAGATGCTCAAAAATCGTCTACAAAACAAGCGATTTTAAATAAGGATTTCCGTCAAGCTGTCAACTTTGCCTTTGACCGTGAAGCCTATGCTGCACAAACATCTGGCGCAGATGCAGCGACCAAGATTCTTCGAAACACCTTGGTTCCACCGACTTTTGTTCAAGTAAATGGCGAAGAGTTCGGTAAGGTTGTCGAGAAACAATTGGTGACCTATGGGGATGAGTGGAAAGACGTAAATCTAGATGATGCCCAAACCACTCTCTATAATCAAGAGAAAGCCAAAGCTGAGTTTGCAAAAGCCAAAGAACAACTACAAAAAGAAGGGGTACAATTCCCAATTCATTTAGATTACGTTGTTAGTCAGACAGATAACAGTCAGGTACAACAAGCTAGCTCCTTCAAACAATCCGTAGAAGCTGTTCTTGGTGCAGACAATGTTGTCGTAGATATTCAGAAATTATCTGATGATGACTTTAACAATATTACCTACTTCACAGATACTGCTGCTGAGAAAGATTATGACCTTGCAGGTGGAGGATGGGTGCCTGACTATCAAGATCCATCTACTTATTTAGAGAGTTTAAGTCCTGTTAGCGGTTCGGTCTTCTACTATCTAGGTGTGGATGCAGGTTCAAACAGCCCTTCTATTACAGCAGTTGACTTTGGTAAGTACGCTGAACTCTTAAAAGATGCCAATGCAGAAGTGAGTGATCAAGCTGTACGCTATGAGAAATACGCAGCTGCTCAAGCATGGCTAACCGATAGTTCGTTGATCTTGCCAACTGTTTCAAATGGTGGAACGCCAATGTTGCAACGGACTGTCCCGTATAGTCGTGCTGCTTCATGGGTTGGAACAAAAGGAACTGGAACCAACTATAAATATCTTGAACTTTCAGAAGAAGTCATCAAGACAAAAGATTACGATGCAAGTAAAGAAAAATGGTTGAAAGAAAAGGCTGAATCCAATAAAAAAGCCCAAGAAGAATTAAAGAACCACATCGAATCGAAATAGATGAAAAATAGTTGGGATAGTTAGAACGCATAAGTTTATTTAAGGGAAAGAGCCGCTAAAAAGGATTGTTTTTTTAGACAGTCCTTCACTTAGTGGCTCCTTTCACTTGCCAAATATTCAGAAAATTTAGTTTACTTTTTGTCTCACTTATGCTATAATTCTATCTAAATTCAATAAAATGGAGACTCAAAATGAAAAAAAGTAAAGTTTTTGCATTTGCCGGAGTAACATTGCTCGCAGCAACTTTTCTTGCAGCATGTTCTGGCTCAAAAGATAGCAAGTCTGCCTCAAAAAAAGATACAACATATGGCTATGTTTATAACGATGATCCAACAACTTTGGATTATACTGTATCTTCAAAAGCTTCCGTACACGATATTACAACAAACGGTGTAGATGGTTTGTTGGAGAACGACAAGTACGGAAACCTTGTACCATCTATTGCTGAAGATTGGTCTGTTTCAAAAGACGGTTTGACCTATACTTACAAAATCCGTAAGGGTGTTAAATGGTATGATGCTGATGGTGAAGAGCATGGTGAAGTAACAGCTCATGACTTTGTTACTGGATTGAAGCATGCGGCGGATAAAAAATCAGAATCTCTTCCATTGGTAAAAGACTCAATCAAAGGATTGAAAGACTACTCAGAAGGAAAAATTTCAGATTTCTCTGAGGTTGGAGTCAAAGCAGTGGATGACTATACTCTTGAGTATACTTTGAACCAACCAGAAACTTTCTGGAATTCAAAAACAACTAATGGGGTTCTTTTCCCAATTAGTACAGATTTCTTGAAGAGCAAGGGTGATGAATTTGGTCAACCAGGTAATGTTAAATCAATCTTGTTCAATGGTCCATTCCTTTTGAAATCAATCACTTCTAAATCAGAAATCACTTTTGAGAAGAACGAAGATTACTGGGATAAAGACAACGTCCATATCGACAAGATTAAATTGTCTTATTATGATGGATCAGACCAAGATTCATTGGCGCGTGGCTTTACTGATGGATCATACACAGTTGCTCGTCTCTTCCCAGCAAGCTCAAACTTTGCGTCAGTTGAAGAGAAATACAAAGACAATATCTACAACACACAACCTAGTGCTGGTGTAGCAGTCTTAGGTTTCAACATTGACCGTCAAGCCTACAACCATACTTCTAAGACGTCAGATGACCAGAAATCTTCTACTAAGAAAGCTATCTTAAACAAGAATTTCCGTCAAGCCATCACCTTTGCCTTGAACCGTGAGAATTATTCAGCACAAGTCAATGGTAAAGACTATGCTAAGGCTGCTATTCGGAATATGTACACCGCACCTGCCTTTGTTCAAGTAAATGGTAAAGACTTTGGTGATGTAGTAGCAGACAAGTTGCAAACTTATGGAGATCAATGGAGTGGTGTGAATCTTGCAGACGGTCAAAACGGACTCTATAGCAAGGAAAAAGCAAAAGCTCAGTTTGAAAAAGCAAAAGCTGAACTCCAAAAAGAGGGTGTTCAATTCCCAATCCACTTGGATGTTCCGGTTGCACAAAACTCAACAAACTTTGTGTCACGGATGCAATCCTTCAAACAATCAGTTGAAGAAACACTTGGTACAGAAAACGTTGTGGTGGACCTTCAAATGATGGACCAAGATGAAGTCTTGAACATTACATTGAACGTACCATCAGCTGCAGAAACTGACTGGGATCTTCAAGGGCTTGTAGGATGGAACCCAGACTACGATGACCCATCTACTTACCTTGATACCTTGCAACCATCTTCACCAGACCAAACTAAAACTTACCTTGGATTTGCTGGTGGTGTAGATAATGCCTCTGCTAAGGCTGTTGGCTTAGATGAATATGCGAAGTTGCTTGATGATGCAGAAAAAGAAACCCTAGACGTAGTGACTCGTTATGAAAAATTTGCAGCAGCGCAAGCTTGGTTAACAGATAGCGCATTAGTGATTCCAACTATGACTAGCGCTGGAGCAGCTACAGTTGTTTCAAAAGTAGTTCCATTCTCTGGACCTTCATCACAAACAGGTAATAAAGGTTCAACTTATTTCAAATATGTTGAAGTTCAAGATGAACCTGTCACTAAAAAACAATATGATCAAGAACGTGAAAAATGGTTGAAAGAAAAAGCTGATTCAAATAAAAAAGCTCAGGAAGAACTAGAAAAACACGTCAAATAATCACCTTCATCAGAACTTTCTCTAATAGGGGAGAAAGTTCTTTTGAACATTAAAGGAACGGAATATGAAAAAATATATATTTATGCGTATTTTACGTTCGTTAGTGTCGATCTTTTTGGTTACGACATTGACGTATACAATTATTTATACGCTAACCCCAAGAAATTTAATTTTCAAAAACGACCCTAACTATAATAAGATTGCAAAGACTAAGGATTCTAAAATCAATTATGAAAACACAGTCTATGATCGTATGGGGTATATAGAATATCTTGATTCAAAAGCTTTGAAAGAAAAAGCAAGCAAGGAAGACTCATCAGTAACTGTAGAGCCTACTAAAGAAAACGAAAAGATCTACAAAAAGTACATTTCTAATCTTGGAAATGGCTGGGTATTGAAACGTTTCCCTGAAAACAAAGGCTTTTACGCAACTCGTGAAGTCCCTGTCTTTGAACGTGTTATTGGATTCTACGGCAATCTGATTCAGATTGATCATCCAAATGTCATCAAAGATGCTTCAAATCCAAAACTTGAACGCTATATTCGCATTGAAAATGATCCAGCTATTGGTTGGTCAGTAGTTGGTTCGGGGACTAAACATAAATATCTTTTGTATTTCAATGGTCAATTCCCGTTCATTCATCAAAATTTTGTATCGTTAAACTTGGGTGAATCTTATCCAACTTATTCAAATACGCCGGTTCTTCAGGTTATTACACAAGGACAAGGTACTACCAAGAAGAGTGAAGTAAACTTCCCAACAGGGAAAAAAGAATCTTCTATCAATATCTACTCACGTACTTACAAATCACCAAGCAAGGCAGATGCTCAAGATATTGCCCGCTTTGGTGAAGGAGATGCTTATACAGCAACTTTGAGTAACTATGAAAATCCATCCATGATTGTGAGCTCTTCTATTATCGGCTTGATCGGGATTGCAATTGCTTACTTGATTGCGATTCCATTGGGATCTTACATGGCCTTGTTGAAGAATACATGGTTTGATAGTGCCTCAACAGCTGTCTTGACATTGATGATGGCTCTTCCAACGATTGCCTTGGTCTACATCGTCCGCTTGGTTGGTTCAACAATCGGTCTTCCAGACTCCTTCCCAGTCTTAGGAGCTCAGGACTGGAGATCGTATGTTCTTCCTTCTGTCATCTTGGGACTGTTGACCGCTCCAGGTTTGGCTGTTTGGATTCGCCGTTATATGATTGACTTGCACTCACAAGACTTTGTCCGTTTTGCACGTGCTAAAGGACTTTCTGAAAAAGAAATTTCACGCAAGCATATTTTCAAGAATGCAATGGTTCCAATCGTTACAGGTATTCCTGTTCAATTGGTCTTGGTTATTTCAGGAGCTACCTTGACAGAAACCGTCTTTGCCTTCCCTGGTATGGGTAAAATGTTGATTGATTCCATCAAGGCATCGAACAATACCATGGTGGTGGGTCTTGTCTTCATCTTTACTGTTCTTGCTGTATTTGGAGCAATGGCCGGTGATATTCTCATGGTTATGGTAGATCCTCGTATCAAATTGACAACTAAGAAAGGAGGCAAATAATGTCTACAATCGATAAAAAGAAATTCCAATTTGTTGAACGTGACGACTTTGCCTCTGAAACAATTGATGCGCCGTCGTACTCCTACTGGAAATCAGTATTTCGTCAATTTTTTAAAAAGAAATCAACTATTTTCATGTTAGCAGTTTTGGTTGGCATTCTCTTGATGAGTTTTGTCTATCCAATGTTTTCAAACTTTGATTACAATGATGTAAGTAAAGTAAATGACTTCACTGCTCGTTTGAATCCTCCAAGTGCCAAAGCCTTCTTCGGTACGGATAACAATGGTAAATCCTTGTTTGATGGAGTTTGGTTTGGTGCCCGCAATTCGATTATTATCTCCTTTATTGCTACCTTGATCAACGTTGTGATCGGAGTAGTGATCGGTGGGATTTGGGGTGTGTCAAAATCAATCGACCGCTTCATGATGGAAGTTTATAACGTTATTTCAAACGTTCCATTTATGTTGATTGTTATTGTCTTGACTTACTCAATTGGTGCTGGTTTCTGGAACTTGATTTTGGCGATGACAGTGACAGGATGGATTGGGATTGCTTACTCTATCCGTGTCCAAATTATGCGTTACCGCGATTTAGAATACAACTTGGCCAGCCGCACCTTGGGAACACCAACTCTTAAAATCGTAACAAAAAATATTTTGCCACAGTTGGTTTCTGTTATTGTGACGACAACTACACAGTTGTTGCCAGCCTTTATTTCGACTGAGGCTTTCCTTTCCTTCTTTGGATTGGGATTGCCGATTACAGTTCCAAGTTTAGGTCGTCTTATTTCAGACTACTCACAAAACGTAACAACCAATGCGTATCTTTTCTGGATTCCATTGACAGTCTTAGTCTTGGTATCCTTGTCATTCTATATCGTTGGACAAAACCTTGCAGACGCCAGCGATCCACGTACACATAGATAGGAGGAGTAGGTATGACAAATGATAAAAATGTAATCTTATCTGCTCGCGATATCGTAGTAGAATTTGATGTTCGGGATCGTGTCTTAACAGCTATTCGCAATGTCTCTTTGGACCTTGTTGAAGGAGAGGTCATGGCGCTTGTTGGTGAATCAGGTTCTGGTAAATCTGTTTTGACAAAAACCTTTACAGGGATGTTAGAAGAAAACGGACGAATTGCCAATGGTACCATTAATTATCGCGGGCAAGAATTAACAGAACTCAAGTCAAACAAAGATTGGGAAGATATTCGAGGTGCAAAAATTGCAACCATCTTCCAAGATCCAATGACCAGTTTGGACCCGATTAATACAATCGGATCACAAATTACGGAAGTCATTATTAAACACCAAGGTAAGAGTGCCAAAGAAGCCAGAGAAATGGCTATTGATTATATGGAAAAGGTTGGAATCCCGGAAGCAGAACGTCGCTTTGATGAATATCCTTTCCAATATTCAGGTGGGATGCGCCAACGGATCGTTATTGCTATTGCGCTTGCTTGTCGTCCTGATATCTTGATCTGTGATGAGCCTACAACAGCCCTTGACGTAACCATCCAAGCCCAGATCATTGACTTGTTGAAATCATTGCAAAAAGAATATAACTTTACAACAATCTTTATCACCCATGATTTAGGTGTGGTGGCAAGTATTGCAGATAAGGTTGCCGTGATGTATGCTGGTGAAATTGTAGAATTTGGTAAAGTAGAAGAAATCTTCTATGACCCAAGACATCCTTATACCTGGAGTCTTCTTTCAAGTTTGCCACAGTTGTCTACATCTAATGGTGATTTATATTCTATCCCAGGTACTCCACCATCATTGTATTCACCAGTGAAGGGTGATGCCTTTGCATTGCGCTCAGACTATGCCATGCAAATTGATTTTGAGGAACACCCACCAGTTTTCAATGTTTCAGATACACATTGGGCTAAAACGTGGCTCTTGCATGAAGATGCACCAAAAGTCAATAAACCAGAAATTATTGATAATCTGCATGAAAAGATTAGCGCGAAAATGGGATTCACTACAATCAAGGACTAGGAGAAGGAAATGACAGAAAAATTAATAGAAGTTAAAGATCTAGAAATTTCCTTCGGTGAAGGAAGTAAAAAGTTTGTAGCTGTAAAGAATGCAAATTTCTTTATCAATAAAGGGGAAACATTTTCCCTTGTTGGTGAGTCTGGTAGTGGGAAGACCACAATTGGTCGAGCAATCATTGGTTTGAATGACACTAGTGCAGGTGACATTTTATATGATGGCAAAAAGATCAATGGGAAGCAATCTCGTAAGGATGAAAATGAATTAATCCGAAAGATTCAAATGATTTTCCAAGACCCAGCAGCTAGCTTGAATGAGCGTGCGACAGTCGACTACATTATTTCAGAAGGGTTGTACAATTATCACCTATTTGAAAATGAAGAAGACCGAGTACGTAAAGTAAAAGAGATTATGCATGAAGTTGGGCTTCTAGCAGAGCATTTGACTCGTTATCCTCATGAATTCTCTGGTGGACAACGCCAGCGGATTGGGATTGCTCGTGCCTTGGTAATGGAACCAGAATTTGTTATCGCAGACGAGCCAATTTCAGCTCTTGACGTATCCGTACGTGCTCAAGTTTTAAATCTCCTTAAGAAATTCCAAAAAGAATTGGGCTTGACCTATCTCTTTATCGCACACGATCTTTCGGTAGTTCGATTTATCTCTGATCGTATTGCGGTTATTTATAAAGGGGTTATTGTAGAAGTAGCTGAGACGGAAGAATTGTTTAATAATCCAATTCATCCATACACACAATCTCTACTATCAGCTGTACCGATTCCAGATCCAATTCTAGAACGCAAAAAAGTTCTGAAAGTTTATGATCCTGACCAGCATGATTACTCAACCGACAAACCAGAAATGGTTGAAATCAAACCTGGACATTACGTTTGGGCAAATAAAGCAGAACAGAAAAAATATAAAGAACTTGTATAATCATAAGAAAACGAGAAGAATACGCTTCTCGTTTTCTATTTTTTTAAAAAAAGAAAAACTTTTTAAAAAAAATAGAAAAAAGATATTGACAAGTATTTATGGTCGTGATATACTAATATAGTTGTCGCGCGAGAGCGACAAAGACCTTTGAAAACTGAACAAGACGAACCAATGTGCAGGGCGCTATAACTAAGGTTATAGTACTGAACAATGAAAAAACAATAAATCTGTCAGTGACAGAATGAGTTTAAGACAAACAATTATTTTAATGAGAGTTTGATCCTGGCTCAGGATGAACGCTGGCGGCGTGCCTAATACATGCAAGTAGAACGCTGAAGGA
>NZ_VFSG01000003.1 GCF_006385805.1 Streptococcus xiaochunlingii
AGGCGGTTAGAGGTTCGACTCCTCTAGGGTGCATAAAGCGTAAGCTTTAGTTCGGGAAGTAGCTCAGCTTGGTAGAGTACTTGGTTTGGGACCAAGGTGTCGCAGGTTCGAATCCTGTCTTCCCGATTTATGGCGGTGTAGCTCAGCTGGCTAGAGCGTCCGGTTCATACCCGGGAGGTCGGGGGTTCGATCCCCTTCGCCGCTATACTATTGATCTTGTCGGACCTTTAGCTCAGCTGGTTAGAGCTCTCGGCTCATAACCGAGTGGTCGTAGGTTCAAGTCCTACAAGGTCCATAATTAGCTGGAGGATTACCCAAGTCCGGCTGAAGGGAACGGTCTTGAAAACCGTCAGGCGTGTAAAAGCGTGCGTGGGTTCGAATCCCACATCCTCCTTAATAGTAACGCGGGATGGAGCAGCTCGGTAGCTCGTCGGGCTCATAACCCGAAGGTCGTAGGTTCAAATCCTGCTCCCGCAATATTTGGCTCGGTAGCTCAGTTGGTAGAGCAATGGATTGAAGCTCCATGTGTCGGCGGTTCGATTCCGTCTCGCGCCATTTTCCTTAATAATAAGCGGGTGTAGTTTAGTGGTAAAACTACAGCCTTCCAAGCTGTTGTCGCGAGTTCGATTCTCGTCACCCGCTTTGAACTTTTGTTCATTACCAAGTTTTTAACTTGGGCGCGTAGCTCAGGTGGTTAGAGCGCACGCCTGATAAGCGTGAGGTCGGTGGTTCGAGTCCACTCGTGCCCATTTTGGAGAATTACTCAAGAGGCTGAAGAGGACGGTTTGCTAAATCGTTAGGTCGGGTAACTGGCGCGGGGGTTCGAATCCCCCATTCTCCGTACGAAATCAAGTTAGCTTTCTAGCTAACTTTTTTTGTTACTTTGATACATCAATAGAAATAAAATTGTAACAAAGGCGTAATATAAAATCTTTCATTTTCTGTTATACTAGTTAGTGTCTTATATGAAGGAGTCTTTTATTTTATGAAGAAAAAATTATTAACGACTATTTTACTTACTACAGTTGCTTTATCACAAGTAGGTACAGTTATTTCTGTAGGAGCTGATTCTACTGATGATAAAATTGCTGCACAAGATAATAAGATTGCTGATTTGAGTTCAAAAGAACAAAGTGCGCAAGCACAAGTTGATCAAATTCAAGCTCAAGTTTCTGAAATCAAAAAACAACAAGAAACTCTTAAAGCTGAAAATGAACGTTTGAATGAAGAGTCTGCTAAACTTTCTGCAGAGATTGAAGAGCTCTCTAAGAACATTGTTGCTCGTCAAGAATCATTAGCGAACCAAGCACGTAGTGCTCAAACAACAGGAACTGCTACAAGTTACATTAACGCTATTGTAAGTTCTGGTTCTTTGACTGAAGCTATTTCACGCGTTTCTGCAATGAATGAGATTGCTAGTGCTAATAACAAAATGTTGGAAGAGCAAAAACGTGATAAAGAAGATATCGATGCTAAGCAAAAAGAAAACAACGATGCCATTAACACTGTTATTGCAAACCAACAACAATTAAATGATGATGAACAAGCTTTAGCAACTAAGGAAGCTGAGTTGAAAGTCGCTCAATTGAATTTAGCGGCTGAAAAGTCAACAGCTGAAAATGAAAAGAATGCTTTGCTTGAAGAAAAAGCAGCAGCTGAGAAAGCAGCAACTGAGAAAGCAGCTGCAGAAGCTGCATACCGTGCTCAACAAGAAGAACAGCGTAAGGCTGTAGAAGCATCTGCTAATACTAACTTGCAAGCACAAGTGCAAGCTGCTACTCAAACACCTGCAGCTGAAGGTGCACAACCTCAAGCAACTGTTGCAACTCCTGCTGCAGCACCAGCAGTTCAAACTCAAACAGTTGCTACACCAGCAGCAACTAGTCGTCCAACATACAGCTCTTCTGCAAGTTCTTACCCAGTAGGTGAATGTACTTGGGGTGCGAAAGTATTGGCTCCTTGGGCTGGCGATTACTGGGGTAATGGAGCACAGTGGGCTGCAAGTGCCGCAGCTGCTGGATTCCGTACTGGTAGCCAACCACAAGTTGGAGCTATTGCATGTTGGAATGACGGTGGATATGGACACGTAGCAGTGGTTACAGCTGTTCAATCTACTACAAGTATCCAAGTATCTGAATCTAACTACTTAGGTATCCGTAGCATTGGGAACTACCGTGGATGGTTCAACCCAGTGAATGCACAAGGATCAGTTACTTATATCTATCCAAACTAAAAAATTAAAACACTCACTTTTAGTGGGTGTTTTTTACTATAGTTACTATTTTAATTTTTGATGGATTATGGATTGAAAAATCATGTAAAAAGGGTTACAATGGGTAAAGAGAAGATTTGTACATTTGTACATTGTGGTTAATTTTATGTGGAGGAAATCATGTCGTTTTCGGATTTAATGCTGTTTGCTTTATCTTCTAACCAAGATTTGGCTGAACGTGTCTCTAAGGAGATGGGATTGCCACTTGGTAAGTCGACCGTACGTCAATTTTCAGATGGGGAAATCCAGGTCAATATCGAGGAGTCTATTCGTGGTAAAGAGGTCTATATTCTACAATCTACGAGCTCTCCTGTCAATGATAATTTAATGGAGATTTTGATCATGGTAGACGCCTTAAAACGTGCCAGTGCTCAAACCATTAATGTAGTGATGCCTTATTATGGTTATGCCCGTCAAGACCGTAAAGCTCGTGCTCGTGAGCCGATTACATCTAAATTGGTTGCCAATATGTTAGAGATTGCTGGTGTGGATCGCCTTTTAACCATTGATTTGCATGCGGCTCAGATTCAAGGGTTCTTTGATATTCCAGTGGATCATTTGATGGGGGCTCCATTGATTGCAGACTACTTTGAACGTCGTGGCATGATTGGTTCTGACTATGTGGTAGTCAGTCCAGACCACGGTGGTGTGACGCGTGCTCGTAAGCTAGCTGAATTTTTGAAAACACCGATCGCCATCATTGATAAACGTCGGAGTGTCGATAAAATGAACACCAGTGAAGTCATGAACATCATTGGGAATGTCGAAGGGAAAACTTGTATCCTGATTGATGATATGATTGATACTGCGGGAACCATTTGCCACGCTGCGGATGCACTTGCTGAAGCGGGAGCAGTAGAAGTCTATGCTAGCTGTACGCATCCGGTATTATCTGGTCCAGCTATGGACAATATTCAGAAATCAGCCATTAAGAAGTTGGTAGTATTGGATACCATTTACCTACCTGAAGAGCGCTTAATCGATAAAATTGAACAAATCTCCATCGCAAAACTATTGGCAGAAGCGATTATCCGTATCCATGAAAAACGTCCTCTGTCTCCTCTATTTGAAATTGGAAATGCTAAAAAATCTTAAAAATATAAAAAAAGAGGTTGTAGAAAGCCTCTTTTTTAAGAAAGGAAAAATATGTTTTTCAACTGGTTTAAAAAAGAAAGTAAGATCAATAATCAGAGGGAGGAGTTGCTGAAAGAAGCACAAAAAAATGAGGATAGATTGGATCCTTGTCTCCCCAAAAAGACCTTGCCAAAGAGTGGTGTAGTCAAATAGAGGAAGGAAAATGCCTTAGAAAATCAAATAGTTTGTTTCCTAAAAAAAAATTAAAAAAAGTTTTAAATTAGCTAAAAAATTTGTTGACAGATATATGATATAGTAGTATACTTAAACTAGTTACGAAGTAACGAAATATTTTTAAAATGAAAAAAGGAGATAAAACAATGAAAAAAGTTTTATTATCATCAGTAGCAGCACTTGCAGTATTTGCAGCAGCAGCACCAGTTTTCGCTAACGACGGTCATGTTCACACAGGAAGCCTTGATAACAAAACAGAAGTGACTGGTCCTGAATTCTTCACAAACAGTGAAAGTGGTCTTACTCCAGAAGCTAAAAAAGGTCTTGACAACGTTGATGCTGAATCAACTGAAGCTAAATTCAACGAAAATGGCGAAAAACTTGTACCTGTACCAGGTAAACCAGGTGAATTCGTAGTTGAAGGTTCAGCTAAAGATGCTAAAAAAGAAGCTAAAAAAGAAGAAGGAAAAGCTCCAGCAGCAGCAGGACAAAAAACTCTTCCAAAAACAAGCGCAGTTAAATAATTAAATTATTAATTAGCTCATAAAAATACACTGGGTCCTTGGGCTCAGTGTATTTTTTAGAAAAAATTGAATACTTAGGAGAGTTCTAATTTATGAAACGAGCAGAGAAACAGACGACTTCAAAAGGAAAAGGATTGGGAATTCTCTTTGCCTTAGTAGCCGTTGTAGCACTTGTTCTTGGGTTTATTTTCTTCAATCCATTTGGTAAACAAAAATCCACATCGACACATCAGGAAACTGCGAAATCTACAAGTGGTTCGACTAGTTCTAAACAAGAGGTAAAATATACCCCTAGTCAAGAGGAGAAAGATTACCTAGCAAATCGTTTTGCTCAATTTACTGCAGTTAATCCAGAGACGATTGCTTATGTTTATGCTCCTGGTACGGAGTTAGATGAGCCAGTGGTTCAAACAGGTGATAATGCTACTTACTTAGATAAAACTTTTGATGGTGGCTATCAACCGTATTTAGGTACGGTCTTTATGGATACGGATAACAAAAAAGATTTTAGTGATCGGTTGACATGGTTATTCGGTCATGCTCGTGGGAGCAAGGTTGCAGATCATCGGATGTTTAACGATGTTAACTTCTATGATAACCAAGAGTACTTTGATCAACATCCTTATGTAGTTATTGAAACACCTGAGCGTAAGTATTATTATGAAGCAATGTGCTTGGTCATTGTTCCTGAAACGACTGCTTTCTACCGTACAAGCTTTAAGGATGATGAAGATTTCACTACCCAATTGAAGCATAACTATGAAGGAGCTCGTACCAAGAATCCAAATATCAAAATCAAAGCTTCTGATAAATACCTAGTCTTGTCTACTTGTCGTGAAGAAGATGAAACGATCCGTTCCAATCTCTACCTTCGTCAAATTCCAGATTCAGAAATGAAGGATTTCTTGGCGAAACATGGTGACCAGTTGAATTATGTGGCAACACGTGGTCAATAATAAAAAAGATTTGGAAAATTTATTCAATGAGAGGATTTAGCATGTGCTAAGTCCTTTTTTGATGCGAAAGGTCATTATTGTATCAATTTAGTTGGGGCTAGCCCCTTTTTTGCGATGCTTTTCCATTTATAGTATAATGGTGATAGAACTTTTTTTGGAGGTGGCTATGGATTTAACAAAACGGTTTAATCAAAATTTGAATCGAATCGAGATTTCTTTGATTCGTCAGTTTGACCAAGCCATTTCTTCTATTCCAGGTGTCTTACGTTTGACCTTGGGTGAGCCAGACTTTACGACACCAGATCATGTAAAGGAAGCAGCAAAAGCGGCTATTGACGCCAACCAGAGCCATTATACGGGGATGAGTGGCTTGCTAGCTCTACGTGAAGCTGCTAGTCAGTTTGTAGCTGAAAAATATAACCTACAGTATCGACCAGAGGATGAAATTTTGGTCACGATTGGGGCAACGGAGGCCCTTTCTGCGACCTTGACGGCTATATTGGAACCGGGAGATGTAGTGCTCTTACCAGCACCTGCTTATCCTGGTTACGAACCCATTATTAAACTGATGGGGGCTAGTGTCGTCGAAATCGATACGACAGACAATCGCTTTATCCTCAGCCCAGAGGCTTTAGAAAAGGCCTTAGAAGAGCAAGAGGATCGCGTCAAGGCGGTTATTCTCAACTACCCAGCTAATCCGACAGGTGTCACCTACTCTAAGGAGCAGATGCAGGATTTGGCTAGTGTTTTAAAGAAATATGAAGTTTTTGTCGTTTGTGACGAGGTCTATTCAGAATTAACTTACACAGGTCAGCCTCACGTTTCCTTGGGATCCTATCTACGGGACCAAGCCATTATTATCAATGGCTTATCTAAGTCTCATGCTATGACAGGCTGGAGACTTGGTTTTATCTTTGCGCCTGCTTCCTTGACAGCTCAATTAATCAAGAGTCATCAGTACTTGGTGACTGCGGCGGGGACCATGAACCAGTATGCAGCCATTGAAGCCTTAACGGTTGGTAAAGACGACGCAGAGCCGATGAAACGGGAATACATAGAGCGTCGAGATTATATCATCAAAGAAATGTCTGCCATGGGCTTTGATATTATCCGCCCGGATGGGGCCTTCTATATTTTTGCTAAGATCCCACAAGGATATAACCAAGACTCCTTCGATTTTTTGAAGCTCCTAGCCCAAGAAAAGGCTGTTGCCTTTATCCCAGGAATGGCTTTTGGCCCATATGGAGAAGGCTATGTGCGCTTGTCCTATGCAGCAAGTATGGAAGTGATCCAAGAAGCGATGAGTCGGTTGAAGGAGTTTATGAAAGAACATGCTGGAGAGCATTGAGAGTCGTGGCATCGTCCTCTACCATCGGGATTACCGAGAGGATGATAAGCTGGTTAAAATCTTTACAGAGCAAGCTGGCAAGCTCATGTTTTTCGTGAAACATGCCAATCGTTCTCGGTTGAATTCTATGATCCAACCGTTGACTTTAGCGGATATGTATCTGAAAATCAATGATGACGGACTCAGCTATATCGAAGATATTCATGAGGTTCAAAGCTTCCAAGGGATTAATAAAGATCTTTTTCGTCTTTCCTACGCAACCTATATACTGGCCTTGGCAGATGCTAGTATACAGGATCGTCAACCTGATCCAGCTTTATTTGCTTTTTTAGAGCAGACCTTGCAATTGATGGATCGGGGCTTGGATTATGAAATCTTGACCAATATTTTTGAAATGCAGATTTTATCCCGATTTGGTGTCGCCTTAAACGTTCATGAGTGTTGTGTCTGTCATCGAGTGGGGCTGCCTTTTGATTTTTCATTCCGCTTGGGTGGTGTCCTTTGCCCAGATCATTATGATCGTGACGAAAGACGGGCCCACTGGGATCCCAATGCCCTCTATTTGCTGGATCGTTTTCAAGCTGTGAAATTTAGTGAGTTAGAGACGATTTCTATCCATGATGCGATGAAGAAAGAGTTGAGAAAGTGTCTAGACCAACTCTATGATGAATATGTCGGCATTCATTTAAAAGCTAAGAAATTTATTGATTCCCTGGGAAGCTGGGGAGAGATCTTAAAAGATCAGTCTGGAGGTAAGAAATGAAAAAAATTGCAGTTGATGCAATGGGTGGAGATCATGCTCCACAGGCCCTGGTAGAAGGGGTCAATCAAGCCATACAAGAATTTAAGGATATTGAAGTCATTTTGTATGGGGATGAGGCTAAAATTAAGCAATACCTGACAGCAACTGAACGGGTATCTATCGTCCATACAGATGAGAAAATCAACTCAGATGATGAGCCGACTCGTGCTATTCGTCGGAAAAAGCAAGCTAGCATGGTCTTAGCAGCGCATGCAGTTAAGAATGGGGAAGCGGATGCTATGCTTTCTGCAGGGAATACAGGCGCTCTTCTTGCCTCTGGTTACTTTATTGTTGGTCGGATCAAGGTCATCGATCGTCCAGGTTTGATGTCGACTCTTCCTACCCTTGATGGGAAGGGCTATGATATGTTGGATCTGGGGGCAAATGCTGAAAATACGCCAACACACTTGCACCAATATGCGATTATGGGAGCCTATTATGCAGAGAATGTCCGTGGCATTAAGCGGCCTCGTATCGGTCTCTTAAATAACGGAACAGAGGAAAGCAAGGGGGATCCCCTACGCAAGGAGACCTATCAACTATTAGCAGCGGATCCTTCTCTTAATTTTGTAGGAAATGTGGAAGCGCGTGACTTGATGGATGGAGTTGCTGACGTCATTGTGACAGATGGATTTACAGGTAATGCTGTCCTTAAGACTATGGAAGGAACTGCTCTGGGCCTCTTTAAACAGTTGAAAACGGTCCTTAGTGGTGGTGGCTTGAAAGCCAAGATTGGAGCTTTCCTCTTGAAGAATGATCTACGAGGTTTGAAAAAGACCTTGGATTATTCAGATGTTGGAGGTGCGGTCTTGTTTGGCTTGCAAGCCCCTGTCGTGAAAACCCATGGTTCTAGTGATGCAAAGGCTGTCTATAGCACGATTCGCCAGATCCGGATCATGTTGGAAACAGATGTTATTCGCAAATCTGTGGTTGAATTATCAGAATTGGAGGAAGAGAAATGAGTCGTCATCAAGAAATTTTTAAACTAGTTGAAGGGTTGATTCAAGATAATAAGGGATCTGACTATGAGGTCTCTTTGGATTTGGATTTACGAAAAGACTTGGAAGTGGATTCCGTTGATCTCATGGAATACATTATTTATTTGGAAGAAGCCTATCAAATTAATATCCCAGATAAAGACATTGATGCCATGGCAACTGTTGGAGATATGGTAGACTACGTTTTGAAGAAAACAAGCAAATAAAGTTCGGTTTTTACGAACGAATAAGCATATAAAAATAAGAGGTTGAATCTTTTTGATTCAATCTCTTATTATTTTTGTGTTACAAGCGAACAAGATACGGATTTAACTTGAAAAAACAACCTCTCTGTGATACACTGAAAGGGATAAAAGATGAAAGGCGAACAAGAAGATGTCCGATCAATTAATTTATACGGGGAAAGCAAAAGATATTTATAGTACAGAAGACGAACATGTGATTAAGTCCGTTTATAAGGACCAGGCCACCATGCTAAATGGAGCTCGCAAAGAGACCATTGAGGGGAAAGGTGTGCTCAACAATCAGATTTCGTCTCTTATTTTTGAAAAATTGAATGCTGTGGGTGTAGAGACGCACTTTATCGAACGTATTTCTGATACCGAACAATTGAACAAGAAGGTTACTATTATTCCTTTGGAGGTTGTTCTACGTAATGTGACTGCGGGTTCCTTTTCTAAACGTTTTGGCGTTGAAGAAGGTTTGGACTTGGAGACTCCAATCGTTGAATTTTACTATAAAAACGATGAGTTGGATGATCCATTCATCAATGATGAGCATGTAAAGTTCTTGGAAATTGCCAATGATGAACAAATTGCTTATATCAAGGAAGAAACGCGTCGCATCAATGAATTGCTGAAAGATTGGTTTGCACAAATTGGTCTTCGTTTGATTGACTTCAAATTGGAATTTGGTTTTGATAAGGATGGCAAGATCATCTTGGCTGATGAATTCTCACCAGATAACTGCCGCCTTTGGGATGCGGAAGGGCACCATATGGACAAGGATGTTTTCCGTCGTGATCTTGGTAGCTTGACAGATGTGTACAAGGTTGTGTTGGAGAAATTGCAGGGCTTGAAGTAAAGTTTTACTTGGTCGTCACTACAATCTTTAAGTAGAAATAGATAAAGGAAATAAAATGGATAAACGTATTTTCGTTGAGAAAAAAGCTGATTTTCGTGTGAAATCGGACTCTTTAGTAAAGGAATTACAGCATAATCTTCAGTTGAAAACCTTGAAGGATCTTCGGATTGTTCAGGTTTACGATGTCTTTGATTTGGCAGAGGACTTGTTTGCGCGTGCGGAAAAACACATCTTTTCTGAGCAGGTGACCGATACTGTTTTGGATGAAGCTGCGGTTCAGGCTGATCTTGAGAAGCATGCTTTCTTTGCCATTGAAAGCTTGCCTGGTCAATTTGACCAACGGGCGGCATCTTCACAAGAAGCTTTGCTTTTGCTTGGTAGTTCAAATGATGTAACAGTGAATACAGCACAACTCTACTTGGTTAACAAGGATATTGATGCGAATGAGTTGGAAGCTGTCAAAAACTACCTCTTGAACCCAGTGGATTCTCGTTTCAAAGATATCACTGTTGGCATCGCGAAACAGGATTTCTCTGAGTCTGACAAGACCATTCCAAGCTTGGATTTCTTTGAAACATATACGGCAGAAGATTTTGCACAGTATAAAGCTGAGCAAGGATTGGCCATGGAAGTGGATGACCTTCTCTTCATTCAAGATTACTTCAAGTCTATTGGACGTGTGCCAACTGAGACCGAGTTGAAGGTGTTGGATACTTACTGGTCTGACCACTGCCGTCATACGACTTTCGAGACTGAGTTGAAACACATCGACTTCTCAGCATCTAAATTTGAAAAACAATTGCAAGCGACTTATGACAAGTATATTGCCATGCGTGATGAGTTGGGACGTACAGAAAAACCTCAAACCTTGATGGATATGGCAACTATTTTTGGTCGCTATGAGCGTGCCAATGGTCGTTTGGATGACATGGAAGTGTCTGATGAAATTAATGCCTGCTCAGTTGAAATTGAAGTGGATGTCGATGGTGTCAAAGAACCATGGCTTCTCATGTTCAAGAACGAAACGCACAACCACCCAACGGAGATCGAACCATTTGGTGGAGCGGCTACTTGTATCGGTGGTGCCATTCGTGACCCATTGTCAGGGCGTTCCTACGTTTACCAAGCTATGCGTATCTCAGGTGCTGGTGATATTACAGCTCCAATTTCAGAAACTCGCGCTGGTAAATTGCCACAACAAGTGATTTCTAAAACAGCGGCTCACGGTTATTCTTCATACGGTAACCAAATTGGTCTTGCAACAACTTATGTTCGTGAATACTTCCACCCAGGTTTCGTTGCTAAGCGTATGGAGCTAGGTGCCGTTGTCGGTGCAGCTCCTAAGGAAAATGTTGTCCGTGAAAAGCCTGAAGCAGGTGATGTGATTATCTTGCTCGGTGGGAAGACTGGACGTGACGGTGTCGGCGGTGCGACAGGTTCTTCTAAAGTTCAAACAGTTGAATCTGTTGAAACAGCTGGTGCTGAGGTTCAAAAAGGGAATGCCATTGAAGAACGCAAGATTCAACGTCTTTTCCGTAATGGGGAAGTAACACGTCTGATTAAGAAATCAAATGACTTTGGTGCTGGTGGTGTCTGTGTGGCTATCGGTGAATTGGCAGATGGTCTTGAGATTGATCTAGACAAAGTGCCATTGAAATACCAAGGTTTGAACGGTACAGAAATTGCCATCTCTGAATCTCAAGAACGGATGGCTGTAGTGGTTCGTCCAGAAGATGTAGATGCCTTCGTTGCAGCATGTAATAAAGAAAATATTGATGCTGTTGTCGTTGCGACAGTGACGGAGAAACCAAATCTTGTCATGCACTGGAATGGTGAAACCATCGTTGATTTGGAACGTCGTTTCCTTGATACAAACGGTGTGCGTGTGGTCGTAGATGCTAAGGTGGTTGACAAGGATGTCAAGCTTCCAGAAGAACGTCAAACATCTGCTGAGACCCTTGAAGCGGATACTCTTGAAGTCTTGGCTGACCTCAACCATGCAAGTCAAAAGGGGTTGCAAACCATCTTTGATAGCTCAGTTGGTCGTTCAACAGTCAATCACCCACTTGGTGGTCGCTACCAAATCACACCAACGGAAGCTTCTGTACAGAAATTGCCAGTTCAACATGGCGTGACGCATACGGCTTCTGTCATGGCGCAAGGGTTCAACCCTTATATCGCCGAATGGTCTCCATATCATGGTGCTGCTTATGCGGTCATCGAAGCAACTGCTCGTTTGGTTGCTGCTGGTGCCAACTGGTCTAAGGCTCGCTTCTCTTATCAAGAGTACTTCGAGCGGATGGATAAACAAGCAGAGCGTTTTGGTCAACCAGTAGCTGCTCTTCTTGGATCCATCGAAGCTCAGATTCAACTTGGTTTACCATCTATCGGTGGTAAAGACTCGATGTCTGGTACCTTTGAAGAATTGACAGTACCACCAACTTTGGTTGCTTTTGGGGTAACAACTGCAGATAGCCGTAAGGTTCTTTCTCCAGAATTCAAAGCTGCTGGTGAAAATATTTACTACATTCCTGGTCAAGCTTTGGCACAAGAAATTGACTTTGAACTCATCAAGTCTAACTTTATTCAATTTGAAGCTATCCAAGCTGACCACAAAGTGACAGCCGCATCAGCTGTTAAATATGGTGGTGTGGTTGAAGCTCTTGCACTTGCAACATTTGGGAACCATATCGGAGCAAATGTCGAATTAGCAGACCTTGACACTAGCTTGACAGCCCAATTGGGTGGATTCGTCTTCACATCGCCTGAAGAAATTGTAGGTGTTGCCAAGATCGGACAAACAGTAGCAGACTTTACACTAGTTGTCAACGGTGTAACGCTGGATGGACACAAACTTGACAGTGCCTTCCAAGGTAAATTGGAAGAGGTCTACCCAACGGAATTTGCACAGGCAACTGAGTTGGAAGAAGTACCTGCTGTAGCATCAGATGCTGTGATCAAAGCTAAAGAAACAGTTGAAACACCAGTGGTTTACATCCCAGTATTCCCAGGCACCAACTCAGAATACGACTCCGCTAAGGCCTTTGAAAAAGAAGGTGCAAAAGTCAACTTGGTACCATTTGTCACACTCAACGAAGAAGCGATTGTCAAGTCTGTTGACACTATGGTTGACAATATCGAAAAAGCTAACATTATCTTCTTTGCAGGTGGCTTCTCAGCAGCGGATGAACCAGATGGATCCGCTAAATTTATCGTTAACATCTTGCTCAATGAAAAAGTTCGTTCGGCTATTGATAGCTTCATCGAACGCGGAGGCTTGATCATCGGTATCTGTAATGGATTCCAAGCTCTTGTCAAATCAGGTCTCCTTCCATACGGTAACTTTGAAGATGCAAGCAGTACCAGTCCAACCCTCTTCTACAATGATGCCAACCAACACGTGGCTAAGATGGTGGAAACACGGATTGCCAATACCAACTCACCATGGCTTGCCGGAGTAGAAGTTGGTGACATCCATGCCATCCCAGTATCACACGGTGAAGGTAAATTTGTCGTGACAGCTGAGGAATTCGCAGAGCTTCGTGACAATGGTCAAATCTTTACCCAATATGTTGACTTCGAAGGGAAACCAAGCATGGATTCAAAATACAATCCAAATGGTTCTGTCCATGCGATTGAAGGGATTACCAGCAAGAACGGTCAAATCATAGGTAAGATGGGGCACTCAGAACGTTTCGAAGACGGTCTCTTCCAAAATATTCCAGGAAATAAAGACCAACACCTCTTTGCGTCAGCGGTTCAATATTTTACTGGAAAATAAAAGGTATACAACATGACATACGAAGTAAAATCTCTTAATGAAGAGTGTGGAGTCTTTGGGATTTGGGGACATCCAGACGCAGCAAAACTCACCTATTTTGGTCTTCACAGTCTCCAACACCGGGGACAAGAGGGTGCAGGAATCCTGGCTAATGACCAAGGGATCTTGAGACGTCATCGGGATACAGGTCTTCTTTCAGAAGTCTTTCGGAATCCATTAAATCTGGAGAAATTGACAGGATCTTCTGCTATTGGACATGTTCGCTATGCGACAGCGGGGGAAGCGTCTGTGGATAACATCCAACCCTTCCTCTTCCGCTTTCACGATACGCAGTTTGGTCTGGCCCATAACGGGAATTTGACCAATGCCCAATCGCTCAAATCGGAATTAGAAAAAAATGGAGCCATCTTTAGCTCGACCTCTGACTCAGAAATTCTGGCCCACTTGATCCGTCGGAGCCACAACCCTTCCTTTATGGGGAAAATCAAGGAAGCGCTCAATACGGTCAAAGGTGGGTTTGCTTATCTGATGCTATTTGAAGATAAGCTGATTGCAGCGCTAGACCCCAATGGCTTCCGTCCTCTTTCCATCGGGAAAATGGCAAATGGAGCCTTGGTTGTTTCTTCGGAAACCTGTGCCTTTGAGGTGATTGGGGCAGAATGGATCCGAGATGTGCATCCTGGTGAGCTCGTGATCTTTGATGAAAATGGCATCACCTATGATCGCTATACGGATGATACTCAACTAGCAATTTGTTCTATGGAGTATATCTATTTTGCTCGTCCTGATTCCAATATCCAAGGGGTCAATGTCCATACGGCTCGCAAACGGATGGGCGCTCAATTAGCACGAGAATTTAAGAACCAAGCAGATATTGTGGTGGGGGTTCCCAACTCCTCTCTCAGTGCGGCCATGGGCTTTGCGGAAGAATCCGGTCTGCCAAATGAAATGGGCTTGATCAAGAATCAGTATGTCCAACGGACCTTTATCCAACCGACTCAGGAATTGCGGGAACAAGGAGTGCGAATGAAGCTCTCTGCCGTATCTGGTGTCGTGAAAGGCAAACGGGTTGTCATGATTGATGACTCTATTGTACGTGGGACAACATCACGTCGGATTGTGAAGTTATTAAAAGAAGCAGGGGCTACAGAAGTCCATGTGGCAATTGCTAGCCCAGCTCTGGCTTATCCATGTTTCTATGGAATTGATATTCAGAGTCGCGAAGAGCTAATCGCAGCCAACCATACAGTAGAGGAAACTTGTGAGATTATTGGTGCGGATAGCTTGACCTACTTGTCCATTGATGGCTTGATTGATTCTATTGGTATTGATACCGATGCACCAAACGGTGGTCTTTGTGTAGCTTACTTCGATGGGAAATACCCAACCCCTTTGTATGACTACGAAGAACGCTATTTGGAAAGCTTGAATGAGCAGACCTCCTTTTATTAGGAATTTTTGCAAATGTATCTGATCAATCACAGTAGACTCTAGGAAGAGAAAAAGGAATAAACAAATGACAAACAAAAATGCATACGCGCAGTCTGGTGTGGACGTTGAAGCGGGTTATGAAGTTGTTGAACGGATCAAAAAACACGTGGCACGTACGGAGCGTGCAGGTGTCATGGGAGCTCTTGGTGGTTTCGGTGGTATGTTTGACCTTTCAAAAACAGGTGTCAAAGAGCCTGTTTTGATCTCAGGGACGGACGGTGTCGGAACTAAGCTCATGTTAGCTATCAAGTATGACAAACACGATACAATCGGTCAGGACTGTGTGGCTATGTGTGTCAACGATATCATCGCTGCAGGTGCAGAGCCCCTCTACTTCTTGGACTACGTCGCAACTGGTAAAAATGAACCAGCTAAACTAGAACAAGTCGTTGCTGGTGTGGCTGAAGGGTGTGTACAAGCAGGTGCAGTCCTCATCGGTGGGGAAACTGCTGAAATGCCTGGTATGTATGGCGAAGACGACTATGACTTGGCTGGTTTCGCAGTAGGTGTTGCTGAAAAATCTCAAATCATCGACGGTTCAAAAGTAGCAGTAGGGGATGTGATTCTGGGGCTTGCTTCAAGCGGTATCCACTCAAATGGTTACTCACTCGTTCGTCGTGTCTTTGCGGATTACACAGGTGAAGAAGTTCTCCCAGAATTGGAAGGCAAGAAACTTAAAGACGTTCTTTTGGAACCAACTCGTATCTACGTTAAGGCTGTTCTACCGCTCATCAAAGAAGAATTGGTCAACGGAATTGCCCATATCACAGGTGGTGGTTTCATCGAAAATGTACCACGGATGTTCGCTGATGACTTGGCTGCTGAAATTGACGAAAGCAAAGTACCAGTTCTTCCAATTTTCAAAGCCCTTGAAAAATATGGTGAGATCAAACACGAAGAAATGTTTGAAATCTTCAACATGGGTATTGGCCTCATGCTTGCGGTTAAACCAGAGAATGTGGAACGTGTCAAAGAACTTCTTGACGAACCTGTTTATGAAATTGGTCGTATTGTGAAGAAAGATGGCGCAAGTGTGGTGATTAAATAATGACTAAAAGGATTGCTGTTTTTGCTTCCGGAAATGGTTCAAACTTCCAGGTGATCGCGGAACAATTTCCAGTAGAATTTGTCTTTTCAGATCACCGGGATGCCTATGTCATAGAACGTGCCGAAAAGCTAGGGGTATTATCCTACGCTTTTGAACTCAAAGAGTTTGAGAACAAGGCAGACTATGAAGGAGCCATTGTCGAACTTTTGGATGAACATCAGATTGACTTGGTTTGTCTGGCAGGCTACATGAAAATCGTCGGTCCAACCTTGCTAGCAGCTTATGAAGGCCGTATCATTAATATTCACCCGGCTTATCTTCCTGAATTTCCAGGTGCTCATGGTATTGAGGATGCTTGGAATGCAGGCGTTGACCAGTCTGGCGTGACTATTCACTGGGTGGACTCTGGTGTTGACACTGGTAAGGTTATCAAACAAGTCCGTGTGCCACGCCTTGAAGGGGATACCCTTGATACTTTCGAGACGCGCATCCACGAAACAGAGTACAAGCTCTATCCAGAAGTGTTGGATGGTTTGGGAGTGGAGAGGAAGAAATGATTATGGACCAATACTATATGGAGTTAAAGAATAAGTTATCTAACAGACCAATCCTACTGGATAATACTAATGATTTTCTTTTTGTTTTAGTAAATACAGTGAAAGCTATGATAGAAAATACTGATAAAAGTCAGCTTTCAGAGTTAGATAAAATTTTAGACGGTGTCACAAGTCAAGAATTAAAACTTGCCTATGATTTTTGTCAAGGGAAATTCGGTCAAGCAGGTTTTTCTTATCGTCGGCACCCGAATTATTTTTATTTGTCCAGTTTAATTGCGACTTTTCCAGAATTTGAGTTGTCTAAAGCAGACCGAGATTACCTCAAAGGAATCATAAATTTTGATAACTACCTTTTATATGAGTTAGATTAGTCTTTAATCACCTCAAAATCCTATTTATTCAAAAGGAGAAAAATGATTAATCTGAAATTAGTAGATGAGAGCAGTTTTCAGGCAGTGCTGGATTTGAAAATATCTGATGCTGATGAACGAGCGCGTTTTGTAGCTCCCAATGTGCGTTCTTTAGCTGACGCATGGCTCTACCGAGAGAATGGGGATGTGTTTCCCATGGCAATCTATTGGAATGAGCTAGTAGTTGGTTTTCTACTGTTGGAAATAGATAAGGATGAGGCAGAATATTTTATCTGGCGGATAATGATTGGCCAGCAGTACCAAGGAAAAAGTTATGGACGAAAAGCCTTGGAAGTTCTGATCAAAGAGGCTCAGATGGATAGAGCTTGCAATCATATTATCGCAGATTATGTGGTTGGAAATGAAAAAATGAAGTACCTGCTGACTAGTTTGGGTTTTCAGGAAACAGGATTTATAGAAGAAAATAACGAAGTCGCTATGCGGTTGGATCTAAAGAAAGAGGAATAGAATGACTAAACGCGCACTAATTAGTGTCTCAGACAAAGCGGGCATTGTTGAATTTGCCCAAGAACTTAAAAAACTTGGTTGGGATATCATCTCAACAGGTGGTACCAAGGTTGCCCTTGACAATGCTGGGGTAGACACCATTGCTATCGACGATGTGACTGGTTTCCCAGAAATGATGGACGGTCGCGTCAAGACTCTCCACCCAAATATTCACGGGGGTCTTCTTGCTCGTCGTGACCTCGATAGTCACCTAGAAGCTGCTAAGGACAATCAGATTGAGCTCATTGATCTTGTAGTGGTAAACCTCTACCCATTCAAGGAGACTATTCTCAAACCAGACGTGACTTACGCTGATGCGGTGGAGAACATCGATATCGGTGGGCCGTCTATGCTTCGTTCAGCAGCGAAAAACCATGCTAGCGTCACAGTTGTGGTAGATCCTGCTGACTATGCTGTTGTTTTGGAAGAATTGGCAGCCAATGGCGAAACAACTTACGAAACTCGCCAACGTCTGGCAGCTAAGGTTTTCCGTCACACAGCAGCTTATGATGCCTTGATTGCAGAATATTTCACAGCTCAAGTGGGTGAAGAAAAACCTGAAAAACTCACTTTAACCTATGACCTCAAACAAGCTATGCGTTACGGGGAAAACCCTCAACAAGACGCAGATTTCTACCAAAAAGCTTTGCCGACGGATTACTCGATTGCGTCCGCTAAACAGCTCAACGGTAAAGAATTGTCCTTCAATAACATCCGTGATGCGGATGCTGCTATCCGTATCATCCGTGATTTCAAAGACCGCCCAACCGTTGTGGCTCTCAAACACATGAACCCATGTGGGATCGGTCAAGCTGACGACATCGAAACTGCTTGGGACTACGCTTATGAGTCTGACCCAGTATCTATCTTTGGTGGTATTGTCGTTCTCAACCGTGAAGTTGACGCTGCGACAGCTGAGAAGATGCATGGTGTTTTCCTCGAAATCATCATTGCACCAAGCTATACGGATGAAGCGCTAGCCATTTTGACCAACAAAAAGAAAAATTTGCGTATCCTTGCCTTGCCATTCGACGCTCAAGACGCCAGTGAAGTGGAAGCAGAATATACAGGTGTTGTCGGTGGACTCCTCGTTCAAAACCAAGACGTGGTCAAAGAAAGCCCAGCTGACTGGCAAGTGGTTACTAAACGCCAACCAACGGAGACAGAAGCGACAGCTCTTGAGTTTGCTTGGAAGGCTATCAAGTACGTCAAATCAAATGGGATCATCGTGACCAACGACCACATGACACTTGGTGTTGGCCCAGGTCAAACCAATCGTGTGGCATCTGTCCGTATCGCTATTGACCAAGCTAAAGACCGTCTTGACGGCGCTGTTCTTGCTTCTGATGCCTTCTTCCCATTTGCGGATAACGTAGAAGAAATCGCTAAGGCAGGAATTAAGGCTATCATCCAACCGGGTGGATCAGTCCGTGACCAAGAGTCAATCGAAGCGGCTGACAAATATGGTTTGACCATGATCTTTACAGGTGTTCGTCACTTCAGACATTAATCTAAAAAGGCACTCATCGATGGATGAGCGCCTTTTGTTCTGGTTAGGAATTCCTTAATTTGGATAGATATAGCTGACTGTTCCCCAGACAACATTCGTGGGGTCAAACCAGCCACGGAAATTGTTGATGGTCCGATTTCCATTGTAATTAGCTTCTTTTACTTGGATTTTTTGATCATGTTCGACCTCTGTCACGACTGCAACGTGGCCATAGCCTCCATTATCCCAACAGGCGATAGCACCGACCTCTGGGGTATTTCCTGTCCGGAAGCCCGCAGCACGTGCACTAGTAGCCCACATACCACCGTTTCCCCACCAGTTTTGTGACCAAGGCGCCAGCTCTTTTGCTGCCCAGGTACATTCGCCGACGGGATAGTAATTATCCGGTTGGGTGACCAGTGGAGCAGGTTTAGCCCGCTCGACCGGAAATTCAGTGGCAAGTAAACCTTTTAAGTGCCCCTTGTCTTTTTGGTAGACGTGGAGATGAAAGGTTCCTTTCCCTGTATGTTTCTCGGCATTGAAGGATAATTGGTAGCGACCAGGTGCCGTTCTTTTTGCGGGATACCAGATCAAGTCGTCTTGGCCATCTTGTTCAGACCAGATGGGAAAGAAGACCTCCTCCACATCCTCAAAAAGCTGGAGTTGGATCTCAAATAGCTGTGTAGTGCTAGGTCGGACTGTAATCTTGGGTTGGGAAGAAGCCAGATCTTTTTCTTCAACGATTGTCTGTAGAGGAAACAGTCCTTCAATATTTCCGTTAGAATGGATCCCGTAGACATGGATGTGATAAAGTCCTGCTTGATCCAAATGATTGGTCAGAGGTACTTGCAAATCAAACCCATTTTCTCCTCGTTGGACAGGATACCAAATGAGGTCGTCCTGGCCATTTTGCTCGGACCAAATGGGGACGCTAACGCTTTGGAAGCGATCTGGAATGGTACCGAGGTGGACAACTAATTGTCCTTTTTCCTTGTAGATATAATTGACGTTTTGGTCTGCTCTTGCAACTTGTGAAGCTCCTGCCCAGAAAAGACAAGCTGCCAAGAGTAGTTTCTTTATTCTCTGCATAAAACTCCTTTTTTAAAAAATATTAGAGGTCTCAATTATAATATTCGTAAAAAGGAGCAGAAATTTTAAAAAAAATGAAAAAAGTTTGTTTTCTAATGAAAATCATCGGATATTCCTTGAAATATTAGAATAAAACGAACGATTATGATATAATTTAATAAAATAATTCGCAAAAGAGGTTCGAGATGAAACTTTTGGTTGTTGGATCTGGCGGTCGTGAGCATGCGATTGCCAAGAAATTGTTGGAGTCTAAGGACGTTGAGCAGGTTTTTGTGGCCCCTGGTAATGACGGGATGCGATTAGATGGTCTGGATTTGATCAATATCGGAATTTCCGAACATTCTAAGCTAATTGACTTCGCAAAAGTCAACGATATTGCTTGGAACTTTATTGGTCCAGATGATGCCCTTGCAGCTGGAATAGTGGATGATTTCAATGCAGCTGGTCTCAAGGCATTTGGTCCGACCAAGGCTGCGGCTGAGCTGGAGTGGTCTAAGGATTTTGCTAAGGAAATCATGGTCAAATACGACGTTCCGACAGCAGCTTACGGCACATTTTCAGATTTCGAAGAAGCCAAGGCCTACATCGAAGAAAAAGGCGCTCCAATCGTCGTCAAGGCAGATGGTTTAGCCCTTGGGAAAGGTGTCGTCGTTGCGGAGACGGTTGAGCAAGCAGTTGAAGCTGCTCACGAGATGCTTTTGGACAATAAATTCGGTGATTCAGGTGCACGTGTGGTCATCGAGGAATTCCTTGACGGAGAAGAGTTTTCTCTCTTTGCCTTTGTCAATGGGGACAAGTTCTACATCATGCCAACGGCTCAGGACCATAAACGTGCCTACGATGGCGACAAGGGTCCTAACACTGGTGGGATGGGTGCCTATGCGCCAGTGCCCCACTTGCCACAGAGCGTAGTTGACACAGCGGTTGACACTATTGTCAAGCCCGTTCTTGAAGGCATGATTAAAGAAGGGCGCTCCTATCTTGGTGTCCTTTACGCGGGGCTTATCTTGACAGCTGATGGACCTAAGGTGATCGAGTTCAACTCTCGTTTTGGTGATCCTGAAACGCAAATCATCTTGCCTCGTTTGACATCTGACTTTGCACAAAATATCACTGACATTTTGGAAGGCAAAGGGCCAGCCATCACTTGGACTGACAAGGGAGTGACACTGGGCGTGGTTGTAGCATCAAACGGCTATCCACTCGCTTATGAGAAGGGTGTCAAGCTTCCAGACAAGACAGATGGTGACATCATCACTTACTATGCTGGAGCGAAATTCGCTGAAAATGGACAAGACCTCCTCTCAAACGGCGGACGCGTCTACATGCTCGTTACCACAGCAGACACCGTCAAAGACGGCCAAAACATTATCTATAACGAACTCAACAAACAAAACACAGAAGGCTTGTTCTACCGTACGGATATCGGTAGCAAGGCGATAAAGTAGAAGTACAAGAATAGCGCGACGAAGTCGCCAAATACGATAATGGCCGCCGTGGTGAAAAGACCAGAACAGTGAATATTCTGGTCGGGGGAAACTTTGAGACCCTAGGCTCAAAGTTTAGGAATGAAACCGAAGGTTTGCTTCCGTCCCCACCACCTAAGACCATTATCAAAAAAAGAAAAAGGGAAAATTATGACTAAACCAGTAATTTCTATCATCATGGGCTCAAAATCCGACTGGGCAACCATGCAAAAAGCTGCTGAAGTCCTCGACAACTTCGGCGTCGCTTACGAAAAGAAAGTTGTTTCCGCGCACCGGACGCCTGACCTCATGTTTAAACATGCCGAGGAAGCACGTAGCCGTGGTATCAAGGTCATCATCGCGGGTGCAGGTGGGGCAGCCCACTTGCCAGGGATGGTTGCTGCTAAAACAACCCTTCCAGTTATCGGGGTACCCGTCAAATCACGTGCCCTTAGCGGTGTGGATTCACTTTATTCCATCGTTCAGATGCCAGGTGGAGTGCCTGTCGCAACTATGGCGATCGGTGAAGCTGGTGCGACTAATGCAGCCCTCTTTGCCCTCCGTCTCCTTTCAGTAGAGGATCAGGCTATTGCGACAGCGTTAGCGGATTTTGCTGAAGAACAAGGAAAAATCGCAGAGGAGTCTACAAATGAGCTCAACTAAAACCATTGGCATCATCGGTGGTGGCCAGCTCGGTCAGATGATGGCGATCTCAGCTATCTACATGGGACACAAGGTTATCGCATTGGACCCAGCAGCTGATTGCCCAGCCTCTCGCGTGGCAGAAATCATCGTGGCCCCATACGACGACGTGGATGCTCTTCGTCAGTTGGCAGACCGCTGTGATGTTCTTACTTATGAATTTGAAAATGTGGATGCTGACGGTTTGGATGCTGTTATCAAAGAAGGCCAGCTTCCACAAGGAACAGATCTGCTTCGCATTTCTCAAAATCGCATTTTTGAGAAGGACTTTCTTTCCAAGAAGGCACAAGTCACTGTGGCTCCTTACAAGGTTGTGACATCGAGCCAAGACTTGGCAGATATCGACCTCTCTAAAAACTATGTCCTCAAGACAGCAACCGGTGGTTACGATGGCCATGGTCAAAAGGTTATTTGTTCAGAAGCAGATTTGGAAGAAGCATACACTTTAGCCGATTCAGCAGACTGCGTCTTAGAAGAGTTCGTCAACTTTGACCTTGAGATTTCTGTCATCGTGTCTGGAAATGGCAAGGACGTGACAGTTTTCCCAGTTCAGGAAAATATCCACCGAAACAACATTCTTTCAAAAACCATTGTGCCTGCTCGCATTTCAGAAAGTCTAGCTGAAAAAGCCAAGGCCATGGCAGTGCGAATCGCAGAACAACTGAACCTTTCTGGAACGCTTTGCGTAGAAATGTTTGCGACGGCTGATGACATCATCGTTAATGAGATTGCCCCACGTCCCCACAATTCAGGGCACTATTCGATTGAAGCCTGCGACTTTTCACAGTTTGACACCCATATCTTGGGCGTTCTCGGAGCGCCACTCCCGGCAATCCACCTCCACGCGCCTGCTGTCATGCTTAACGTTCTCGGCCAGCATGTCGAGGCTGCTGAACAATATGTGACAGAAAATCCAAGCGCTCACCTCCACTTATATGGTAAACTAGAAGCAAAGCACAACCGCAAAATGGGACATGTGACTTTGTTTAGTATTGAACCAGATAAGGTTGAGGAGTTTGGGGAGTAAGACAGGACCCCAGCAATAAGGTCCGTCGTCTTACCCCTGCAAGGTTGACTAGGCTTGTCGCAGGTGAAAAATCGACAAGAGAAGCCAGACAACTACTGCTGGAAAGGAATTGATTTTTAAGTGAAAATAGCGATTCTAGGACTTGGAGTCATCGGGACCACTTATGCCTACGCCTTTCAAAAAGCAGGCCATCAAGTAGAGCACGTACTGAGAGATAGTAAGAAAAGCACTGCTCCGAAGGAATTGTCGGTTGATCTACTAGATGGTCGCTATCATTCCAAGGGTGAGAACAAACACGATACCTATGAGGTTCGTGTGGCAGAAGCTGATTCGGAATATGATTTTATTTTTCTGAGTGTGCGTCATGGGCTTGTCAAAGAAGCTGTGGAGACCTTGCTAAAAAATAATATCAAAGGCACCCTTGTTTTCTTCTGTAATTTTTGGGATACTCGAAAAGAGGTCCAAGAGTGGGCAGGAGATTATGACTATATTTTAGCTTTTCCAACAGCTGGAGGTCACATGCAGGAGGACCATTTGGATGGTGTCTTGTTCGACCATTTAATGCTAGAAGGTGAGCAAAAAGCACAGATTTCTAACTATGCTGATCTGACAACTTTACTGACTTCTGCAGATTTGAAGTGGGAAGTGCCTCATGATATGGTCGAGTGGATTTGGATTCACATGGCGATTAACGCAGGTGTTACTTCGACAGCCGCACGTTCGGGAAATCTGGAAAATCCAGAAGAATTGGCTTTGAACTTGATGAATAGTTCTTCGGAATTATCATTAGCCATCAAGGCCATTCGAGAGGCTTTGAAAGTTGTAGAAGCGCGTGGAGTGAATTTGAAGCTTTATAAAGCCGAGCTCTTGCCATACAAAATCCCTGCTTGGATAGCCGGAAAAGCCATGAAAATCATGTTTGCGAAAAATGAGCTGACTCGAAAAATTATGACCTTACACAATGATAAACAGGATATCTTCTATTGTTGTCAAAGTGTCTATCAGACTGGTCAGGAGTTAGGTGTGAAGATGCCTATTCTGGAAGCAAATATGAAGGGAATTTCGATTTAGGAGGTTTTATGATTCAACTCATCGTCAACGCATTTGTTGAAAAAGATAAGACTGGAGCAGTCGTCGAAGTCTTGTATGCTAGTAGTGATCATGAAAAAGTGAAAGCTAAGTATGAAGAGCTAGTTACACAATATCCTGAAAACTATTTAGCCATCTATGATCTACCGTTAGATACGGATTTGAATACACTGGATCATTATCCATCAGTGTGGATTGGGAAAGAAGAATTTTAATAAAACGACTTTTGTTCGTTAAACGGATGTTTCACGCCGTGGGGAAAGCGTAAGCGACGGAAATCTTGAGACTAGAGGCTCAAGATTTAGTCATGAGATTCCGGAGGAAGCTGCTGACGTCCGCCCCACATAAGTGAAACATCAAAAGAAAGGAAAATTAAACATGATTGATAGATATAGTCGCCCAGAAATGGCGAACATTTGGACTGAAGAAAATAAATACCGTGCTTGGCTTGAGGTGGAAATCTTGGCTGACGAGGCATGGGCTGAATTGGGAGAAATCCCTAAGGAAGATGTGGCTTTGATCCGCGAAAAAGCGGACTTTGACATCGACCGTATTTTGGAAATCGAGCAGGAGACGCGTCACGATGTGGTTGCCTTTACACGTGCGGTTTCTGAAACGCTTGGTGAAGAGCGTAAGTGGGTTCACTATGGGTTGACTTCTACTGACGTGGTCGATACGGCCTATGGTTACCTCTACAAACAAGCCAACGACATCATCCGTCGTGACCTTGAAAATTTCACCAACATCATCGCTGACAAAGCGAAGGAACACAAGTTCACCATCATGATGGGTCGTACCCACGGGGTGCACGCTGAGCCGACAACTTTTGGTCTTAAATTGGCTACTTGGTACAGCGAAATGAAACGTAACATCGAGCGTTTCGAGCATGCGGCTGCTGGAGTGGAAGCTGGTAAGATTTCTGGTGCGGTTGGTAACTTTGCCAACATCCCACCATTTGTTGAAAAATACGTCTGCGACAAACTTGGTATCCGTGCTCAAGAAATCTCTACACAGGTCCTTCCTCGTGACCTTCACGCTGAGTACTTTGCAGTTCTCGCTAGCATCGCAACTTCTATCGAGCGTATGGCGACTGAAATCCGTGGTCTTCAAAAATCTGAACAACGTGAAGTGGAAGAGTTCTTTGCTAAGGGTCAAAAGGGATCTTCAGCAATGCCTCACAAACGGAACCCTATCGGTTCTGAAAACATGACAGGTCTTGCGCGTGTGATCCGTGGTCACATGGTAACAGCTTATGAAAACGTGTCCCTATGGCATGAACGTGATATCTCTCACTCATCAGCTGAGCGGATCATTGCACCAGACACAACAATCTTGATCGACTACATGCTCAACCGTTTCGGAAACATCGTTAAGAACTTGACAGTCTTCCCTGAAAACATGATCCGCAACATGAACTCTACATTTGGTTTGATCTTCAGCCAACGTGCCATGCTAACTTTAATCGAAAAAGGCATGACACGTGAGCAAGCTTACGACCTTGTTCAACCAAAGACTGCCCAATCATGGGATAACCAAGTTGACTTCAAACCACTTCTTGAGGCAGACCCAGAAGTGACATCACGCCTCACTCAAGAAGAAATCGACGAAATCTTTAACCCAACTTACTACACCAAACGGGTGGATGAAATCTTCGAACGCATCGGTTTAGGTGACTAAGCCCCTCATAAATTTGATCAAAAAAGAGGCTGGGACAAAAGTCCTAGCCTCTTAATTGTTTTTGGATTGTCGAGCAAGACGCAGTGGTTGAGTGAGCTCTACTACGCTGATTTCATCAGCTTTTACAGCCCTACTCAACTGTGCGGAGGTGGGACGACGAAATCGAATTCTAACGAATTACCGATTTCTGTCCCACTCTCTTTTTCTTTGCCTATATCAGGTGCTCTAGACACGGAATTTATCATAATAAATTTTGACTGATTAAACTATTTATAGGAAGTCTATCACTAATTATAGATTATTCGTTTTACATGTTTTAGGAACTATTTTTTCATGCTATAATTTGTATCATAAAAGTCTGAGGCCAAACCCCAGACTTTGAATGATCAATGATCACGATCACAAGAGATAAATTTGATTTTATAGTAGTCGCCGCGTTTATAGGTTTCGCTATATTCGAGAATTTGACCGGTCGCCTCCAATTTTGTCGTCTTCACTTGACGAACAGTTGGGAAGTTTTCATCGATATTCAACACAGAAGCGATTTTGCTTGGTGTTGGAAATACAATATCATTGATTTCTTCAAAGTGTTCATCATTCATATGGATATGATAATCTTCTTTAAAGCGATCATAAATCGAACTATAGTAATCTAAGCTCGGATAATTTGGGTTAATATATTGCTCTGGGACATAAGTCTGGTGGTAGATATAAGTATCTTCACCAATATGACGGGTCCGATCAATCTTGTAATAGAATTGAGTTGGAGCAAGTCCTAGTTTATCCAAGATGTTCAGTGCGTTGCCACGCTTGATAGAGAGAACTTTTACGGTCGCTTTTTGGATAGGGAAGGTTTCAACGTCTGAAAACTCAACCAGTTTGTGTTTTCTAGCGCGCGAAACAAAGGTTCCTTTTCCTTGTTGGCGGACGATGTATCCATCGCTAGCCAAATCGTTCAAAGCACGAACAACAGTAATCGAGCTAACATTATAAATCTTAATCAACTCGGCTTCTGTGTAAAATTTATCTCCATTTTCAAATTTACCTGAGATAATTTGTTGCTTCAAATCATCTTTGATGTGTTGGTATTTTGGGATTGCCATGTACTTCACCTCTTTTTTCGATATCTCTTGTTAATATTATTTTAACATATTTTTTTGAAAGTGGTTGACATTTTTTCGTTAATATATTATATTAATAAATGAAAAGGGTTTCTTAGAAGGAGGTTCTCAGTATGGGGGCATTTGAAATCCGTGAAGATTTTTATTTAAATGATCAACCTTTTAAGATTTTATCTGGTGCAATTCATTATTTTCGGATCGATCGTGAGGATTGGTATCATTCCTTATATAACCTAAAAGCTCTAGGTTTTAATACTGTTGAAACCTATGTTCCATGGAATGCTCATGAGCCACAAAGAGGCCACTTTCACTTTGAAGGGAATTTGGACCTGGAGCACTTTATCCAAGTAGCTCAAGAGTTGGATCTGTATGTAATCCTCCGCCCATCACCGTTTATTTGTTCGGAGTGGGAATTTGGGGGCTTGCCAGCTTGGTTAATCGAAGAAGATCTTCGGATTCGCTCATCGGATCCGGCCTTTCTCGAGGAAGTGGCTCGCTATTACAACGAGCTCCTGCCACGTGTGGCCAAGTACCAATTGGATCGTGGGGGCAATATCCTCATGATGCAGGTAGAAAATGAATACGGCTCATACGGGGAAGACAAAGCCTATCTTCGGGCGATCAGAGATCTAATGATCGAGCGGGACATTACCTGTCCACTCTTTACTTCTGATGGACCTTGGAGGGCGACTCTTCGAGCAGGGACTTTGATTGAGGATGGACTCTTTGTAACCGGTAATTTTGGTTCGCGAGCAAATTACAATTTCTCTCAGATGAAAGAGTTCTTTGCGGAGCATGACAAAAAGTGGCCACTCATGTGTATGGAATTTTGGGATGGCTGGTTCAATCGTTGGAAAGAACCCATCATCAAGCGAGATTCAGAAGAGTTGGCAGAAGCGGTCCATGAGGTCTTACAAGAAGGCTCTATCAATCTCTACATGTTTCATGGTGGGACCAACTTCGGATTTATGAACGGTTGCTCAGCACGAGGGACCGTCGATCTACCGCAGGTGACATCCTACGACTATGACGCTCTCTTAGATGAGCAGGGCAACCCGACTCCTAAGTACGATGCAGTCAAGCAGATGATGGCGACCTACTATCCAGAGTATCCACAGATGGATCCGCTTGTGAAGTCGAGTTTATCTGAACGAACATTGGAGTTGACCCAAAAGACTAGTTTGTTCGGCAATTTAAACGAGATTGCTCAAGTCACTAAAAGTCTTTACCCACAGACCATGGAAGAAATCGACCACCCATTAGGCTATCTGCTCTATGAGACAGAAGTGGAAATGGATGCGGAAGAAGAGCGCTTGCGTATCATCGATGCGCGTGATCGGGTACAGGTTTATGCCAATGATCAGTTGATTGCCACTCAATACCAAGAAGAAATCGGTCAAGATCTTTTTTTAAACGGAGAAAAGAAAACGATTACAAACCTAAAACTCTTGATCGAAAACATGGGAAGAGTCAATTATGGGCACAAACTTTTAGCGGATTCCCAACGAAAAGGAATCCGAACAGGGGTTTGTATCGATCTTCATTTCAAGCTTCATTGGAAACAATATGCGCTTGATTTTAGCCAGCTGGATCGCTTGGATTTTTCGAAAGAATGGCAAGAAGGTCAACCAGCTTTTTATCAATTTGCTTTTCATCTAGATCAGGTTGAGGATACCTTCCTTGATATGACTGGATTTGGAAAAGGGATCGTTCTTGTAAATGGCCACCATATCGGTCGTTTCTGGGAAGTCGGTCCAACACTCTCCCTCTACATCCCTCATGGTTTTCTCAAAGATGGGGAAAATGAGATCCTCGTCTTTGAGACAGAGGGCACTTGGAAGGAGACCTTAAAACTTGTTTCACAACCTACATTCAAAGAAGTAAAGGGGGAAAACTTATGACTATTGTAGGATGCCGTATCGATGGACGTTTGATCCACGGGCAGGTAGCCAACCTTTGGACTACCAAACTAAATATTTCACGTATCATGGTGATCGATGATGAAGTCGCTCAAAATGATATCGAAAAAAGTGGCTTGAAATTAGCGACACCACCTGGTGTCAAGCTCAGTATCTTGCCAGTAGCAAAGGCTGCAGAAAATATCTTGGCTGGAAAATATGACAGTCAACGTCTCTTCATCGTAGCTCGCAAACCAGACCGCTTCCTCGGTTTGGTAGAAGCAGGGGTGCCACTTGAAACCTTAAACGTAGGGAACATGTCTCAGTCAGACGAGACTCGTCCCGTTACTCGTTCGATCAACGTGGTGGATGCCGATGTGGAAGCTTTCCACAAGCTAGCTGAAAAAGGAGTTAAGCTAACTGCTCAAATGGTTCCAAATGATCCAGTTGAAGACTTCTTGAAGTTGCTCAAATAGTTTATAAATAAAAAGAAAAATTTTAGGAGGAAATTGTCATGATACAATGGTGGCAAATTTTACTACTTACTTTGTACTCAGCTTATCAAATCTGTGATGAGTTGACGATTGTTTCATCAGCAGGATCACCAGTCTTTGCTGGTTTCATTACAGGACTTGTCATGGGGGATTTAAAGACAGGTCTCTTTATCGGAGCTTCTCTTCAATTGACAGTACTCGGTGTTGGTACTTTTGGTGGAGCTTCTCGTATTGACGCGACTTCTGGTGCCGTTCTTGCGACTGCTTTCTCAGTAGCACAAGGGATTGATGCAGAGCTTGCTATTGCTACAATCGCTGTGCCAGTAGCAACTTTGTTGACCTACTTTGATATTCTTGGTCGTATGACTACAACTTACTTCGCTCACCGTGTAGATGCTGCAATCGACCGCTTTGACTACAAAGGTATCGAACGCAACTACCTTCTTGGAGCGATTCCTTGGGCTCTTTCTCGAGCTCTCCCAGTTTTCTTCGCTCTTGCTTTTGGTGGAGCTTTCGTAGAAACTGTTGTTACAGGTCTTGCTAATGTACAATGGTTGGCAAACGGTCTGAAACTTGCTGGTCAAATGCTTCCAGGTCTTGGATTTGCGATCTTGCTTCGTTACCTTCCTGTTCGTCGTAACCTTCACTACTTAGCACTTGGCTTTGGCTTAACAGCAATGTTGACAGTGCTTTATAGCAATGTTCAAAGTGTTGGTAACGCCGTTTCAGCAATGCTTGGAACAGATGCTTTTGCAAAACTTCCAAAAGAACAAATGGTTGCCTTCACAAACAACTTCAAATCTGTATCTATGATTGGTATTGCCATTATCGGTATCTTCCTTGCAGTGCAACACTTTAAAAACAGCCAACGTACAGTTGTAGCTGCTCCAGCAAGCAATGTAGAAAGCGGGGAAATTGAAGATGACGAATTCTAAGAACTACAAACTCACTAAAGAGGATTTCAAACAAATCAACAAACGTAGCCTCTTCACCTTCCAATTGGGTTGGAACTACGAACGGATGCAGGCTTCTGGTTACCTTTACATGCTTCTTCCACAATTGCGGAAAATGTATGGAGACGGTACGCCTGAATTGAAAGAAATGATGAAATTGCATACGCAATTCTTCAATACTTCACCATTCTTCCACACTATTATCACTGGTTTTGATTTGGCCTTGGAAGAAAAAGATGGTGTCAACTCTAAAGATGCAGTTAACGGGATCAAGACAGGTCTCATGGGACCATTCGCTCCTCTTGGGGACTCAATCTTTGGATCATTGGTACCAGCTATTATGGGTTCAATCGCAGCAACTTTGGCTGTTGCAGGAAACCCAGCCGGTATCTTATTGTGGATCGCTGTGGCAGTTGCTTATGACATTTTCCGTTGGAAACAATTGGAATTTGCCTATAAAGAAGGGGTTAACCTCATCAACAACATGCAAAGTACCTTGACAGCTTTGATCGATGCAGCTGCCGTTCTGGGTATCTTCATGGTTGGTGCCTTGATTGCCAGCATGATTGGTGTTGAAGTTTCTTGGACTCCACACATTGGGGACAAAGCGATTGAAATTCAAGATATGCTCAACCTTATCTTCCCACGTTTGGTACCAGCTATCATCACAGGTGTAATCTACTGGTTGCTTGGACGTAAGGGTATGAACTCTACAAAAGCTATCTTGCTCATCATCCTTGCAGCAATCGCATTCTCAGCATTTGGCCACTTCTTCTTTGGAATGGCATAATGGAGTAAGGTATGGCAAAACACCTAGTATTGGTCAGTCATGGTCGCTTCTGTGAAGAGCTCAAGGCCAGCACAGAAATGATTATGGGACCACAAGACAACATTCATGCCGTGGCCCTCTTGCCAGAGGAAGGTCCTGAGGAGTTTACAGCCAAGTTTGAAACCTGTGTTGCAGACTTCGATGACTACATCGTCTTTGCGGATCTTTTGGGAGGCACTCCTTGTAATACGGTTAGCCGTCTGATTCTTGAAGGGCGTGCCATTGACCTCTATGCAGGGATGAACTTGCCAATGGTAATTGAATTTATTAATAACAGCCTGGTCGGAGGAGAAGAAGCTTATCCAGCGCGTGCACAAGAAAGCATCGTGAAGGTTAATGATCTCTTATCCAACTTTGATGACGACGAGGATGAGTAAAATACGATAGCGAAAACCGCTTGAACATTCGGAATGGGGCTGGGACAATTGTCTCGGCCTCTTACCGCTTATAAGGCGAGTAGAAAAGAGGAGAAGCATGCTAGATTATACAAAAGAAGAACTGCTGGAACTGGGGGCTGAGATTACGACGCGTGAAATTTACCAGCAACCGGAAGTTTGGAAAGAGACCTATCGTCTCTATCAGGAGAAAGCAAAAGAAATTCAAGAGTTTTTAGAGACCATTGGGAAGCGTCATGGATACATCAAAGTGATCTTGACAGGTGCGGGAACTTCAGCCTATGTGGGGGACACCTTGGTTCCGTATTTGCAGGAAGTGCACGATGAACGGCATTGGAATTTCCAATCCATTGCGACGACCGATATCGTGGCGCATCCACAAATCTATCTCAAAAAAGAAGTGGCGACGATCTTGGTTTCCTTTGCACGAAGCGGCAACTCTCCTGAAAGTGTCGCAACAGTGCAGCTGGCCCAAGACTTGGTTGATGAACTTTATCAGATCACCATTACTTGTGCAGCAGAAGGAAAACTGGCCCAGCAGGCCCACGGAGATGAGCGCAATCTCTTGCTTTTACAACCAAAAGAAACCAACGACGCCGGCTTTGCCATGACCTCCAGCTTTACCTCTATGCTCCTGACAGCCCTCTTGGTCTTTGATCCAAGCGAGGAAGAAATCAAGGCAAAACGAGTAGAAGAATTGATTCGTCTGTCAGAGCAAGTCTTGGAGAAAGACCGTGAGGTCAAGGAAGTTGTAGATTTAGATTTCGAACGCGTCATCTATCTGGGGGCAGGACCTTTCTTTGGGCTAGCTCATGAAGCTCAACTCAAGATTTTGGAATTGACTGCCGGTAAAATCGCGACCATGTACGAGAGTCCTGTCGGCTTCCGTCACGGACCGAAATCTCTTATCAATGACCAAACTCTCGTCTTGGTATTTGGCTCCATTGATCCTTATACGCGTCAGTATGATCTAGATTTGGTTGGAGAAGTAGCAGGGGATCAGATTGCCCGTCAGGTCGTCCTCTTGACGGACCAAGCTGCAGGTATTGAGCAGGTACGAGAAGTGTTAGTAGAAGCTTCTGCAGACTCACTAGATATCTACCGTGCCTTCCCATACATTATCTACGGTCAATTGATTTCTCTCTTGACTTCGCTCAAGGTTCAAAATCGTCCAGACACGCCATCACCAACCGGTACCGTCAATCGGGTTGTACAAGGAGTGGTGATTCACCCTTTTCACTAGAATGAATGATCTTGGAGGAGACAACTTGTGAAACACTATCAAAAATATCTATTTGGTCAACTGGACGGCCAAGACGTAGAAGCTTATCGCCTCGAAAATGTCCTAGGTTATCAATTGTCTGTCATGACCTATGGGGCGACGATCTTAGAGTATGTGACACCAGACAAGCATGATCAATTCGCTAATATTGTATTGGGCTTTGACAATTTTGATGCCTATGTCGGCAATAGCCCCAAGTATGGAGCTAGCATTGGCCCAGTCGCGGGCCGGATTGCGGAGGCAAGTTTTGAGCTCAATGGTCAAACCTATCACTTAGAAGCCAATAATGGTGCCAACTGCAACCACAGTGGACCGACTGGCTGGGACGGCGCCTTGTTTAGCGTGGAATCCGTGACAGACCAAGAAATCACCCTGTACACAGAGCGTGCGGATGGTACCGGCGGTTTTCCTGGAAATCTCAAGATCTGGGTGACCTATGGCTTGACGGAAGCAGGGGAGTTGGAAATCAGCTATCGAGTAGAAACGGACCAAGATACTCTAGTTAATCCGACCAACCACAGCTATTTCAACCTATCAGGCAACTTCACTCAGCCGATTAATGACCATGTCTTTCAGATCAACCATCAAGGACTTTACCCTATCCATCCCGACGGTGTCCCTCTTCACACTGTGGACAAAGAAAGTCCGGTTGTTCAGCATCTCTACCAAGCTATGCTCTTAGAGGATCTCTTTAAGGATTCTGATCCGCAAATCCGCCTGGTAGAAGGCTTGGACCATCCATTTGCTCTTCCAGAAGGGCATGAGAATGCAGGCTTCTTCTATCATCAGCCGTCTGGACGCTTTTTGACCTTCAAGTCAGAAGCTCCCGCCTTGGTGGTGTATTCTGCTAACTTTGTGGATGAAAAGGTTTATCTGGAAGGAAAACCAATGGTTCAACACAATGGCTTGGCTCTAGAATTCCAAACCGTACCAGATGCCATTCATAGCGACCAAGCTGAAAAGGTTATCTTGAGAGCGGGTCAAGTCTTCACCAGCAAGACTAGCTACCATGCCATCGCTAAGAAATAATGAGGACAGGGGAGTGGCCAAACAAGGATGTGAAAACCTTGCTTGGAACCTCCTCTTTTTTTGAAAAAAATTTTAAAAATGACTATAAGGAAACTTTAAGCTTCCCGTCGTATACTAATACCATCATCAAAGACCTCCTAACTTTGAATGATAAAACTCCTAAAACTTTTTCATAATAATCTCCCTATAAGAGCCACCAAAACCGGTGGCTTTTTTTCTGGGAGTGAGACAGAACAATTTTTAAAAATTGTTCGTTGTCTCACCCCCGCACAGTTGATTAGGTAATCTTTGGAGCTATAAGAGCGAACAAAGATACCAATCAACCACTGCGTTATGTAATTATTACTAAACCTATTTCATCTAACCAAGCCTGATAGGGACGTAGACGAGCTTAGGTACGTTGACGCAGTTTGAGCGGAGCGAAAACTACGTTCTTATTCTTTACGAGTATTAGCGAGTTTAGGTACGTTCCTTAAAAAGAAACAAGGTAGTTTAAGAGGGGAATCGATTCCCAACACCCGACAATCAATAATATGTGATAGATCAAATAGAATATGATTTTAAATCATCAGAGGCATCATTTTTTGCTATAATAGACTGTATGAGTAGAATTTTAGACAATGAAATCATGGGCGATGAAGAGGCCGTTGAACGGACGCTACGCCCGCAATATTTACATGAATATATTGGTCAAGATAAGGTTAAAGACCAGCTAAAAATCTTTATCGAGGCAGCCAAGCTTCGGGATGAGGCGCTGGATCATGTCCTTCTTTTTGGCCCTCCGGGACTAGGGAAGACTACGATGGCTTTTGTCATTGCCAATGAACTGGGCGTCAATCTAAAGCAGACTTCCGGTCCTGTCATTGAAAAGGCTGGTGATTTGGTAGCTATCCTCAATGATCTAGAGCCAGGCGATGTTCTCTTTATCGATGAAATCCACCGTCTTCCTATGTCAGTCGAAGAAGTACTATACAGCGCCATGGAAGATTTTTACATCGACATCATGATTGGTGCTGGCGAGACCAGCCGGAGTGTCCATCTGGATCTTCCTCCCTTTACCTTGATTGGTGCGACGACTCGAGCTGGGATGCTGTCCAATCCCTTGCGCGCTCGCTTTGGAATTACCGGTCATATGGAATACTACGAGCAAGATGATCTGACAGAGATTGTCGAGCGGACCGCCGAGATTTTTGAGATGGAGATTACCCACGAGGCTGCCGAGGAGCTTTCTCTTCGTAGTCGGGGGACTCCTCGGATTGCCAACCGTTTGCTGAAGCGGGTGCGTGATTTTGCTCAGATTATGGGTGATGGCTTGATTGATGACACCATTACTGACAAGGCCCTCTCTATGCTAGATGTGGACCATGAAGGACTGGACTATGTCGATCAAAAGATCCTGCGCACCATGATTGAAATGTACGGCGGTGGCCCGGTCGGGCTTGGGACTCTATCGGTTAACATTGCCGAAGAGCGCGAGACCGTAGAAGATATGTATGAGCCTTACTTGATTCAGAAAGGCTTTATCATGCGGACCCGGACAGGGCGCGTGGCGACTCGCAAGGCTTATGAACACCTCGGTTATCCCTACAATGGAGACTAGAAGAAGATGCTGACGGAAGAAGCAATAGTAGAACAAATCCAAGCGGATCCGGAGATGATGATTGTCTTGGCCATTATTCGGGATCAAGACTTGGCAGATGCCTGGTTAGCAACAGGCGCGGTGCGCAATTTCATCTGGAACCAGCTCTCTGGAAAACCAGGATTTGATGCGACGACCGATATGGATCTGGTCTTTTATGACCCTGAGATCAGCTATGAGGAGACTCAGCAGATCGAGCAGGAGTTAAAGAAGACCTATCCCCAGTACGCTTGGGAAGTGAAAAATCAAGTCTATATGCACCAGCATAGTCCAGGGACGGCTCCTTATCGCAGTGCTTGTGACGCGGTTTCCAAATACCCCGGGCAGTGTACAGCAATTGCAGTTCGCTTAAGGAAAAATGGTCAGCTAGAGCTCTTTCTCCCCTATGGGACAAGGGATATCGAAGATTTCATCGTTCAGCCGACTCCACATTTTTTAGCCAGTCCCGAGCGTTTGGCGGTTTATACAGAGCGTATGCGGAAGAAAGATTGGAAACGAAAATGGCTATCCCTTCAGATCATCCTGCCTGAATAAAAAAGAAAGTCAGCCCACCTCAACGATGGACAGGCTTTTTTCGTCTTGCCTCAAAAATATAATTTTAGCAGATTATATTTTTCTTACATTCTGTTATAATAGAAAGGAGGTGCTGTCATGAAAAAAATCGTATTTGTGTGTTTAGGAAATATTTGTCGAAGCCCCATGGCAGAGTTTGTCATGAAGGATTTGACCAACCAGTATGAGATTGAAAGTCGTGCTACATCTAACTGGGAGCACGGAAACCCTATTCACCAAGGGACTCAAAAGATTTTTCGCAGTCATGGCGTGCCCTATGATGCGTCTAAAACATCCCTTCAAATCAGTGACCAAGATTTTCGTACCTTTGATCTGATCTTAGGAATGGATGAGAACAATGTAGCTGACCTCAAACGAATGGCACCTCCTGGAACAGAGCACAAGATTCATCTCTTTGCAGGAGAAAGTGTTCCAGATCCATGGTACACAGGAGATTTCGAAGAGACCTATCGCCGTGTTCTAGCTGGTTGTCAAGAGTGGTTGGATCGATTAGAAGATTAGTTTCGGACTGGCTCCTGAAATGAGTAACCGGCTGAAGATAAAAAGAATGAACAGAGTATGGAAAAAATAAAAAAATTATTTGAGACCTATAAGGTCTATGTTACGAGAGAGAATATTGAACGATTGTCCTTGGGGATTATTGTTCTATCTGCTTTGTGGGTATTTCTTTCCTCCATTCCTTTCGGAGGTGTGTTGACCCTCGATAAGGGAGCTATTCGCTACGACGGAAGTGTCGTCCGAGGCAAGATGAATGGCCAAGGGACGGTGACTTTTGAGAATGGGGACACCTACAAGGGCAATTTTGTCAATGGGACCTTTAGTGGTTATGGAACCTTTACAGCCAAGGCTGGCTGGAAATATGAAGGTGAATTTGTCAATGGCCAACCAGAAGGCCAGGGAACCTTGACGACAGAACAAAATGTCGTCTATAAGGGAACGTTTAAACAAGGAATTTATCAAAATGCGAATTAAATGGTTTTCATTGGTACGGATAACGGGACTTCTTCTCGTTCTTCTCTACCATTTCTTCCAAAAAGTTTTTCCTGGTGGATTTATTGGAGTAGATATCTTCTTTACTTTCTCAGGATTTTTGATCACGGCTCTTCTGATTGATGAGTTTGCCCGTCATCAAAAAATTGATCTCAAGGGCTTCCTTAGACGACGCTTCTACCGGATTGTTCCTCCTCTAGTCTTTATGGTCTTGCTAGTCATGCCTTTTACCTTCTTGGTCAGACGAGACTTTATTGCTGGGCTTGGGACACAGGTTGCTGCCGTCTTTGGCTTTGTGACCAACTTCTATGAGATGTTAAGTGGCGGAAGTTACGAAAGTCAGTTCATCCCCCATCTTTTCATTCATACTTGGAGTTTGGCTCTTGAAGTTCATTACTACGTCCTCTGGGCTCTTTTGGCTTGGTTTTTGGGTAAAAAAGCTAAGTCAGTTGGCCAATATAGAGGCTATATCTTCCTGTCGTCGACAGGTCTCTTTTTGGTGACCTTCCTGACCTTCTTTGTCGGAGCGTTGGTCACCAAGAATTTGTCCAATGTCTATTTTTCTAGTATCGCTCACGTCTTTCCTTTCTTTGTGGGGAGTGCTTTAGCTACAGTGACAGGGATTACAACGACCAGCCCAAATCTTACTCAATTAGTGAAGAAGCTATCTCTACAGAAGACGTTAGCGATTTTAGCGGGTGCTTTTCTAGTTTTGTTGGTCTTGACCTTTATTCTTCCATTTGATAGTGTTTGGACCTATTTATTTGGCTTTTTAGTAGCGACTCTTGCTGCATCTGTGATGATTGTGATGACTCGTGTCCTTCATGAAAAGACGCCAGATCAGAAAGAACCTGCAGTAATTACCTTTATTGCGGATACAAGTTATGGGGTCTATCTCTTCCACTGGCCATTTTATATCATCTTTTCTCAATTAATGACCAATGGATGGGCTTCTCTATTAACAGCGCTTGTATCCTTCAGTCTTGCTGCCTTGAGTTTCTATATTATTGAACCAACCTTGGCTGGACGTGAACCGAAGATTTTTGGGATCTCGATGGATCTCAGAAGTTTCACGAAACCACTCTTTTACAGCGCGATTCCCTTGACCTTGCTCATGTTTGGGATTGCACTCTTTGCGCCACGCGTCGGAGCCTTTGATGAAAACCTGATTACCGAAGGGCTTCGTCAATCCGACAGCAAGATGCAGATCACGCGTGCCCAAGTTGACAATGCTTCAGCGACTTCCTACAATGTATCAGATGGCGTGACCATGATCGGAGATTCTGTAAACCTTAGGGCATCAGATTATCTGAAACAAGTTCTGCCAGATATCCAACTAGATGCTTTGGTGAGTCGCAATCTGGACTCAGGCTTAAAGGTATATGAAACGGATATTGCCAATAGAGTCTTGCTCAAGAACGTGGTGATCGCACTTGGAACGAACTCTTCTAATAATTATCAAGAATTGTTGGATAAGTTTGTTCAAGAACTACCAAAAGGACACCGCTTAATCTTTGTGACCCCATATGATGGACGTGAAGCAAATGATAGCAAGAGCGTCACCGTTCAGACTCGAAAGTATGAGCTAGAGTTAGCTAAAAAATACGATTATGTCTATGTAGCGGACTGGCATCAAGTTGCTGTCGAAAATCCAGCTATCTGGGCTGGAACGGATAGTGTCCACTTTGGTTTAGAATCAGATGGCTCCATCGATGTTGGGGGAAATCTATACGCTAACGTCGTAAAAGAAGCAGTTGATCAAGCAAATCGGGGGCCAGTTAAGCCGTAAAAATTACTAAACGACTTAAGCAATTTTCACTTGAAGAAAATTGCTTTTTTTAGTAAAATTAAGAAAACGCTTACAAAAATTGCGTGAAAATATTTGTTTGTGAAATTGAAGTGCGTTCTCAAAAAAATCCTTCAATTTTTTCTTGATAATACTCCTGTATAGAAGGAGAAGGAGGGTTCATGGAAAAAAAGTTAAAAAAATCTTTGTGAAACTATTTACAAATTTTCTAAAATAGAGTACAATAATATTGTGAAAAAATTAACAAATCGAAATTTCTTACACTATTCTTGAAAGTTTCTGAAAACAGGAAAAAGTTCCGGAAAAGGATAAGGGTTTCAAACATTGGAGGAAAGCATCAAATGGCTGATAAAAAAACTCAATCACCTGAAGAAAAGAAACTCGCTGCTGAAAAACATGTAGACGAGTTGGTGCAAAAAGCGCTCGTAGCGCTTGAAGAAATGCGCAAATTGGATCAGGAGCAAGTAGACTACATTGTGGCGAAAGCATCTGTAGCTGCTCTTGACGCTCACGGTGAGCTCGCTCTTCATGCCTATGAAGAAACTGGTCGTGGAGTCTTTGAAGACAAGGCGACTAAGAACTTGTTCGCTTGTGAGCACGTTGTAAACAACATGCGTCACACCAAGACAGTTGGTGTCATTCAAGAAGATGATGTCACTGGTTTGACCTTGATTGCTGAGCCAGTCGGAGTAGTCTGCGGGATCACACCTACAACCAACCCAACTTCAACAGCAATCTTTAAAGCATTGATTTCCTTGAAGACACGGAACCCTATCGTCTTTGCTTTCCACCCATCAGCGCAAGAATCATCTGCTCATGCGGCACAAATCGTCCGCGATGCAGCGATTAAAGCAGGAGCTCCTGAAAACTGTGTGCAATGGATCACGCAACCATCTATGGAAGCAACCAGTGCTCTTATGAACCACGAAGGGATTGCGACTATCCTTGCAACAGGTGGTAACGCAATGGTGAAAGCTGCCTATTCTTGCGGTAAACCAGCTCTTGGGGTCGGTGCCGGAAACGTTCCTGCTTATGTCGAAAAATCAGCTAACATCCGCCAAGCGGCACACGATATCGTCATGTCTAAATCATTTGACAATGGTATGGTCTGTGCGTCTGAACAAGCGGTCATCATCGATAAAGAAATCTACGATGAGTTTGTTGAAGAATTCAAATCTTACCACACTTACTTCGTCAACAAAAAAGAAAAAGCCCTTCTTGAAGAGTTCTGCTTTGGTGTGAAAGCTAACAGCAAAAACTGTGCGGGTGCGAAATTGAATGCGGACATCGTTGGGAAACCAGCAGCATGGATCGCAGAACAAGCTGGCTTCTCAGTTCCAGAAGGAACCAATATCCTTGCGGCAGAATGTAAAGAAGTTGGTGAAAAAGAGCCTTTGACTCGTGAAAAATTGTCACCAGTTATCGCTGTCTTGAAATCTGAAAGCCGTGAAGACGGAATTAACAAAGCACGCCAAATGGTTGAATTCAACGGTCTTGGTCACTCAGCTGCTATCCATACAGCTGACGAAGAATTGACCAAAGAATTTGGTAAAGCAGTTAAAGCCATTCGTGTGATCTGCAACTCTCCTTCGACTTTCGGTGGTATCGGGGATGTTTACAATGCCTTCTTGCCATCATTAACACTTGGATGTGGTTCTTACGGACGCAACTCTGTTGGGGACAACGTTAGTGCCATCAACCTCTTGAATATCAAAAAAGTCGGACGCCGGAGAAATAACATGCAATGGATGAAACTTCCTTCAAAAACATACTTTGAACGTGATTCAATTGAATACCTACAAAAATGTCGTGACGTTGAACGTGTCATGATCGTTACAGACCACGCTATGGTAGAGCTTGGTTTCCTTGATCGTATCATCGAACAGCTTGACCTTCGTCGCAACAAGGTAGTTTACCAAATCTTCGCAGACGTTGAACCAGATCCAGATATCACAACTGTTGAACGTGGTACAGAGATCATGCGTGCCTTCAAACCAGATACTATCGTCGCTCTCGGTGGTGGATCTCCAATGGATGCGGCTAAAGTAATGTGGCTCTTCTATGAACAACCAGAAGTGGACTTCCGTGACCTTGTACAAAAATTCATGGATATCCGTAAACGTGCCTTTAAGTTCCCATTGCTTGGTAAGAAAACTAAATTCATCGCGATCCCAACAACATCTGGTACAGGATCTGAAGTAACGCCATTTGCCGTTATCTCTGATAAAGCAAACAATCGTAAATACCCAATCGCAGACTACTCATTGACACCAACCGTTGCCATCGTAGACCCTGCCTTGGTATTGACAGTTCCTGGATTTGTAGCTGCTGATACTGGTATGGACGTATTGACGCACGCGACTGAAGCTTACGTATCACAAATGGCTAGCGACTACACTGATGGTCTTGCTCTTCAAGCCATCAAACTTGTCTTTGAAAACTTGGAAAGCTCAGTGAAAAATGCAGACTTCCACTCACGTGAGAAAATGCATAACGCTTCAACTATTGCTGGTATGGCCTTTGCGAATGCCTTCCTCGGTATTTCTCACTCAATGGCTCACAAGATTGGTGCGCAATTCCACACCATTCACGGACGGACCAATGCGATCTTGCTTCCATACGTTATCCGCTACAACGGTACACGCCCAGCTAAGACAGCAACATGGCCTAAGTACAACTACTACCGTGCAGATGAGAAGTATCAAGACATCGCTCGTATGCTTGGCCTTCCATGCTCTACACCAGAAGAAGCAGTTGAAGCTTACGCGAAAGCTGTTTACGAACTCGGTGAGCGCGTAGGAATTGAAATGAACTTCAAAGCACAAGGAATTGACGAAAAAGAATGGAAGAAACATTCTCGCGAATTGGCCTTCCTTGCTTACGAAGATCAATGTTCACCAGCTAACCCACGTCTTCCAATGGTAGACCATATGCAAGAAATCATCGAAGATGCATACTATGGTTACAAAGAACGTCCAGGACGTCGTAAATAAGGCGCTAGAGAATAACTGATGTTTATCAGCTCCCCCTCGCTCAAAAGAGCGAGGGATTTTTCTTTATCTTAACGCTAGAAATTGATTTTTGTGATCTGAAAACTATCTTTTAAAGAAATCTAATAAATATATTGCAAGCGCTTACTTTGTGTGTTATAATATTCACAAATTAAAAACTGTAATAAAATGGTTTGATAAAACCAACAAAAAAGGAGTCGCTTATGAAAGCAGCAACATATGTATCCGCAGGAAATCTTCAGTTGATTGATCAACCAAAACCAGTGATCAAGAAACCAACCGATGCGATTGTTCGTTTAGTGAAAACGACCATTTGTGGAACAGACCTCCATATTTTGGGTGGTGATGTTCCAGCTTGTAAAGAAGGGACCATCCTGGGTCACGAAGGAATTGGGATTGTCGAAGAAGTCGGCGATGCGGTTACGAACTTTAAGGTAGGAGACAAGGTTATCATCTCTTGCGTAACAGCTTGTAACACTTGCTACTACTGTAAACGTGGTTTGCCTTCCCACTGTGAAGATGGGGGCTGGATCCTTGGCCACTTGATCAACGGTACCCAAGCAGAGTATGTCCATATCCCTCACGCAGACGGCAGTCTCTATCATGCGCCAGCTTCTGTAGATGATGAAGCTCTGGTTATGCTCTCTGATATCCTGCCTACTTCCTATGAGATTGGTGTTCTTCCTTCTCACGTGAAACCTGGAGACAACGTTTGTATCGTTGGTGCAGGGCCAATCGGTTTGGCAGCTCTCTTAACCGTGCAATTCTTCTCACCAGCTACTATTATCATGGTAGACTTGTCAGAATCACGTCTCGAAGCTTCTAAGAAGTTTGGAGCTACTCATACCATCTGTTCAAGTGATATTGATGAAATCAAGGCCTTTATCAATGAAGTGACCGATGGTCGTGGTGTTGATATCTCCATGGAATGTGTGGGCTATCCAGCTACCTTTGATGTCTGCCAAAATATTATCTCTGTCGGCGGTCATATTGCCAACGTCGGAGTGCATGGTAAACCAGTTAGCTTCAATCTTGATGACCTTTGGATTAAGAACATTACGCTCAATACTGGTTTGGTCAATGCCAATACAACTGAAATGCTTCTTAACGTCTTGAAATCTGGCAAGATTGATGCTACGAAGTTGGTGACCCACCACTTCAAACTTTCAGAAGCAGAAAAGGCATACGAAATTTTCAAACATGCTGGCGAAAACAATGCCTTGAAAGTCATTATTGATAACGACCTCAGCTAAGAAGGCTCAATCGTTTGATGCTGAAACAAAAAGGACAGGAACAGTTTCATGTTCCTGTCCTTTTTAACAGATGTAGTAGTTGTTCTTGTCACATCTATTTACTTGCCACTCCTAATAAAACGAACTATAATATGATTAGAAATATAACATAAATAGAAAGGTGTGACCTTATGAAAATGTTCCATTATCATCGTGAGTTCTGGTTGGACTTCCATTTCTGGCTCTTGGTCTTACTTTTAGTGGCTGTAGCTATGATGACACAGGATCCGCTTTCGGTTGTTAGCCTTGCTTATCTTGCTTTTGTAGGGATTTTGATTCTTCTTCAGGTCTTTCAACCGCAGGTGTCCAATCGCCAGCATCCAGTAGGTAGCTGCCATTTCAATTGGGACTTTTATCGTGACACCAGACTGTATATTGATCTCTTTTTATTGGCTGGTCTCTTAGAAGGTCCGTTTACTTCAACGGATATAGTTTATTGGATCTTGCTTGGGGCATTCGTCGGCTCTATTGGCTTTGTGTTTGTCGTAAAGGAAAAACCGATTCAAAAAACGGCCTAGTGCATTGAAAGTTCTAGAAGACATTTATTTGGGATCTCTCTCCTCGATGATGAAGAGGGAGAATAGAAAAAAGGCTTGCTTCGTTCAAACGAAAAAATCCTAGCTTTTTTAAAAGCTGGGATTTTTTGTACTGTTTAGTGAGATGATAAAGAAGTGTTACTATTTGCCTCGTTTGCGAGCGTATTCGTCAAAGGCGCCAGCGAAGGTTCCCATGAGTAGGGGAGTTGCGATTAGTCCAACAGTGATCCAGACGGATCCACCATCTACATGGCTGAGTTCCTGCTCGGATAAGCTTCTAAAACGTGTTTCTTCGAGTTTCATGCTTGCTCCTTTCTAGTGCATGATGCCATTGATGATACTACGGCCAAAATCACGTCCAGAATTGTATAAAATATTCCATGTTTGAACGATGAATTTTGCCGAGTCAAAGACGGAGGCTCCTCCATCAATGGTGGCCAGTTCAGCTTCCGTTAGGCAAGTATAATGGATGCTTGTATCCATAGGTGTCCTCCTTAATGTAAGATCGTGTAGAGTAAATCAATTGCCTCGTTGAGAATGGTGAAAGTGACCATGAAGGCAATAGCAAATTTAGGAAAGTACCCTTCTACCTGTTTGGGTGCTTTTTTATCAAGAATGCAGTATCCTGTCAAAAGGATGAGGGTGATAAATACCAGACTCATTGGTCTCCTCCTTTACCATTTCCGTGTCATATTACTATGAAATGCATCGATCAGTTTTGTTGTCCCGATATAAGCAGAAGAAAAACCGTAAGCGAAAACTAATAGAAAAGGGAGTCCTCCACCATTAATATCACTTAATTCTTCATGCGTGAGATCTTTAAATTGTACTTGGTCTATCATTGCTTTTCTCCTTCAAATTAATTATTTAAATGCTCCCCAAATGGCAGTTCCGACAGCTGTTACACCACCAGCAATAGTGCCAGATAGATAGGGATGAGCAAGGATCCAAGCAACCAATGGGATAGCTCCCCCATCAACTTGTGTCAATTCTTCTTCTGTTAAGGGTGTGAATTTTTGTGTAAATTCTGTTGTCATTTAATTTTCCTCTTTCTTTCTTGTTTGTCGCCATCTAGCATCAACTGCTAGATAGATTGTAGCCGCAATGGCTAAATTCATCTGTGGTTGAAACGCAATCAGATGTGCATCATGTAAAACAGTTAATGCGATAATGATTGCAAAGATTATAGTGTGGATAGGCCATCTCATATTTTAATAATCCTAATTTTTGTTGAGAAGCAAAGCTAGGGTAATTTTCCAATAGAGCTAGCTTGTATGGGTAACCTTTTATTCATCTTGTGTCAGCTAAGCTGATTAGATGAAGCAAGGATAAGGTCAATAGCCAATGCTGTGTTTTTCTTACGTTTCAAGATTTGAGTTTAAAACAAGATCAATGAAAGCAAGATTAATAGAACAAAAGCTTTGGTATTCTTTTTCATGTTCGGCATTCCCTTTCATTATTTATTTACGGAAGAAGTAATACAAAAACCATGGGATGATAATGGGAGTATAGTACATCTGTGGTCCTCCTTTCTTTTGTTTGGTCACTTATACTATTCGTATAAAAATCTGGAAATGGAAAAAATTTCTAAAAAAGTTTTAGAATGTTTGCATCTCTGAAACTAGTTTCAGAGGAAAGGGATGATAGTTTAAAATATGAAACTATAATCAAAATAGCTCTACAATATTGTAAGCGCTTTAAAAATACTATATAATAACTTTACAAGTACTCGAGTTGACGTAATAAATAAAGGAGATGGAATGTATGTCCAAGATCACGAAAGAAGAATTAATTCAACAGATCAAAGACGGCATTATCGTTTCTTGTCAGGCGCTTCCTCATGAACCTCTCTACACAGAGGCAGGAGGTGTGATTCCTCTCTTGGTCAAAGCAGCTGAGCAAGGAGGGGCGGTTGGAATCCGAGCGAATAGTGTCCGCGATATCAAAGAAATCAAGGAAGTGACAAAGCTTCCGATTATCGGGATCATCAAGAGAGATTATCCTCCTGAAGAACCATTCATTACTGCTACTATGAAAGAAGTAGATGAATTGGCCGTATTAGATATCGCAGTGATTGCCCTGGATTGTACCAAACGTCCGCGTCATGACGGTCTATCGATTGTCGACTTTATCCAGCAAGTGAAGGAGAAATATCCTGATCAACTCTTGATGGCAGATATCAGCACCTTTGAAGAAGGCTTAACAGCTGTCGAAGCAGGAGTTGATTTTGTCGGAACGACCTTATCTGGGTACACAGATTATAGCCCGAAAGTAGACGGACCTGACATTGACTTGATTCGCCAACTCTGCCAAGCGGGTGTCGATGTGATTGCTGAAGGTAAGATTCATTATCCTGCACAAGCCAAAGAAATTCATGACCTGGGTGTCAGAGGGGTTGTAGTAGGGGGAGCTATCACACGACCTAAAGAAATTACAGAACGCTTCGTCGCAGCTTTAAAATAGAAAAAAAGAACAGCAAAAAGAGACAAGGAGGAAGCTAGGAAGAGAGAAGTCACCCAGTATAAAAGAAAATATTTAATGACCACTGTCCTCGGTGAGGATACACTAAGTAAGAGAAATCTTACCGCAAACGTGAGGAGAAATCACATGAAAATGAAAAAAGTACTGTACTCGTTGGTAGCTGGTGCAGCGGTGCTAGCACTTGCAGCTTGTGGATCTGGAGGAGGATCTAAGTCTGAATCTTCAAGCGACAATTCTGGTAAAACAGAAATCACTTGGTGGGCCTTCCCAGTCTTTACACAAGAAAAAGCTGAAGATGGCGTAGGAACTTACGAAAAATCAATTATCGAAGCTTTCGAAAAAGCTAATCCAGATATCAAAGTTAAACTAGAAACCATCGACTTCAAATCTGGTCCTGAAAAGATCACTACTGCCATCGAAGCCGGAACTGCTCCAGACGTTCTCTTTGACGCACCAGGGCGGATTATTCAATACGGTAAAAATGGTAAATTGGCTGACTTGAATGATCTCTTTACTGAAGATTTTGTAAAAGATGTCAACAACGACAATATCATCCAAGCTAGCAAGGCCGGCGACACTGCTTACATGTACCCAATCAGTTCAGCACCATTCTACATGGCGATGAACAAGAAGATGTTGGAAGATGCAGGAGTTCTAGACCTTGTCAAAGAAGGTTGGACAACAGACGACTTTGAAAAAGTCTTGAAAGCTTTGAAAGACAAAGGTTACACACCAGGATCACTCTTCAGTAACGGTCAAGGTGGAGACCAAGGTACTCGTGCCTTTATCGCTAACCTTTACGGTGGTTCTGTAACAGATGAAAAAGTAACCAAGTATACAACAGATGATCCAAAATTTGTCAAAGGTTTAGAAAAAGCTTCTAAATGGATTGAAGATGGTTTGATGATGAATGGTTCCCAATTCGACGGTGGAGCAGACATCCAAAACTTCGCTAACGGTCAAACTTCTTACACCATCTTGTGGGCACCTTCACAAAACGGTATCCAAGCTAAATTGTTGGAAGCAAGTAAAGTTGAAGTAGTCGAAGTACCATTCCCATCTGATAGCGGTAAACCAAAATTGGAATACCTTGTCAATGGTTTTGCAGTCTTCAACAACAAGGATGAAAAGAAAGTAGCAGCAGCTAAGAAATTTGTTCAATTCATCGCAGACGACAAAGAATGGGGTCCTAAGAACGTTGTTCGTACAGGTGCCTTCCCAGTTCGTAGTTCATTTGGTAAATTGTATGATGACAAACGGATGGAAACCATCAGTACTTGGACTCAATACTACTCACCATACTACAACACAATCGACGGCTTTGCAGAAATGCGTACACTTTGGTTCCCAATGTTGCAATCTGTTTCAAACGGGGATGAAAAAGCAGAACCAGCTTTGAAGACCTTTACTGAAAAAGCAAACGAAACGATCAAGAAAAAATAGATCATCTATGAAACTCAAATGATCCTTTCATAGAAATAAGAAAGCATAGGCCCCCTCGATTTCTTATCTCCATGTGTAGATTGAAAGAGGGGGCCTTCGTGTTTTCGCTCTCCTAATTATCATATGTAGGAAAGGGCAGTGCTATCCGTTCCACATAGGAATCAAGGAAAAAATAGAAAAAGAACATCAGGAGGTGCCTTATTGTGAAGGTAAACAAAATCCGAATGAGGGAGACGCTGGTTTCCTACGCATTCTTAGCACCCATTTTAATCTTCTTTATTGTCTTTGTATTAGCACCAATGATTATGGGGTTTGTCACTAGTTTCTTCAACTACTCGATGACCTCCTTCAAATTTGTTGGTCTTGAAAATTATTCCCGCATGTTTGCGGATAAGGTCTTTATCAAGTCCTTGATCAATACTGTCATCATCGTTATCGGATCCGTTCCAATCGTAGTATTGTTCTCCTTGTTTGTGGCTTCTCAGACCTACCATCAAAATGCCATTGCGCGTTCCTTCTACCGTTTCGTCTTCTTCCTTCCTGTAGTTACAGGGAGTGTAGCCGTTACAGTGGTATGGAAATGGATCTACGATCCACTATCTGGTATTTTGAACTTCGTCCTTAAATCTGGTCATGTTATCCAACAAAATATTTCTTGGTTGGGAGATAAGAACTGGGCTTTGATGGCCATTATTGTCATCTTATTGACAACCTCTGTTGGTCAACCGATCATCCTCTACATCGCAGCTATGGGAAATATTGATAACTCTCTCGTAGAAGCAGCGCGTGTGGATGGTGCGACAGAACTTCAAGTTTTCTGGAAGATCAAATGGCCAAGCTTATTGCCAACAACTTTGTACATTGCGATCATTACGACCATTAACTCTTTCCAATGTTTCGCCTTGATCCAATTGTTGACATCTGGCGGTCCTAACTACTCAACGAGTACCCTTATGTACTACCTCTATGAAAAAGCCTTTAAACTCTCTGAATACGGTTATGCCAACACCATGGGTGTCTTCCTTGCGGTGATGATTGCCATTATCAGTTTTGCGCAATTCAAGATCCTTGGAAACGACGTAGAATACTAAAGAAAGGAGTCTCAGATGAAATCAACACAAAAGAAACCAATTACTGCCTTTACAGTGATTTCTACCATCGTTTTGCTCCTTTTGACAGTTTTGTTCATTTTCCCATTCTATTGGATTTTGACAGGGGCCTTTAAGTCTCAACCAGATACCATTATGATCCCACCTCAGTGGTGGCCAAAGACACCAACTATGGAAAACTTCCAACAATTGATGGTTCAAAACCCAGCCCTGCAATGGTTGTGGAACAGTGTCTTTATTTCCCTTGCTACCATGCTTTTGGTATGTATGACGTCTTCTTTGGCGGGCTATGTCCTGGCTAAGAAACGTTTCTATGGGCAACGAATTCTCTTTGCTATCTTTATCGCAGCCATGGCCCTTCCAAAACAAGTTGTCTTGGTTCCATTGGTGCGCATTATCAACTTTATGGGAATCCACGACACCCTTGCAGCGGTTATCTTGCCGCTGGTCGGATGGCCATTCGGGGTCTTCTTGATGAAGCAATTTAGTGAAAACATCCCAACAGAACTCTTAGAATCTGCTAAGATCGATGGTTGTGGAGAGTTACGGACTTTCTGGAGCGTTGCCTTCCCAATTGTCAAGCCGGGATTTGCAGCCCTTGCCATCTTTACCTTCATCAACACCTGGAACGACTACTTTATGCAATTGGTGATGCTGACCTCTCGTCAAAACTTGACTATTTCACTAGGGGTTGCGACCATGCAGGCTGAAATGGCCACCAACTATGGCTTGATCATGGCTGGAGCAGCTTTGGCTGCGGTGCCAATCGTTACGGTCTTCCTCGTTTTCCAAAAATCCTTCACTCAAGGGATTACCATGGGAGCGGTCAAAGGATGAGCCGTCTGCTTGGACAAACGATAGTAGTGTACAGATACTTTTTTCTAGGCTGAGAGGTGTAGGGTTCTTGCAGGCTCTACATCTCATCGGTGCCCTAGAAGGGGCTAGGGAAGAAATCACTTGTTTTCTTTTCTCGTCCTAAGAAGTGTCGAAAGGAAAAGTGTATGATATTTGATGATTTAATAAACATCACCTTTTACAAAGGGATCCATCCCAATCTAGATCAGGCCATTGATTTTCTCTATGAGCATCGGAAGGATTCTTTTGAATTAGGGAGATACGACATTGATGGAGATAAGGTCTTTCTCGTCGTTCAAGAAAACACCCTCAATAAAGAAGAAAGCAATCGCTTTGAGCACCACAAAAGATATGCCGATTTGCATCTTTTGGTAGAAGGACATGAGTTTTCGAGTTATGGATCTCGTGTGACAGGTGAGGCGCTCGCCTTTGATGAAGCATCGGACATCGGTTTTGTCCATTGCCAGGAGTCCTATCCACTTCATCTGGGTTATCATAATTTTGCGATTTTCTTCCCAGGAGAACCTCATCAACCAAATGGTTATGCGGGTCAAGAAGAAGTCGTTCGAAAACATTTAGTGAAAATTTTAATCGATTAAGAGAGTCAGAAAGGAGACGGTATGTCACAAAGAGAAACAGGATTGATCAAAACAGTTTTTAATACTGACAATCTGGTGATGCGAATCAGCGAGAAAATAGCGGACTTAGTCACAGTCAATCTTCTTTTTGTGCTGAGCTGTCTGCCGATTGTCACCATCGGGATCGCAAAGATTAGTTTGTATCAAACGGTTTTTGCCATCAAACACCAGCGTCGCCTACCAGTCATTCGGACCTACATCAGCGCCTTTCGTGAAAATTGGAAGTTGGGCCTTCAGCTCGGAGGGATAGAGTTGCTCATTTCAGGGATCTGTCTCTTTGACTTGTTCCTCTTTTGGAGCCAGACAGCCTTGCCAATGCAGGTGTTAAAAGCTGTTTGTCTAGGACTCTTTATCTTCCTAGTTCTGGTCATGCTAGCGGCCTATCCAATTGCGGCGCGTTATCGATTGACTTGGACAGAGTGTCTACAAAAAGCTCTGATTGTATCCGGTTTGTATTTCCCATGGTTCTTCGTTATGGGGGCTCTCTTGTTGCTAGTAGCTATGGTGTTTGTGACTTCTGTCTTAAGCTTTTTACTAGGACTCATGGTCTTCTTCTTGATTGGTTTTTCTAGCCTGACCTTCCTACAGGTTGGATTGATGGAAAAGATATTTGCTCGTTTTAAAGAATAAAAAAGAAAAATAGGATTTGGTAAACATTCGTGAAAGGAGAAAAGAATGTCAGATTTAAAAAAATATGAAGGAGTCATCCCGGCTTTTTATGCCTGCTATGATGACCAAGGAGAAATTAGCCCGGAGCGGGTACGTGCGCTGGTAGAATATTTTATCGCGAAAGGTGTGCAGGGCTTGTATGTCAACGGATCTTCCGGAGAATGTATCTACCAGAGCGTAGCCGATCGCAAGCTGGTCTTAGAAGAAGTCATGGCAGTGGCTAAAGGAAAATTGACCATCATCGCTCACGTGGCCTGCAACAATACCAAGGACAGCGTGGAATTGGCACGACATGCAGAAGAGCTAGGAGTAGATGCCATTGCGGCCATTCCGCCAATTTATTTCCGCTTGCCAGAATACAGTGTTGCCCACTACTGGAATGAAATCAGCGCAGCAGCACCAAACACAGACTTTGTCATCTATAATATCCCGCAATTGGCAGGGGTAGCTTTGACACCGAGTCTGTATACAGAAATGTTGAAAAACCCACGTGTGATTGGGGTGAAGAATTCCTCTATGCCTGTTCAGGATATTCAGACCTTTGCTTCTTTGGGAGGCGATGACCATATCGTCTTTAATGGTCCAGATGAACAATTCTTAGGTGGCCGTCTTATGGGAGCAGGAGCTGGTATTGGGGGAACCTATGGTGCTATGCCAGAGCTCTTCTTGAAACTCAATCAGCTGATTGCTGAGAAAGACTTGGAAACTGCGCGTGCCTTGCAATTTGCCATCAATGGTATTATCGGAGTCTTGACGTCTGCTCATGGAAACATGTATGGCGTCATTAAAGAAGTCTTGCGGATCAATGAAGGTCTAGAACTGGGATCTGTTCGGAGTCCATTAAGTCCAGTAACTGAAGGAGACCAGGAAGTGGTTCAAAAAGCAGCTAGCTTAATCCGTGAAGTCAAGGAACGTTTCCTTTAAAAAAGAGTGTAAATCGGAAAGGAGAGGTGTATGGCCTATTACCTAGCGATTGATATCGGTGGGACCAATATCAAATATGGTCTGATTGATGAAGCAGAGAATTTGATTGAGTCGCATGAAATGCCGACAGAAGCTGAAAAAGGGGGACCTGGGATTCTAGGGAAAACCAAAGCTTTAGTAGAATCTTACCTCGAAGAAAATACCATCCTTGGAGTCTGTATTTCGTCAGCTGGGATGGTTGACCCCGATAAGGGGGAAATCTTTTATGCAGGCCCTCAGATTCCCAATTATGCAGGAACACAGTTCAAAAAAGAAATTGAAGAGACCTATCAAATCCCCTGCGAAATTGAAAATGACGTCAACTGTGCTGGTTTAGCAGAAGTCATGTCAGGGAATGGCCAGGGTGCTCAAGTTGCCGTCTGTTTAACGGTCGGTACTGGCATTGGTGGCTGTCTCTTGATCAATGGGGAGATTTTCCATGGCTTTAGCAATTCTGCTTGCGAGGTAGGTTACCTTCATCTTCAAGATGGCGCCTTCCAAGATTTGGCCTCGACGACAGCTTTGGTTGAATATGTTGCCAAGCAGCATGGGGATCCTGTTGAACAATGGAGTGGTCGTCGCATATTCAAGGAAGCGACCCAAGGAAATACCATCTGTATGGCAGGAATCGATCGCATGGTCGACTACCTGGGCAAGGGGCTTGCCAATATCTGTTATGTTGTCAATCCTCAAGTAGTCATTCTTGGTGGTGGGGTCATGGGACAGGAAGCTATATTGAAACCAAAAATTTCAGCTGCCCTCCAAGAATCCCTCGTTCCAAGCCTAGCAGACAAGACGCAATTGGAGTTTGCGCATCATCAAAATACGGCAGGGATGATAGGAGCTTACTACCATTTCAAACAACAACAAGCCAGACGGAATTAAATCAAAAATGCTCACCACTTAGGTGAGCATTTTTTGAATGTAGACAAACTATTGTTTTACATAAAACGGCTAGATAATTTTCAAAAAATGACTTATATTTATAGTCATTTAAGAAGATTAAAAACTTTCCGCTGTGAGAAAAGTTCCTGAAACACTTGTGTTTCAGGAATTCGGGAGTTTTGGAACCTTAGGTCCAAAACTAAGTCATGGAACTTCTTCGAATTTCGCTGACGTCCGTACTCACCTAAGGAAAGTTTTTTTAGAAGACTTTATTTCAATCTGAAACGCTCACCTAAGCAGTAAGCATTTTCTATTGAAAAGAAAAACCAGAATGCAGAGGAAAAGATCCTCAGCTTCTGGTGATATTTAGGGAGACTAGCGTCTACGTGAATCGTAGCCATTGAGTTTTTTGTTTTCCCAATAGCTATTGAAAATTCTTTCTTTACGCTCCCGATCCATTTCGAGAAAGTGAGCATAGATTAAATCAATCGTGGTTAAGAAGGGAAGGGTTGCCGTAATACGGTCGATATAGGTGCTTCCAGGTAGGGGAGCAACTGGTAAGATTTCTGTAAAGTCATCTTTGATAGCGTCTGGTTGAGCAGTAAGAAGAACGGTTTTCGCTCCCATTTCTTGAGCATCCAGAAGGCTATGGATAATCGAGCGTGTAGTTCCCGATAGAGAGAAGGCAATGACTAGGCAGGATTTATCCAAGATACTGGTCGTCCATGCAAAGCCGTCTTGATCGGTTAGGGCCTCGCAAACAACGCCCAGTCGGAGGAAGCGAAGTTTCATCTCGGAGGCGACTAGACCGGAGCTTCCTTTTCCAAAGAAGTAGACCCGATCTGCTTGAGTGATTAAGTTGGCGACTTCTTTGATTTGGTCATCTTTTGCTAGGGTTTCTGTAACCTGAAGGACCTGCTGGTAGCGACGCAAGACATCCTGGGTTAGTTCGTCGTGCGGGGATTGTTGCTTTTGAGATTTGGTTTCTTCGTTAAAGTGATAAATAAATTCACGGTAGCCTGTGAAGCCACACTTTTGGGAAAAACGGGTCAAAGCAGCTTTTGATACATGCAAAAGTTCCGTCACTCTAGACGAGGAAAGAGAGTGTTGCTGCGCTTCAGGAGATAAAAAATAGCGGGCAATGTCTAGCTCTAGCTCCGTCATTTCTTCTTGATGGCTCTTAATAATGCTTCGGAGATCACGATCTTGTTTCACAGCAGTCCTCCTTTCAACCGATGTTACACCTGGAGAAAATCCTATAATATATTTCACAGTATAACATAAAAAGCTGTGATATACAAGGAATACGACCAGCGAACGACTGAAAGAAGGAACAGAATCCGCATCTTTTTTGAATCACCTTTGTTAAAAAAATAACCTCTGGAAACAAAGGAAAGACGCTGAAAAAAGTTGATGAAATATGTTATAATTTACACAAGAATTTGTTCCTTTTCATAAAGGAAGAGGTAAGGAGGTGGAGTGATGGCCAACGCAACTCTCGAAATGATGCAAGAGATTGAAATGGCGGCGGAAGCCGTTGTCGCAAGTTACGAGAATCAGATCCAAGATTTGCGCCAACAGCTAGGTAATCACCTACAGGAGGTAGCAGCATACTATGACAAAGAGACTGCTAAGCTGGTCGCAGAGCGGGAAGAGTCCTCGAAAGCGACGATTGCTAGCTTGGAAGCAGACCTGGCAGTGACCAGTCAACGCAATGACGAAAAGGTGCAGCAAGCTATGACAGATAAGCGCGCAGCTTTGGTAGACGAAATTGTAGAAAAGGTGGTAGCAACCTATGGCAATTAGTCCAATGCAACACCTTTCTCTGGTCTCGCCCACAAATCTAATGGACGAGCTTCTCTTGTCGCTCCAGTCAGAGGAATCAGTCCAAATCTATGATTTGAGCGAGCAAGAGGATTGGCAAGTTGCCTTTCAGACGAGTGATGGGTCCAAAGGATCAGCTCTAAGAATGGATGAACTAAGACGTCGGGAAGAGCAGTTAGAAAAGGCCATACAGGCCTTAGAGCCTTTTATTCCTCAGAAGAAGGGATTAGAAAAACTAAAAGAAGCTCCCTTGTCCTTGTCTTTTCACGATCTAGAGTCTCATGGGGTCATCCGTGATGAGCAACGTCTTTTACAATCCGTACAAAAACAATTGGCTGTCTTAGCAAAGGCTCGGGATCGCATCCAGCAAGCCCAAGAGGAAATCGCCTCTTTAGAAAAATGGGCTGCCTTGACGACAACACCTGACCAGCTCAAGCGTTTCCGTTATGTTCGTGGCTTAATCGGTATCATTCCGAATAGTGAACAGGATCAGGCGAGACAAGCCTTGCTGGCTCATCCAGATGTAGAGGTCGATGTGGTCTTCAGCTCGGAAACGGAGCATGGGGTAGTAGTCTTGTATAAGTCTGGGGATTTAACAGACCTTCAAGATACGCTGACTAGTTCGCATTTCAAAGAGTTTGACTACCAAGGAGAGACCCTACCAAAAGAACGTTTGGAGCAACTCAAGAGAGAGATTAAAGAACAAGGTGCTGTCGAAGCAGCTACGTTGGAAACGCTCAGTCAAGCCAAGGAAGACCTTAATCAACTCAAGTACCAACTCGATTATGTCTTGAGTCTAGGGGCCCGGGAAGAGGCCAAAGGCTCTCTTGCCAGTACAGCCCATCTAGTCGCATTAGAAGGGTGGATTGAAACTGCTCAACTCGATGCTTTAAAAGCCAAACTTCAAAAGGAGTTTGGGAACCAAGTCGTCTTGCAGACACGTGAAGTCGCTCAAGAAGAATGGGACCAGGTACCAATCAAACTGAAAAACAATGCCTTGGTGGAGCCCTTCGAGTTAGTGACGGAGATGTATGCTTTGCCCAAGTATTACGAGAAAGATCCGACACCAATCGTCTCTCTCTTCTACTTTGTTTTCTTCGGCATGATGGTAGCAGATATCGGCTATGGTCTCTTGTTGACGTTGGCAACTGGCTTTGCTCTAAAAGCTTTCAAGCTTCAGCCGAGCGCAGCAAAAAACCTTCGCTTTTTCTGCCTCTTAGGAATCTCGGTAGCCCTTTGGGGAGTCGTCTACGGTTCCTTCTTCGGCTTTGAGATGCCCTTTGCTTTGATCAGTACGACGACCAATGCCATGACTATCTTGATCCTATCGGTTGTCTTTGGTTTCATCACCGTTCTGGTCGGTCTCTTCCTAGGTGGGATGAAAAATGTCCGCCTGAAAGACTACACCGAAGCCTACAATGCAGGCTTTGCCTGGGTCTTGATTTTATTGGGCTTGATGCTCTTAGCGGTCGGAAACATCCTACCAGGCTTATCCTACCTAGTCCCCATTGGCCAGTGGCTAGCCATTCTCAATGCGATTGGCATTTTGGTCGTGTCCATTGTCAGTGCTAAGAAATTATCAGGACTTGCAGCTGGTCTCTTTAATCTCTACAATGTTAGTGGCTATGTCGGAGACTTGGTCAGCTTTACCCGTTTGATGGCGCTTGGTTTATCAGGGGCCAGCATCGGGTCGGCCTTTAACCTGATTGTCAATCTCTTCCCAACCCTGGGACGATTCACCGTCGGCCTTGTCCTCTTTGTCCTCCTTCATGCCATCAACATGTTCCTGTCCTTCTTATCAGGCTATGTGCATGGAGCACGTTTGATCTTTGTCGAGTTCTTTGGCAAGTTCTACGAGGGTGGTGGCAAGCCCTTCCGACCTCTAAAACCGTCGGAACGCTATGTCAAAACAAAAAAATAATTTAGTAAATCAATCATAAAAAATTTTATAGGAGTATATTCATGGAATCTTTAGCTTCATATTTCTCAACCCATGGGGGTGCCTTCTTTGCAGCACTTGGTGTAGCCATTGCAGTGGCTCTTAGTGGAATGGGTTCAGCCCTCGGTGTTGGTAAGACTGGTCAAGCAGCTGCCGCACTCTTGAAAGAACAGCCAGAAAAATTTGCCCAAGCCTTGATCTTGCAATTGTTGCCAGGTACACAAGGTTTGTACGGTTTCGTTATCGGGATCTTGATCTGGTTGCAAATTAAACCAGATATGGCTCTTGAAACAGGAGTTGCTTACTTCTTCACAGCCCTTCCAGTAGCGATCGTCGGCTATTTCTCAGCAAAACACCAAGGAAATGTCGCAACTGCTGGGATGCAAATCTTGGCAAAACGCCCTGAAGACATGATGAAAGGGGTTATCCTTGCGGCCATGGTTGAAACCTATGCCATCTTGGCCTTCGTTGTGTCCTTCCTTTTGACTCTTCGCGTCGGCTAATCTAGACACACCTCAGTCAAAGAAGAGGAATGTTCTCTTCGTCTATTATCGGTGGCGAAGAACTCCAAAGGAGGAAATAAAAACAATGACGGATTATTCCCAATTAAAGGATTCCATCCTTGAACAGGCCCATGAAAAAGGTCGGAAATTAGTAGCGGAAGCAACGGCTAAGGTTCAAGCAGAGTCCCAGTTGCAGGAAGCTCGTTTGGTAGAAGAAAAGTTACACCAACGGACGGTTCAATTGCAAACCATTGAGCGCTGCTTGCAACGTGAAAGCCAACAAATAGAAAATCAAAAGCGCCAATCGACATTGGTCACCAAGCAACGGGTCTTAAAAGAGTTGTTTGCGGATGCCTACCAGAAAATGGCTACTTGGTCACGCCAAGAAGAACTCGCATTTCTGCATCGCGTTCTTCCTCGCTATGCAGATCGAGCAATGGTCTTAACGTTTGGTGCTGTGACGGCAGAAAAATTGACAGATCAAGATCGTCAGGATTTGATAGAGGCCTATCCACAGCTTCAATTAGCGAAAGAAACGCTTACCCAAGAGGCTGGTTTTGTCCTTTCCTTTGGCAAAGTGGATGCCAGCTACCTCTACCGTGATTTGGTTGATGCTGTGCGGGAGGAGCAGAGCTTCCATATGGCAGCCAGCATTTTTAAAGAAGAGAAAAACTAGGAGGGGCTATGAGTGAACGGACGTATTCTCAAGTAAATACCGGGATTAGTGTACGTGAAGCTAGTTTTTTGAGCCCGGCTCAGTTTGATGCCCTTCTGAATAGCTCCGATGCAGAAGCGCGTGCTAATCTCTTGCAAGGGACGGCCTATGCCTTGGAGGCAGATCAACTGCGTCAAGTCCAAGTGGTCGAGCAAGCCTTGATGAAGCACCTTCTAGCAGAGTACGATTGGGCTTATCAGGTGGCTCCGAACCCTGCGGTAGTCGACCTCTTCGCCCTCAAGTACACCTATCACAATCTCAAGGTCTTCTTGAAAGAGCGAGCAACGGGGCGGGATTTGAACTTCCTATTATTGGATGCAGGTCCCTATTCCTTAGCGGTTCTTGAACAAGTAGCCAAGACCTTTTCTTCAGAGAACTGCCCAGAGTTTATGGCTCAAGAAGTCGCAGCAACCTGGCAGGAATATGTCGACTATCAGGATATTCGGGTTCTGGAGATCGGCATGGATTTGGCTTACTTTGATCATCTCAAACGCTTGGCGAAAGATCTGGACCATCCACTTTTAAAATCCTTGGTCACCTTGACCATTGATTGTTACAATGTCATCACAGTTGAGCGGGCCCTCAGTTTGAAAAAGCCGAACAGCTTTATGAAGCAACTTTTGTCTGATGCAGGGAGCCTCTCAGCAAGAGAAGTCATTCAGTGTGTCGAGCAGGGCAACCTCATCAGTTGGTTCCAACAAGTCAATCCCTTGCCTTATAATGTGGAATTGACACAGTACGAAGAGCAGATGCGAGCAGGCAGAGTAACTGCTGAGACAGTGGAATATCTGGAGCATGTGCTTAAGTACCGAATTTTGGAACAAGCTTCCTTTGAGACAGACGGGCCCTTGCCTTTAGCTCGCTATCTCTTTGGAAAAGAGCTGGAGGTGAAGAACCTTCGTTTGGTCTTGACGGGTCTGGATAATCAACTCCCGATTGACAAAATAAAAGAAAGGATGAGACCAATCTATGGCCAGTAAAACGCAAAAAATTGCCGTTGTGGGAAACCGTGATGCCATCCTTCCTTTTCAAATGATTGGCTTTCAGACCTTTCCCGTAGCAGAGGCTCAGGAAACCATCAATACCTTACGTCACTTGAGCCAAGAAGATTTTGGCATCATCTATCTGACGGAAGATATGGCTCAGGAAATCCCAGATACCATTGCCTACTATGATCGCCAAGTAACCCCAGCCGTCATCTTGATCCCTACTCATAAGGGAACGACTGGATTGGGGCGGCAGCGAATTCGGGACAATGTCGAAAAAGCAGTCGGACAGGATATTTTATGAGAACAAATGAATTTGGCCAAGCGATTGGCGATGCCATGCCTGATTTTACACCGGGGGGTCTGCCAGCTATTGAGCGGATCGAAGGTCGCTATACCGTGATCGAGCGCCTCTCAAAAGAAAAACATGGAGCAGATCTTTATCAGGTCTACGGGCCGGACTCTCCAGCAGCGATGTGGACCTTTCTGTTCAAAGGCCCTGCCCACAATAAAGAGGAGTGGGACCGCTTATTGGATGATCTCATGACAGATCAAGGTCGCTTTTACTATGCGATTGTAGACAAAGATTCAGGCAAGGCTTTGGGGACTTTCTCTCTCATGCGGATCGATCAAGCTAATCGGGTGATCGAAGTCGGAGCAGTGACCTACTCACCAGCGCTCCAAAAGACACGCATGGCTACGGAAGCCCAGTATCTCTTGGCGCGCTATGTGTTTGAAGATTTAGGCTACCGCCGCTATGAGTGGAAATGCGATGCCTTAAACCAAGCATCTCGCAAAGCAGCTGAGCGCTTAGGGTTCACCTATGAAGGCTGTTTCCGTCAGGCTGTTGTTTATAAAGGTCGTACCCGTGATACAGACTGGTTGTCTATCATTGACCAAGAATGGCCAGCTATCAAACAGCGCTTCGAAGCCTGGTTGGATCCAAGCAATTTCGATGCCAATGGCCAACAAAAGCAAGCTCTAAGAGAAATAGCACAAAAGTAAAACAAAGAAACAAAGGATTCCCAGGAGGAATACATGACTCAAGGAAAAATTATTAAAGTTTCCGGTCCCTTGGTGGTCGCATCAGGGATGCAGGAGGCCAATATCCAAGACATTTGCCGGGTCGGCGATCTTGGTTTGATTGGCGAAATTATTGAGATGCGGCGGGATGAAGCCTCTATCCAAGTATATGAAGAAACGTCAGGAGTAGGACCAGGTGAACCAGTGGTAACAACCGGAGCTCCCCTTTCTGTCGAGTTGGGACCAGGTTTGATTTCTCAGATGTTTGACGGGATCCAACGTCCCTTGGAACGCTTCCAAGAAGTTACAGCCAGTGACTTCCTTATACGTGGAGTTCAAGTTCCAAATCTAGACCGTGACACCAAATGGACCTTCGAGCCAAGTGTGGCAGAAGGAACAGAGGTAGTTGCCGGAGACATCGTCGGTACGGTTCAAGAGACCAATATGGTGGAGCACCGTATCATGGTACCGTTTGGAGTCAGTGGGCGTGTGACCAAGATCGCAGCAGGTTCTTACACAGTGGAAGAGCCAGTTTATGAGATCGAGCAGGCAGATGGTAGCCTCTTTACTGGTACTTTGATGCAAAAATGGCCGGTTCGTCGAGGACGTCCCTTTGCACAAAAACTGATTCCAGTAGAACCTTTGGTTACAGGCCAACGGGTCATCGATACCTTCTTCCCTGTGACTAAGGGTGGAGCTGCAGCTGTTCCTGGTCCTTTCGGAGCTGGGAAAACAGTTGTGCAACACCAGGTGGCTAAGTTTGCCAATGTAGACATCGTAATTTACGTTGGTTGTGGGGAACGTGGAAATGAAATGACGGACGTTCTGAATGAATTTCCAGAATTGATCGATCCAACGACTGGTCAATCCATTATGCAGCGGACGGTTCTGATTGCCAACACTTCGAACATGCCAGTAGCGGCGCGTGAAGCTTCCATCTACACAGGGATTACTATTGCTGAATACTTCCGTGATATGGGCTATTCCGTTGCCATCATGGCCGATTCGACATCGCGCTGGGCGGAAGCCCTTCGTGAAATGTCTGGTCGTCTAGAAGAAATGCCAGGGGATGAAGGCTACCCAGCCTATCTTGGTAGCCGGATTGCTGAATATTACGAGCGTGCAGGTCGGGTTAAGACACTCGGAACCACTGCGCGTGAAGGTTCGATTACCGCCATCGGTGCCGTTTCCCCTCCAGGTGGAGACATTTCGGAGCCGGTGACCCAAAATACGCTGCGGATCGTCAAGGTCTTCTGGGGACTAGATGCTCAGTTGGCGCAACGCCGCCATTTCCCAGCCATCAACTGGTTGAGTTCTTATTCCCTTTACCAAGATGAAGTGGGCCAATATATCGATCAGCATGAGCAGATTAGCTGGGCAGAAAAAGTGACCCGCGCCATGAACCTGTTGCAAAAAGAGAGTGAATTGCAAGAAATCGTCCGCTTGGTTGGTCTAGATTCCTTGTCTGAGAAAGACCGCTTGACCATGAATGCGGCCAAGATGATCCGCGAAGACTACCTACAACAAAATGCCTTCGATGAGGTCGATACCTATACCTCCTTCAGCAAGCAGGTTGCCTTGTTGACCAACATTTTAACCTTTGACCAAGAAAGTCAAAAAGCGCTGGAATTGGGAGCTTACTTCACAGAAATCATGGAAGGAACCGTGGCTCTTCGAGACCGCATTGCCCGGAGCAAGTTCATCCATGAGGACCAGTTGGCAACCATCCAAGCTTTAAAAGAAGAAATCGTAGAAACCCTACACCAAATCGTCGCAAAAGGAGTAGTAGACAATGAGCGTGATTAAAGAATACCGTACTGTCAGCGAAGTTGTTGGCCCCTTGATGATTGTCGATCAGGTTGAAGGGGTTCACTACAATGAACTGGTAGAAATCAAGCTTCATGATGGAACGACCCGTCAGGGACAAGTCCTCGAAGTCCAAGAAGACAAGGCCATGGTCCAGCTATTTGAAGGATCTAGCGGGATCAACTTGGAAAAAGCTAAAGTCCGCTTTACGGGACGTCCCCTAGAACTCCCAGTGTCTGAAGACATGGTGGGACGCATCTTTAACGGGATGGGCAAACCGATTGATGGAGGTCCAGAGATTATCCCAGAGAAGTACTTGGACATTGATGGACAAGCCATCAACCCTGTTTCGCGGGACTATCCGGATGAATTTATCCAGACAGGGATCTCAGCTATTGATCACTTGAATACCTTGGTTCGGGGACAAAAGCTCCCAGTCTTCTCAGGTTCTGGTCTTCCTCACAAGGAATTGGCGGCTCAGATTGCTCGACAAGCGACGGTTCTTAATTCGGAAGAGAACTTTGCCGTGGTCTTCGCGGCTATGGGGATTACCTTTGAAGAAGCCGAGTTCTTTATGAACGACCTTCGCGAGACAGGGGCGATTGATCGCTCGGTCCTCTTTATCAATCTAGCTAATGACCCCGCTATCGAGCGGATTGCGACTCCTCGGATCGCCTTGACCGCAGCAGAATATTTGGCCTATGAAAAAGACATGCACGTCTTGGTTATCATGACCGACATGACCAACTACTGTGAAGCCCTTCGGGAAGTATCTGCTGCCCGCCGTGAGGTTCCAGGACGTCGGGGCTATCCAGGTTACCTTTATACCAACCTCTCAACCCTCTACGAACGTGCAGGACGCTTGGTTGGAAAGAAAGGATCTGTGACCCAAATTCCGATCCTCTCTATGCCAGAAGATGATATCACCCACCCCATCCCTGACTTGACAGGCTACATCACCGAAGGTCAGATTATTCTGTCCCGCGATCTCTACAATAGTGGTTACCGCCCACCGATCAATGTTCTTCCCTCCCTTTCCCGTTTGAAGGACAAGGGTTCTGGTGAAGGCAAGACTCGGAAAGACCATGCGGCGACCATGAACCAGCTCTTTGCGGCCTATGCCCAAGGGAAACAAGCCAAAGAATTAGCCGTGGTGCTCGGAGAATCCGCCTTGTCCGATACCGACAAACTTTATGTCAAATTTACGGATCGCTTTGAGAAGGAGTACATCAACCAAGGCTTTACCACCAATCGGACCATTCAAGAAAGTCTGGATCTAGGTTGGGAATTGCTGGCTATCTTGCCACGGACAGAGCTCAAGCGGATTAAGGATGACATGATTGACGAATACCTCCCAAAAACTTCTCAGGAAGCACAAGCCTAGGAGTAGAAAGGAGGAAGTCAGATGGCACGATTAAATGTCAAACCCACTCGGATGGAGTTAAACACCCTCAAAGAGCGTCTGAAAACGGCAACCAGAGGACATAAACTTCTCAAGGACAAACGAGACGAGCTCATGCGACGCTTCATCGAATCGGTCCGTGAAAATGACCGCCTCCGTCAGAAGGTTGAGGCAGCTCTCATTGGCAATATGCAAGAGTTTGTCCTGGCCAAATGTCTGGAAAACGACCTCATGGTCCAGGAAATCTTTGCAGTTCCGACGCGGGAAGTCAGCCTGCATATCGAGACGGAGAACATCATGAGTGTGCGTGTGCCCAAGATGCATGCCCATATTGACAATCCATATGGAGACGATGAGGGAGACGTGGTCTACAGCTATGTGGCTTCCAATAGCCAGATGGACAACACCATTCAAGAAATGGAAGAGCTCCTTCCAGACCTGTTGCGCCTGGCAGAGATTGAAAAAACTTGTCAGCTCATGGCCGATGAGATCGAAAAGACACGCCGTCGGGTCAATGGATTGGAATATGCGACCATCCCCGATCTCAAGGAAACCATCTACTATATCGAAATGAAACTCGAAGAAGCCGAACGCGCCAACCTGGTCCGAATGATGAAGGTCAAATAAGATACAAAGCCGTTAAGCAACTCAAAGGAAAATAGGGAGCAGGACAGAAGCACTGTTGTATAGAATGCTTCGTTGTCCTGCCCCCACAAGGCTGATTAGGATTTTTCCGAGCTCTTAAAGCGAGAGAAAAATCCAATCAGCTACTGTGCCTTTGAAGTTAGTACTATTACAGTTTGCGTTTTACACACAGAATTTAGGGCGTGTTCAATTAATAAGATACAAAGCCGTTAAAACAGCACCTCAAGTGATGTCTACAGGACACGAACTTGGGGTGTTTTTTAGCCTCTATTCAACTGAAAAATCTTCTAAAATCCCTTCGTTCAGGACTCTCAAAGGCTTCTGATACAATGAATTTGTTTGATTATCCAAATAGTACTAACTATCGTTAATTATTAAGAGATTGTAACAAGAAAGGACTAATGTTACAAATTAGGGTCAGTTAGATTAAAAGAAAAGAAGAGCCATTTTAAAGACAAAAAATGTGGTAGAATATTAAATGTATCTGTCTGGAGATAAATCTCCGATAATAAGAAAACGAGGAAAGAACGTATGAAGAAAGTAAATAAAAAAGCTTTGATCGCTTCTACTGTTGCTATGGCGGTTTTGCCATTTACAACTGGTAAAGCAGAATCAAATGGGGACTGGGTTGCCCGTTCTGTAGATGAAATTCGTGCAGATATTTCAACTTCAGAAAACAAACAAACCTACACAATCAAGTATGGAGATACCCTAAGCACGATTTCGGAAGCTTTGAATGTTGACGTAACTGTTTTGGCAAACTTGAACCAAATTAGCAACATTGATTTGATTTTCCCAGGAACTGTCTTGACAACAACTGTCAATGATCAGAACCAAGTGACAGGTGTAGAAATCCAAACTCCTACAGCAGGCAATGCTGATGCAACTGTGACAACTTCTGCTGATTTGACAAACAACCAAATCAAAGTAGACAACCAAACTGTTGCAGTGGGTGATTTGACAAAACCAGTAGCAGATGAAAGCAACCAAGCTGTAGAACTCCCTCAAGCACCTGCAGTTGTAGCAGCAGTGGCAGAGCAAGTATCAGAAAGCTTGTCAACTCCAGAAGCGCCAGCTGAAACACCTGCACCAGCAGCTCCAGTAGCAGAGGAAGCCCCAGCACCAGTTGTTGAAGAAGCACCTGCGCAACCTGCTGCAGCGCCAGCTGAAGTAGCGGCTCCTGTAGAAGCACCAGTTGTTGAGGAAGCCCCAGCGACTCCAGTAGCTGAACCAGCTCCAGTCGTAGAAGTTCCAGCAGAACCAGAAGTTACTGCGGTTGCTTCAACACCACAATATGGTGCACCAGCACCAGTTGTTGATACGACAGCTTCAACTCCTTCAACAGCAACTCCAACTTCAAATGAAGGTCTTCGACCTCAAACAATTAAATTCAAAGAACAAGTGATTAATGAACTTGGCTTGACTGATATCGGTGGTTACCGTCCTGGTGACCCAGAAGATCACGGTAAAGGTCTTGCGATAGACGTTATGGTTCCAGAAAGTTCAGCGATTGGTGATCAAGTAGCTCAATATGCAATCGATCACATGCAAGAAAATGGAATTTCTTACATCATCTGGAAACAACGTTTCTATGCTCCAGTAAATAATATTTATGGACCAGCAAACACTTGGAATGAAATGCCAGACCGTGGTAGCGTAACAGAAAATCATTACGACCACGTACACGTATCATTTTACGAATAATTAAGACATAGCAAAGAATCAGGATATTCCTGATTCTTTTTTTGTATAAAAATAGATCCCATTGCTCAATGGGACCTAGCGGATTAAAGGATGATATCAGATTTTTCAACCTGATAGAGAGCCATACTCATAAACAAAGCAACAACAAGAAGAATAAGAATCCCGGGTGTCCAAGAGTGGAAGATTTGTTGGCTTGAACCAAATAAGATAGGTCCAAGTGCAGCAAAGACGTATCCTCCCGTTTGAGCTAGTCCAGAGAGCTGAGCAGTTTTCTCAGGAGAGCTAGACTTCATGGAGAAGGTAACCATGAGGTAAGGGAATAAGATACTCGTAAAACTTCCGATTAAGATATTCAGGATCAACCAGTAAATGAAGTTGTCTGTCTTTAGTAACAGCATGGCTATTCCAGTAAAACCAGCTAAAACAGTCGTTATCAGCATGATGCGACGGTTTCGTTTAGAAAGGCTGGTAGTGAGACTTGGAATGGTCATAGAGAAAGGAAGACTCATCAGGGTGAATACAGATGCTAAAATTCCTGCATTGGCTTGACTGATGCCGGCTTGGGTTGCCATAGTAGGAAGCCAGGTCATCGTGGTATAGAATAAGAGAGACTGGAGACCACAGAAAAGCATGATGGCCCAAACCTTGCCATTCTTATACCAACTAGTCTTATTTTCATTAGAAGAAGAGCTTTTTTTCAAATAATGATTATGACGAGCATTAGGGAGCCAGATCACAAGTGCAAGCGTACAGACAACGGTTAGCACCCAAACCAGACCTTGCCAAGAGGTGGCTTGAGTAATAGGGACAGCGACAGAAGAAGCTACCGCAGTAGACAAGCCCATTGCAGTGATATAAAGGGTTGTTAAGAAGCCAAGACGTTTTGGTTCATTAGCTTGGATCAAGCTTGGTAGAAGGACATTGATAAAGGCAATAGCAGCACCAATCAAAAGAGTTCCCACATAGAGGAGAGGCAGATTGATGGTGCGTAGAGCAGATCCAATCGTCATCAGGATCAAGACTCCGAGAAAGAGTCGCTCAATCCCAAAGCGTCTCGCCCAGCTAGTAGCAAAAGGAGAGAAAATAGCGAATGTTAGGAGGGGTAGACTCGTCAAGAGGCCAAGAGAACTCACCTCGACACCAAAGCTAGCAGCAATATCTGATAAGACAGTGGAGAGGGTCGTAAATGGGGCCCGCAAGACCACTCCTAGTAAAAGGATCCCTGGAATGAGAAAACGTGAATGGGTTTGTTTCATAATGTGCCTCCTTGTTAAAATGAACAGTATCCGTATCATTATAGCACAAGAACTTGGAGGAGGCAAAAGGAATTATCGAGGGACAAAGCCCGTAAAATAGCTATTTCGCCTACAAATATAGGAAATAATAGAAAGATAGAGCTGAAAAAAATTTTTGAAGGTTTTAAAACTTTCTTCACACATCCTTTTTATAGGAGTCTAGTTATCTCCGCTCAAACTGCGTCAACGTACCTAAACTCGCTGATGCTCGTAAAAAAATAAGGAACGTAGTTCTCACTAGCGTTCGAACTGCATCAATGTACCTAAGCTCACTAACGTTCGCCAAGGTACATAGAAAAAAGCCACCTGATTTGGTGGCCTTTATGGGAGATTATTATGAAAAAGTTTAGGATTTTCTATCAAACAAAGTTAGGAGGTCTTCATTTGATGGTACTAGTATAAATCGGAAAACTTAAAGAAAACTTAAGATAAGTTCCTGTAATTTTAAATCAGTCTTAAGACGGATAGTTTGATTTTTAGCTGTCATTCGATCTCATTCTAGGTGAACTTGCATTATTGTCAGAATTGTGAGAAAATAGTCTTCATCAAAGGAGGGAAAGAATAGCGAGATGAGAGAGGATATCAAGATTAACGACCGTGCCTTGGCACTGGAGAAACAATTGATTGAGAAGTTAGAGCTTGTGTTTGATACCGATGTTGAATTGGACGTCTACAACCTCGGTTTGATTTATGAGTTGGATCTGGATGAGGAAGGGACTTGCAAAGTAGTCATGACCTTTACCGATACCGCTTGTGACTGTGCGGAAAGTTTGCCTATCGAAATCGTCGCCCGCCTAAAAGAAATTGACGGTATCGAAGACGTCAAAGTAGAAGTAACCTGGTCGCCAGCTTGGAAAATTACACGAATCAGCCGATACGGGCGCATCGCCCTTGGTCTTCCTCCGAGATAAATCAATAAAACTCACTTTACAAATTCGTAAAGTGAGTTTTTTCATATCTTATTGTTTACCAGACTGTTCCATATTCCAGAAGTCGGTCACGGCACCGCGTGAAGCAGAGGATACCGTGTGGGCATACTTACCGAGAACACCACGGCTATACAGTGGTGGCAAGGTTGTTTCAGCCTTCCGTTTGGCCAACTCTTCGTCTGAGACGTGCATGGTGATTTCTTTGGTATCTTGGTCAACTGTTACCAGATCCCCTGTGTGGAGGTAGGCGATTGGACCGCCGACCTGAGCTTCAGGCGCGATGTGTCCAACAACGAGACCATACGTACCACCAGAGAAGCGTCCGTCTGTCAAGAGGGCCACCTTGTCTCCTTGGCCTTTACCAACGATCATGGATGACAAGGACAGCATTTCCGGCATACCAGGACCACCCTTAGGTCCTACGAAACGAACAACAACAACGTCGCCATCCACGATTTCATCCGAAAGAACCGCTTCAATGGCTGCTTCTTCTGAGTCAAAGACCTTAGCAGGACCAGTGATGTTACGAACTTTCACACCTGATACTTTGGCAACCGCCCCTTCTGGAGCCAAGTTCCCTTTCAAGATGATCAATGGACCATCCGCACGTTTTGGATTTTCAAGTGGCATGATGACTTTTTGACCTGGTGTCAAATCAGCAAAGGCTTCCAAGTTCTCAGATACTGTTTTACCAGTACATGTGATGCGATCCCCATGAAGGAAACCATTCTTAAGAAGGTATTTCATGACGGCTGGCACACCACCGACATTGTAAAGGTCTTGGAAGACGTATTGACCAGAAGGTTTCAAGTCAGCCAAGTGAGGCACACGCTCTTGGAAATCATTGAAGTCTTCAAGTGTCAAATCCACATTGGCCGCATGAGCGATCGCAAGCAAGTGAAGGGTCGCATTTGTTGAACCACCAAGGGCCATTGTGACTGTAATCGCATCTTCAAAGGCTTCACGGGTCAAGATGTCAGATGGCTTCAGTCCCATTTCAAGCATTTTGACAACTGCACGGCCTGCTTCTTCGATATCGGCTTTTTTATCAGCTGATTCAGCAGGGTGAGAAGAGGAACCTGGCAAGCTCAACCCAAGGACTTCGATCGCTGTCGCCATGGTGTTGGCCGTATACATACCACCACAGCCACCAGGGCCAGGGCAGGCATTACATTCCAGTTGCTTCACTTCTTCAGCAGTCATGTCACCATGGTTCCATTTCCCGATCCCTTCGAAAACAGAAACCAAGTCGATATCCTTGCCGTTCAGATTACCAGGGGCAATGGTCCCACCATAAGCAAAGATCGCTGGGATATCCATATTGGCAATGGCGATCATCGAACCAGGCATGTTCTTATCACAGCCCCCGATCGCTACAAAGGCATCCACGTTGTGACCGCCCATAGCCGCTTCGATAGAGTCTGCTATGATATCACGAGAAGTCAAGGAGAAGCGCATCCCAGGCGTTCCCATAGCAATCCCATCCGCAACCGTAATGGTTCCGAATTGAACCGGCCAAGCTCCCGCATCTTTTACACCTTCTTTGGCCAATTTTCCAAAATCATGAAGGTGCATGTTACAAGGCGTGTTTTCTGCCCAAGTAGAGATTACCCCTACGATTGGTTTTTCAAAGTTTTCATCAGTCATCCCAGTTGCCCGAAGCATAGCCCGGTTAGGAGATTTAACCATGCTATCGTAGACGCTACTGCGATGGCGAGTATCTAATTCTGTCATCTGATTCCCTCTCACGTATTTTTTTATTATTATAGCACAATTTACAGTCCAACGATAGAAGAAAATTCTTGAATTTTCAGACAATTTAGCTCAATCGCTTGCTTGCTAAAATAATTTACAGTTATATCTTGACTTTTGCGAACAAAGTGATATCATTTAGATATCATAAAGAAAGAAGGGCTCGTCCCATGGAAGAAAAAATTTTAATCCAAAAGAGAAACGGCTTAGCTGTTCTTGTAGGCTTGCTAGTTGGAGATCTTGTTTTAGTTTTTGCCTTTATTAGTGCGATTGCTAGTTTACCAGAAGGTTTCCCGCTTGCAATTGGAGTTATTACCTGTATTTTTCTCTTTATTGCTAGCCTGGTGTGCTATGCGGGGATCAAAATTATTAAACCGCAAGAGGCCTTGGTCTTGACCTTGTTTGGGGACTATATTGGAACCATTCGCGAAGCGGGTATTTACTTTGTCAATCCCTTCTGTGTCGCTGTCAATCCTGCCAATAACACCCGCTTGGGACAAAGTGGTGATGTCACCACCAAGTCCCCCATGTCTGTCAGTAAAACAGCAGAAGGCAACAATATTTCCATAGAGACAGGTAAAAAGAATATTTCTTTAAAAGTGATGACCTTGAACAACTCTCGCCAGAAGATCAATGACTGCTTAGGGAATCCTGTAGAAATTGGTATTGCAGTTACTTGGCGCGTAGTGGATACGGCTAAAGCAGTCTTCAATGTGGATAACTACAAAGAATATCTCTCATTGCAGTGTGATAGTGCCCTTCGTAATATTGTCCGTATCTATCCTTATGATGTAGCTCCTAATGTCGATACGACAGGAGATGGGCAGGCAGATGAGGGTAGTCTCCGAGGCTCCAGTGAAATCGTGGCCAGTCGCATTCGAGAAGAGATTCAAGCGCGTGTTAAAGATGCTGGACTCGAAATACTAGAAGCTCGTATTACCTACTTGGCCTATGCTCCAGAAATCGCAGCTGTGATGCTTCAACGCCAACAAGCGTCTGCCATTATCGATGCGCGGAAGATGATTGTCGATGGAGCAGTTGGGATGGTTGAAATGGCCCTTGAACGCTTGAGCGAAGGAGAGATTGTAGAGCTAGACGAAGAACGGAAGGCTGCCATGGTTTCAAATCTCTTAGTCGTTCTCTGTGGCAATCATGATGCACAACCAATTGTCAACACAGGAAGTCTTTACTAAAGATGGCAGAAGCTAAAAAAAAGCAGATTCCCCTTAGATTGTCAGCCAAGTTATATGCTGCTATCGCATCATGGGCAGAAGATGACTTTCGATCGGTCAATGGGCAGATCGAGTACCTGCTGACAGAATGTGTCAAACAACGAAAAAAGGATGGCAAATACGTTTCGGAAACGATTGATGAGCCATTTGAAATAGACCTTTAAGGAGAACTCCTGTCCCATTTGATGAGGCGGGAGATTTTTTTTAACAATTTTTTGTCAAGTAACTTTACTTTACAAAAAAGTTTTGTTATACTGTTAAAGTTGATGAAAATCAAACCTAATTGAATTTATATCTTAAAAGGAGAAAAACGAAATGGCAGTACCTGCACGTCGCACATCAAAAGCGAAGAAAAACAAACGTCGTACGCACTACAAAGTAACAGCTCCATCTGTAAACTTTGACGAAGCAACTGGAGATTACTCACGTTCTCACCGTGTATCACTTAAAGGATACTACAAAGGACGTAAGATCGCTAAAGCTGCATCAGCTGAATAATAGAAGGGAGATACCATGCGCGTAAATATTACACTTGAACACAAAGAATCTGGTGAACGCTTGTACCTTACTTCTAAAAACAAACGTAACACTCCAGACCGTCTTCAATTGAAGAAATACTCACCAAAACTTCGCAAACACGTTGTGTTTACAGAAGTGAAGTAAGCATTCAATACGGATTAATACAGAAGAAAAACGCTGATTTCAAGCGTTTTTTCTTTTTGCCAAATGCGATATATTGCACTGTATTTCAATTCAAACTCTACCTTTTTCTCTACCTTTTTCATACCTAGTTTAGCTATGTTTTTAATCAATAGTATATAATATAAAAAAGGAGAAACAATCGTGAAAAAGAAAGCTAATATATCTGAAGACAAGATTTATCGTTACACACTGTCTCGAACTTGGGACTCTACAAAACCTACAGTTTTATTTATTGGATTAAACCCTTCAATAGCAGATGAAAATATTGATGATCCTACAATTACTAGATGCATAAATTTTGCAAAAGATTGGGGATATGGAACTTTACTTATGGCTAATTTATTTGCTTTTAGAACTACTTATCCGAAAGAAATATATTTAATTGATGATCCTAATAGATTTAACTATATGGCAACCAACTTCTAAAAGTGCTATTTTCTATTGTCGATAGAGTTTGCCTATATTCCAAAGTAAGCACATCGAGAGGTTTTTCTATTGCTTTATTGACATAAAATTGTACCTCTACTCTATTCCTTATATTTTTCTATCATCTTTTGTGATACAATAGTATCAATTTATTTCTAGGAGGATAAGATATGATTTCTACTATTGGTATTGTGAGCTTGTCTAGTGGCATTATCGGAGAGGACTTTGTCAAACACGAAATGGACTTGGGTGTCCAACGTCTCAAGGACTTGGGACTCAAGCCTATCTTTTTACCTCATTCACTAAAAGGCTTAGACTTTGTAAAAGAACATCCTGAAGCTCGTGCAGAGGATTTGATTCAAGCCTTTTCTGATGATAGTATCGATATGATCCTATGTGCCATCGGTGGAGACGATACCTATCGCTTGCTACCCTACCTCTTTGAAAATGACCAACTACAAAAGGTTATCAAACAAAAGATTTTTCTTGGCTTCTCGGATACAACCATGAACCACCTCATGTTGCATAAGCTAGGGGTCAAGACTTTTTATGGTCAATCATTTTTAGCAGACATTTGTGAGTTAGATAAAGAAATGTTGCCATATAGCCTCCACTACTTCAAAGAATTGATTGAGACTGGAAAAATCTCAGAAATTCGCCCTAGTGACGTTTGGTATGAGGAAAGAACTGACTTCAGTCCCAAGGCTCTGGGAACACCTCGTGTCAGCCATGCAAATACAGGTTTTGACTTGTTACAAGGCAATGCTCAGTTTGAGGGAGAAATCCTCGGCGGTTGCCTCGAATCCCTCTACGATATCTTTGACAATTCTCTACACGCAGATAGCACAGACCTCTGCCAAAAATACAAACTTTTCCCTGACTTGTCAGACTGGGAAGGAAAAATCCTCTTGCTAGAAACAAGCGAAGAAAAGCCTGAACCTGATGATTTCAAAAAAATGTTGCAAACTTTAAAAGAAACTGGGATATTTGAAGTCATCAGTGGACTCTTGGTCGGAAAACCTATGGATGAAACCTTCTATGACGACTATAAGGAGGCACTATTGGATATCATTGATAGCAATATCCCGATTGTCTATAATCTAAACGTTGGCCATGCCACACCAAGAGCCATTGTTCCCTTTGGAGTCCACGCGTATGTAGACGCCACGGAGCAAGTCATTCGCTTTGACTATCACAAAGAAAGCTGAGAGGAATTTCTCAGCTTTTTTCTGTATTCTCAAACAATCAATATCTGATTGTTTTTTCTTTTTTTAACAGTTAGTCTCCTTTTGAATAATAAAAATAACTCATGAATTATATCTTTAACGGAATGAAACTCCCAACAACAATTCCTACAATTCTAGGATATTCATCATATGAAAGAAAGACTTAATTTAAGATTCCTTAAGCCTTGTTATACATAGAAATGTTGATTTTAAAAGATTTAGTCTGCGACATAATTAACAATTTTTAGATGTATTACACTATATTGGACAGTAAATGGACAGTGACAGAGTGTTTGAAGGAGAGAGGAAGAGGCCTAAGGGTCTCTTTTATGTAATTACTTTCAGTATTCTAAATAATAATAAATCAATTTCAGAAATTTTTGAACGTAATATAGTCAGAGTCTATAAAATGAATCTTTCTAAGTTTTTAAAAACTAGTTTTTGTATATTACATAACTTTTTGTTTGATCATCATTTTATTGAATTATATTTTGATATAATTAATGAAATAAGATAATAAAAGGTAGAAAATATGCAGAAGATAAAAGAGAGTACTGCTTTTGAAAAAATTCCTGAGATTTCAAAAAAAATAGAAGAAGTGAAAATCACCTCTTTCTATATGTTGAGCACAGATTTATATAAGATAGACAACAATAAACTAATAGAGATAATTACTAAAAAATTTGAAAATCATCCGGCTACGATTATGACACTAATAGGTACAAAAAATAATACTCTTTTAAAAAAGAAATATAAACCATGGAAAATTCCCAAAGAGTTGCAACATTTAAAAAACAAAGTGGATGAGAAAACTAATTATTATTTAGACTTATATTTTGCAAGATTAGAAAAAGGGAAACAGAATTGTTTATTTAGTGCTAGATCTATTCAATTTATTAAATTTGTTTTTGCTCCTTTAATAGAAGTGGATAGTGAGGAAGAATTACATTTTTTCTTTGTGACACTCACTGTTTTTCAAAACGGATCAATAGTTATCGAATTATTTGAAGATTTAAGATCATCATTCTATAGATTTGACTTTTTTTATCCAATTACAATGATGAGATGGCAAATATTTCCTGATTTTGAAAAGTGTGATAGAGAGTATTCTTTAAATACTAATCATCAACTTGATGATATATTGAAGTATATAAAAAAAGAGCTCTCATCAATAAATGGGGGATTGAAGTTAACGGAATGTATATTTTGTTTACATTTTGTCACAAATATGGAGCAGATGAATAAAATGGAGTTTTTTAAAGATGATAAATTGTATACTTGGATGGTTAATGCTCCCTACAACAAGAATAATGTATCTTCAAAATCTAGATCAAAAAATTATCTAACAAACTATTATGATTTAACTAATATCAATTACATAAATAAGGGGAGAAATTATATCATATGGTCTAATGATAATTCTAATAATTTTGAAAAAAATTTTTTGAGACAAGCCAGTTTCTTTTTATCTTCAGCAATTCCATTCTTTCAGCTAGTTTGTCTAGATGAAACCATTATGGATGGACTGGACAAATTCCAACTTTCAAATGATAAACAACTAATAAAATTTAACGAGTGGGTTCACGGTTATAAACGATCTTTTCTATATATCTATCGAATAAATCATATTGCTATTTTTGATTTATTTAATCATTTAAAAGAAAGTTCTTATTTCAAGCATGATGAATATATAGAAAAAATTAAGCAGGAGGAATACGATTTGTTAAAGGATAGAAATCAATTTAATGAGTTGCAGAAGAATAGAGTTATGGAAATTATACTTTTCTTCGTTAGTTTGGTCTCTGTTTTACAAGTTGTAGATATATTTACTAAAAGTAAAAAAATATTATTGATAAGTGCTCTACTTACTATAATTTTGTCGGTTAGTATGCTTATTTACAGAAACCGTAAATGATATTTAAAATTTGATAAAATAAATGTAAATGGCATCCGAACAGTTGATTTGTATAACTGTTCAGATGCTTTTCAATTTCTATCAATATTTTTTCGAATATGACATATTGTACTTGATTATGAATTCTGCCTTATTTTTAAAAAATGATTTGGTATTAATTTTAATTAGAGTAATATTAAAAATAATTATTTCTTTATGAAGATTGTTACTTTATCCGTATTTTCTGATATAAGATTAATGCTATATTACTTAAATAATGTACTCCAAATATAATTACAAATAGGTATAGAGGAGAAAAAAGTTGGATTTCTAAATAATTAAAGCTATATAAAACTGTGACGATTAAAAATAAGTTAAGATCAATTACAGATTCAACATAGTGACCTTTTAACGTAGGCTTAATCTTTTTATGACGTAAATTAAAGTACAAATTTAAGAAATCGGGAAGTTTTTTTAAAAATGTTGGTACAAAAATTGGTAAAGATAGTTTTATTATTTCAAATGTATTATCATAGCTTGAAACCACTAACAAAGTGATCAAACAAGAATTTAGATTTAGAAACTTTTCAAACTTTAAGAAGCGCGATTTCATGTCCCCGACATCAAAAAAGAAAGGACAAACATATCCTTCCTCGTTGTTAAAATTTTCGTCCCCCACTACAGTTAACAAACATATTAAGATTAGTAGTGAGGAAGTTTCCGACTGGAGAGAGTACTCACTACTTTATCTTATCATGAAAATAATTCAATTTTTTCTTAGTTCAATGACTTGATCATATCGACTTTCATTATCAATATGGTGAGCGATTTCTAACACCATCATCGGTAGTGAGAAAATCAAGTCTCGAACCATCTGGCTATTTTCTACGTCAAGAGCTGCAGTTACCTCATCTGCTAATAAAATATCCTTTTTACGAAGAAGGAAGCGGGCTAGTTCAATCCGGACCCGTTGTCCGCCTGAAATATTTTCTCCGTTATTAGTGATTACAAAATCAAGTCCATCAGTTAGTTCATGGTCGAGTTTGACCTGTCTCAAAACAGTCTCCAATTCTTGATCTGAAAAATCTTGTCCCAAACTAAGATTGTAGCGAACAGTATCATTAAAGAGGAAAGGATGCTGACTGATGATACCTACCTGACGAATAAAATAACTTGTTTTTGCTCCATCCCTTGTCCGACAAGTAATCATCCCATCATCCGCCTTTTCTTCCCCTGTGATCATTCGAAAGAGGGTTGATTTCCCACAACCACTTGGCCCTTTGATGAGGACTTTTTCGCCTTGTTGAATGGCTAGATTAAGATCGCGTATAATCTCTCTACCGTTATAAGATTTACTTAAATGAGAAATTTCTAGTTCTTCTACTTGTGAGATCGAATGATTGTCCGATTCACTATCATCTGCTCGATTTAAAATTCCGAAAATCTTTTCTGCCGTTGTTTTGGCTCCTTGTACTTCAACCACATCATACATGATATTTTGTATAGGACCTACCAGTTGACCAGCGGCAATATACATTGCAACCAGGCTAGCCACTGAAACATGATGACCATGCATGGCAAGGAAGAACCCCAATACCAAGGGGAGTACTTGGCTAAGAAAGACCATGAAACCATTACAAAAGAAAACAATATTATGGGTAAAAACAAACTTTTGAATGGCTCGTTGATAACGAAGATTGATATTCCAGACGCGCTGAGAATTTTCAGGCAAGGCTTGATTCATCCGCAAGGTTTGAGCCCCTCGAATACTATCAGAGATTTGGTTATGAACGGCTGTTCTTCCCTGAGACATTTCATCCCCTGAATTCTTTAGCTTATTATTCATTAAGAATTGTGGAATGGGACGTAAGATCGTGAAGAAAACAAAGATAGAACCCAATAAAACATTTTGGGCAATGATATAGATCGCCGTAATCAGCGCTCCAAATCCCCAACATGAAATAGTCATATAGCGTTCAAAAAAGTTATCTCCTAAAAATTCCATATCCTGTGTCAGCATGGTAATCTTTTCATCTTCACTATATTCCCTGTCTTCCATTAACTTATGAAACAATGCCGTTCGGATATTCATGTGAATTTCACGTCGAAAGACATTATTTGCATGATTACAAAATAACATTAGACTATACAAAGCGAAATAGACAGAAAAACCAAAGAGGGCAAATTTCCAAATAGAGGAATAGGTAAGGTTATTTTGATCTATCGATAGTGCTTTGGCAACAACCAAGGGTTGCCCCAAAGCGAGACCCCCATTTGCCAGTGCACCAATAATGGTTAGGTATTTTGTTTTTTTATCAAGATATTTAAAGATATGAATCATAAGTTTCTCCTAGAAAAAATAGAGAGGCTAGCACACCTCTCTGTAATTTAGAAACATTATTTACAATAATTGCAAATTCTGCTCAAGATAACTATAATAATCTCTTGCTATCTCTTTATTATGAGAGATCACTTCTTCCAATTCTTTTGTTATAAAAAAAGAATGATTATTTTTAGTATTAAAATAGACCGTACCTGAATCAAGTTTATGACTTAATACATATCGTGATAATTGCATATTATCACCTCTATTTCTTTGTGAATTATTTTACATATTCATTATACATCTAAGAACAAGTCTTTGTCAACGAATATTCAAAAGATTGAAAAGTTTAAACTTTTAATGATATTCTGAGTTTTCCCCCGTAAGTATTCATCTCATCCATCACAATAAAAGGTTACTGTTGGAAACATATAGGAGATTAGAAACTATGGTATACTAGTGATAATAAATAGTTATCGGTAGGAGAAATTATGAGATTAATAATAATTTTAAATGTCAACTCAGATTCATCCATTCAAACAAAAATTATCGAAAATAGAGAATACACTCGCAATGAATTGAGAGATATTCTCCATAAAAGTTTTTCTAAATTTATTGATGAAATCATATTTTACGATAATTTTGAGAGATTCAAAAGAAGTGTTTTTAATCACCTAGACGATTTTGTGTTAAATTTTGATTTTGGCTATAACAGTCGAATTAGAAACATGAGTGTCCCAGCATTTTGTGAAAATTATAAAATTAAATATTTCAACCCAGACCCATACGTACAAGTTTTATGTCAAGATAAATTTATGACAGAGAAATTTGCAGAAAATTTTGGTATAAAAGTCCCAAAAAGTTTGTTAGTATTTGCTCATTCATACAATAAAGACATTCTAGCGAACTTTGAATATCCAATTATTATTAAACCAAACTATGAATCAGAATCAATAGGAATTACTCAAAACTCTATTGTTGAAAATATGGAACAGGCAGATATAGCACTCAAGCAATTAATGAAGGACTTTGATGGTATTTTAGTAGAAGAATACATCGAAGGAAGAGAAGTAGCAATTACTATTCTGGAAAATGAAGGAGAGTTATTTTTTGAAGAAGTTGAACTTATTTTTCCAGAATCTAATGAATTCAAGTATCAGGCTTATACTTCAGAAATTAAACAAAAAATCGGTATAGAAATCGAAAAAAGTTGCTATTTAAGTGATAAAGATATTATCAACTTAAAGCAACTTTATAAGAACTTGTCTCCAAATAAATTGATACGAGTAGATGGTCGAATAAAAAATGAAGAATTTTATCTAATAGAGATCAATGCCAACCCTGGGTTGTATACAAAATCTATTGTACCTAAAACATTCAATATAAATGGCTTTACGTACGATGAAATGATAAAAACACTCTTTACTCATCATTTAAATTAAGGGTAGTTTCCACGAAGTTTCATACATTAACTTCATTTCGTAATCATTCTTAATAATATCTTCCTCTATTTTATTTTTGTATTCTTCCATTTTTTCGAGGTTATACATTTTTTGATAATAATGATAGAGATTGTAGTAAATCTTATCCAAAAAACGCTTAAAAGATGTCTTTGGGATGAGTTCCTCCAATTCAACAACAATTGACTGACATTCAAGACTACCTACTCTATCCTTCAAGAGATAATAAACAATTAAATTATTGTAAATAGCAAATCGGTCATATTCATCATATGCAGTGACTTTTGCGCTATTAAGTAACTCTGGTATTGCTTCATCAATATCTCCACTATAAAATTTTATTGTAGCCTCGTTATGAAGAATCATATGATTATATACAAGAGATTCACCGAAATAGTCTCGAGCAGTTATTAAAGATTGTTCGGCACGAGAAACATCTCTGTCTACAGCATATAAGTAAGCTAGATAGATAGCATGAAGTCCTGAAAATTCAGAATCTTGTTCCTTAAAAATTCTCTCAGTAATTGACTGAACAATTTTTATACGTTCAGAAAATTGGCTATAAAAAACATTAGATAATCTGATTAAGTAGGGATATAGCGGATGAGTGTCTTGCGTACTTAATTCCTCAAAAATACGTTTCGCTTCTTCTCGTCTTTCAAGTTGTACTAAGTTCATTATTAAAACTAAAGAAAGCTGGAAGTATTGTGATGAGTTTTTATCTAGCTTAACTATATTTTTTTCAATATAGTTGATAGAAGCATCAAATTTTTCACATCGATTTAATAATAATGCTTTGCCAAAAACAACCTTATCAGTATTGTGAGAGATAAAATTAATGAAGGAAAGGGATTGTTGATACAAATTAGCATCATAGGCAATTTTTACAAGTGTCAGTATAAAATCTTCATCAATTGTTTTTACATAATGCTGTATCAGATTGAATTTTTCAAAATAGGCTACACGCCCTTCTTGTGAATCAATTCTTATCAATCTCTCTCGAATTTTAGGGAAAATAGATTTGAGTTGTAAAAATTGGCGGTGAAGTAAATAATGGTCAACTAAAATATCAAGATATTCAGCATTATTAGTTTCGTATAACTTTTGGTTAATATATTTAACTAAAAGAGAACTTAGAGCTAGTCTTAACTTAGGGGAAAATGTTGTAGGGCTAACAACCATATCTATATAATTAGGGATTGATAAGGAAGAGTGATTTTGTTCTAGTAAATCTTTATTTACTAGAAAATCAATATTTTCCGAATCAAACTCCCCGTATAGTTGGGATAAAATTTCCATCAAATCAACTTGAGCTAACCTATTCTTTGTTAAGGAAAGTAAGATTAAAAGGGCTGTTTGTTTGTCTGATAATTCTTCAACAATTTGTTTAATCGTCTGTAATTTTACTGTCCGATCCAACCGTACTCTATTATCAAAATCCTTTAAAATTGTGGAGATTTCTGCTAAATCTCCTTTTTCAACACTGTCATGTAAAATTGTAAAATCTATTTGCTCATAATGCAATTCTAACTCTTCAGTTAATTGTTGGATGTAATGAAGAATATGTTCATTAGAAAGTCGATTTAAGTGATAGGTTTTAAGAAAAAATTTACTACTATTTTTCAAATACTGCTCCACTCTGTTATCGTCACACTCAAAAATAAACAGGCATTGTTGAGAAGTAACTATTAATTTATTAAATAAATCCAAAGAAGAACGATCAATCTGAGAGGCTTGTGGATACAAAATAGATAATTTTCTCTGTTTTAGAACATAATTAGCATATTCAAAGAGATTTTCCACTTGAGCTTTTAGCACAAATGTCTCATATTGAGTAGGTTCTTCTATCAATGAAGGTAAGTCAATCTCTGAAACTTCTAGTCCAATATTATTATCTTTAAAAAATGTTCCAATAAATGCTTTACCAAATATTGCTGAAATTTTCAGCAATATTTTAATAGCTTTATCACTAGTCATTTTTTTGGTGTAAAATTCTTTAAAATCATCATAACCATACTCGCTACTGATTTTATCCAATTCTATAACAAATCTTTTAAATGTTGAAAAATCATTGCTATCATCTAATGGAAGAACTTCTATAAAAGATAAGTTTAGTTTCTTAGATATTTCTTTAATAAATTCGGATTTCCCTACGCCTGAATCAGCTTTAATGATATAAACTTGATTCAATCCACGATTCAAATTATTAGTGTAATCTTTTTGTAAATTACGAAGCTCTTCTTTACGATTGATAAACTTCATGACATTCTCCTACCGATAACTATTTATTATCACTATACAAAATGCTTAAATAAGTTTAAAATAACATGATTATTACTAAAGGAGATATTCGTGGATTCTAAACTTATTTCTAATTACTTAAGTTACTGCGAAACGCATAAGCGTTTAAGCACACATACAATTCGAGCTTACAAAAACGATCTTTTACAATTTTACAATTCAAACTACAATAATGTTGAATCATATATTGAATTTTTAACAAAATCAAATATAAAATCAAACACTCTACGACGAAAAATCGCAAGTTTGAAGGTTTTTTATAACTATTTAAAATTTCAAGATATAATTGATGAAAATCCTTTTAATCAACTACGATTTCAATTTCGGAAGGAAAAAATATTACCTAAAACCATTCCTTATGATATTTTAAAAAGTGTCTACTCATATTCAGAACAGAAAGTTATCTATTCAAAATCTAAATATCAAAAACAAAAAGCTGAAAGAAATTTACTAATCATTTCCTTATTACTTTCAACTGGCATTCGGATTTCTGAACTTTGTCATATTCATCTTAAAGATATTAATTTTTCAAATAGAACACTTCATATTATCGGAAAAGGAAAAAAAGAACGTATCCTCTTTTTAGGAGACCAAACAACCTTTAGTTTATTGAAAACATATATAAATAAATACTGCGTCCGACCTAATGACTATTTATTTACTGGTCAAAATCCTCTTAAAGCACTTTCAGAACAAAGTGTACGTCTAATTTTAAAGAAGCTGGTTAAGAAAAACAACTTATCTATAACTATCACGCCACATATGTTTAGACACAGCTTTGCTACAATGCTACTGGATAAAGATGTAGATATTCGTTATATACAGCAAATACTTGGACATAGCTCTATTTCTGTAACTCAGATCTATACTCATGTATCTCAATCAAAACAAAAAGAAATACTCACTCTGTGTAATCCCATATCTTCCATTCGTTCTCGACCACAAAAGTAAAATAACTATAGCTAAATCAAAGCAGTTTGATGATTCCCCTCTAGAAATTTTTACTCTACTAATTTTAAAAGAACAAGTATCTAATTTCATTATTATCAACAAAAGGTAGTTCTATATTTTTGAACTACCTTTTACATATTCTAAATTGTCAAATTAAGTTAAACTTTTCATGTAACTCAGAAAAACATATATGGGATTTGAGAGTTCAAGTAATTCCTAAAAGTCTTTGAAATTATAAACGCATAATATCAGGTATTCAAAAAACTGATATTATGCGTTTTATTTTAGTCTAAATTAGGGAAATTATTTCCAGATAAAGTTTTTGGCAAGCCCCTTATCTGTTAAAGGTACATCTCCCCATCGAAATGAGCGAGCTACTCTTATTAAACGATCAAAAGAGTTAGGTTTACCTAATTATGGTTTTCACATATTCCGCCATACTCATGCGTCTTTAATGCTCAACGCTGGAGCAAATTGGAAAGAACTGCAAGAACGTATGGGACACAGATCTATTTCAACCACAATGGATATCTATGCGGAATTAGATCCTAACCGAAAGAATGAAGCAGTCGATATTTTAATAGGACGACTTGCACAAATTAAAAAAAACTAATTAGAGACTATTATATTTAGCTATAATAAATCACTTTACAATTAATGTAAATTTTATATTACTACTATAAATTTTAGGTATACAAAGATCTATAGATACTTTATTGGTAAGATTAATTTTATAACATTACTACAGTTAAAAAAATCCTACATTATAGTTTCAATTGTAAAAAAACTCATTATTGATACAGGAATGTTCTCAGAGATTTTTCAACTACTTTTGTACAATGTAAGTCAAATACAAAATTACCTACTTAATAATAGTTTAGAATTTTTTCAAAAAAGGCCTTAATGGTTGAATTATATAATCTTTAACAGTATAATCAAGGTAGTAGCTTTATCAGGAGGTTCTATGCTACAATATAGCGGGTGGCACGGCACCACCAATAAAAGGAAAAATAAGATCCTATCTGCTGGTTTTTCTTATAAAAAATATGAACCTGGTATTAATAAACAGAGACATCCGAACGACTTGGGTAATGGTGTTTACTTTTTTCTGCCTTTTAATAACGATACTGGTAAAACTATTGCTTCTGCTTATGTAGCAAAGTATAAATCATTTGAACTAAGCAAACCTGGGGTTACGCCCGAATTAGTTAACGCCGAAATCACTATAAAATCTATAGACAATATTTTTATTTTAGATGACCCAACAAACCAAAGTCTATTAGATGAATATCGACAAAAGGCATATATTGAAATTGAACGTGAGATTGCAAGTATTTCAGATAGCGGAGCCAAAAATAGAGCTACTCTTCTTAATCAAAATCAAGGGTTAATTATTGAACTGCTACTTGATTTAGCGTCTCAGTATGGAAAGAATTTTAAAGCCGTACAGTCCAAAACATATACTGATATTTCATTTTTACCAGTGATTAACGGCAAGAATGGAGAAGAAATTTGTATCCGTGATTTAAATTGTATTACAAACATTTTATAAATAAGGAGGCTTTTATGAGTTTATTATCAAACTTTTTAGGAACTGAAGAATTTTCTTTGATGGATTCTCCAATGTTTCAAGAATTAGTTGAAAATATTAAGGCCAACAAAATCTATTCAGTAAACAATGAATTTGATTATTATTTGAATATGTCAGGAAGTCCTAAAAAATATAAAGATGAAATACATTTTACCTCTCAATTAGATAATCAAAATGATTTTTATGATTTGAATTCTATAAATAAAGTAGATGCAATGTCTAAATATATTATAAAAAACAAGAAATCATGTTTTTCATATTTCCCAATAGATTCTGAAAACTTAATTACAACAAAAGAAAGTAGTGAGGTGGCAGCTTAATGTCCTCTTTACAATTTAAAGATTATTTTTTAAATGAAGTATCATATCGAAGAAATCCTAGTTTTGATCAAACAAATAGTACTATTAATTTAAAACCTGAATTATCTGCACAAATTTTAATAAGAAAGTCTGAAAATCTTGCTTACGTTAACTTAATAACAAAGCAAGGAAATATACATTCAGATGATTCTGCTTTTGAGCTTATTGTAGATATTGTTGGAGAATTTTCGTTTATATACGACAAAACAGAATTTGATATTAGTTTTGAAACTTTTCTTAAAGAGAATGGTTTAGCAATTCTTTGGTCCTATATTCGGCCTATTGTATCTGACATGATCACTCGTGGTAATGAGTTCCCAAACTTCTTATTACCTGTCATTAACATTAAAAAAATGCTTGAAGAAAAAGATTCAATCAAGTTAACATACGAATAAAAATAGTGTAATGTTTTTCAAAGATCCAATGACGTGCTTTTTCTACTTTAATGTACATTTAGAAGGTCTTTAGGAAAATATAAATAAATAAGTAAAATTTGTGATGAAAATAAATACACCCAAAGAGTTCTGTATTATAGTGATGCAAGTTAAAACTCTACCTTTTTCACTACCTTTTTTGAAATAAAAATAATGATTCGGATATTTAAAAGAAGAGGAACTTTAGTGTGAAGTTCCTCTTTTTGTTATTTGTTCTTTTACTTATAAATTGTAATACCTGTTTTGAACACCTCGTATTTGAATGAATTTCAATATATGCTTAATATCAATGTTTCCACATGTTTTTAAGAAAGAAATATTTCATCTAATTTGAATAACTTTCAATTGAATGGTGTGAATTTTACCCTAAAAATAAACGAATTGAGCTAGATTTCACCAAAAAGTTCACACCATTTGAATTGTTACTGTTTTGTACTTTTTATAGATTTAGAATTCTTTGTTTTCAAATAGTTTAGTGTCAATGTAAAAAATTACTATTGAATAAATAACAGTTAAAAGTAGTTGAATGGTGTAGCTAATTATCGAAATATTTCTTTCTTAAGAACTGGTTTGGAAAGTATGGGTTTCAGTTGAACTAAAAACAGCGTAGCATCAGCATCAAGCACTCACAGAATGCTATCTATTTTTTCAAAAAACTGAATGAGTTTGATATAGATATTTTTGTTTTTTGTTAAGTATAGTCTTTTCAGATAATGACTGTAAATATCTTTCAGATAGCTCAATTTTTGTAAGATTTTTAAAGGATATACGATAATTTCTTTGTATAGGAAAGTAAGGCGAATCATTAATAAGAATTGGAAAGTCAAATAACCGACCTATTTAATAATAGGCCGGTTATATTTATTTATATCAGTTTATTACTTGTTTTGAATCGCTTCCTTTACTTGGGCAATAGTGACAGGTTGAGAGTCTTTATAAATGACTTTTTCCCCTTTAGTATCAAGAATTTCTCCGACTAGAGGTTCGCTACTATCTGCAGATTTAACAGAAAACCCGCCACCCATGTTTTCAGGATAGGCAATGATAGTATCCTGATCTGAAAACTGATTTAATGTTTCCAAGAGAGTGGAATCTTTAGAAGCTTGTTTTACCATTATCTCAAGAGTTGGTGGTTTCGCTTGAATATCCTCACCTTTATCATTTGCAAATATAATGTTACTTCCGATAAGGACAGAAGAAATTAGAGTAATGATAAAAGCACATGTAGTGAATTTCTTGAGCATGTTGAGTCTCCTTAATAAACCTAGCCTTTCGTAGTTATTAGTGTAGTGTAAAATGCGAAAAGATATATCGTTTAGTTCTAACACATTAAACCAGAGAAATATAGTTTCCTAATTTTTTCCTTTCTATCTCTGTTTAAGCGGTAGTCCTTCCAATATTATTGTACGTTCTTTTTTTTGAAATGCAAGAAAAGAGAATTCTCAATTTGAAAAATTAAGCTTGACAAAAAAGCATCCCGTATTAGACGAAATGCTTTCAATAAGTGTAAATAAGTTTTAACGTTTACTAAATTGTGACGCTTTACGGGCTTTTTTCAAGCCTGGTTTTAAACCAATGAATTTCAATACATACTAATAGGTAGAAACCACAGGCATCTAGGCCCTTTTATTTTACCCAAAATTTCAAAAAGTTTGAGATTCTTTGATGAAAAGAGGGGAATTTCTACTGTGGTTTACTCTAAATGGCTTTACTCCACACTTATTCTATTGATTAACGACTCATTTAAGGAAGGGTCTCCTAATTTTTTCAAAAAAAGTAATTTTGACAGATATAGATAAATTCAAGATTTTTATGACCGTTAGATAGAAAAATTAACAGGTTACTTTATTATTTGTACCTAAAGCTTGTCCAAAAATCATATTTCTGAAACTGATGTAATTTAAAGTCAGTACTTATTCTTGCAATATTTCTTAGTGATATATGGGGAAAAACTATATAAAATTACAAACTAGTGAATATTAGAAATTAATATTTCAAAACTTATCTCTACTTATACTCCAACATATTATATCAGCCTTTCAGAAACTATAATTATTTAACTAATTTAAAATTCCCTTTCTATATACTTTGAACCTTTAAATGTATATAAAATTGCCACAAAAACTAATGACATATATATTACTGCAATATAACTATACGGTAAGTAAATCACTAAGGTAGAAAACAGTAACCTTGATACAATATCTCCTATTTGGAAATATGTCACCATCCCTCCAAATATTGTAGCTAACTTCGTTTCATCAATATTATTAAATATGATAGTCCCCAGTTTAGGATTTAATGCACTAACTAATACACTTGAAAGAAATGATGATAATATAATTAAATAAATATTTTGAAAGTAAAAAGCAACAAATGAAAGAAAAACAGTGGTCAAATTCATTTTTAACAAGGTGCCTATGGAAAGGTTTTTAAATTTTTTACTAATCAGAATTAAAGTACCCCCTAGTATTCCTCCTGAAACAGTGCTAATGCCCAAAAGTGAGATCGTAGTCGCAGAATTAATAATTGTCAAATTAGAACCTTTAGAAAGATTAACAACAACTAATGGCGTGAGAATTGCCAAACTCCCATTAAGAATTGGTATAACAAGTAAAGCAGCCTTCATGTTACCGATACTAAATAGATGATTAATTGAGAGCTTTAAATTTGAAACAACCTCAGAAAACGAAGATTTAAAATCAAATTTTGATATCTTACTGGTCGAGTTCATCTCCTCATAATAATCATTAATCTGATTTTTGATAACTAACATAATTAACAGGCTAATAGCAAAAGTTAGAGAATTTATAAAAGCTAAGTGAGAAAAACTTAGAATAGTGATTAAAAACGCCCCAAATGATTGATTTACAATATTCATCGTAGAAACAACTGTCTGCCTAAACGCCATAGTTTCTTCTCTTTCTGACTTTTTCACTATTCGATTAGAAATTGGATAGAAAAGACCATTTTCAAATTGTCCCAATGTATCTGCAACAAGGTTAACTATACTAGCAAATATGACTACTATAATAGATGGCTTAAAATTCATAACCACAGCAACCAATAAATATAGAACCACCCGTAGCCATAACGTTTTAATAATCATCTCCACTTTATTAAGCGTTCTATCTGCAATGATACCAAAAAATATTGTAAATAAGATAGGTATAGTCTCAGATATATTTACGATTGAAATGGCTAAATTACTGTCCTTAATCTCCGTAACATAGGTCATGAGAGCTATAAAATATAATGTATCCCCAAAATTTGATATTAAATCTGAAATCAGAACTTTCAGATATAGTTTATTTTTTAAAATTTTTCTCATATGTCTCCATTAGTATATACTTTAAAACTTCACTGCATAAAAAACATTCTATCCAATGGGGAGGAAGCCCCAGTCCTTTGTGCCATTAGAGCTAGAACTATCCCTGAAACACCATTTAGCAATCCAAAATTAATATAATCAATAACTTTATCAAAATTTACACCTCTAAAATATACGTCACGCTCCATAAATATGTTTAGATTTTTTTAGTGCCAGTTTTAAATAGTCAATAGCGTCTTCTTTGATTTGTTTAGATGATTTAGACATAATTAACCTCTTAATAAGTTGTTCTATACTAAGTATTATATCAATTTATGTGATAATTTCTCCAAATTATCCTTGCTATCCTAATATCATTCCTAAGAGAATCAAAGATTTATGACTAAATGGATAGATGATTACGAATATAAGGTTAGGGGATTAGAGAATTTTATCAATATACTTTATAACACAAGAAATCAAAATGTTACCAAATTAGAACGGGAAACAAAATCAGTATAGTTATTTGAAATACCATGGAAAAATTATAAGGCTGATAGTATTAATTTCACTATCAGCCTTACAGGTTATTTAACGTTTCAGAAAAACTATAATGTCAAGATTAATTAAACAGTATCTAATTCTTTCAAATAATTTTCTATCTTCATCAACATTAAAGGATTGTTATAAATCTTACATAACTCTCTTGCTTCTATATAATAATTTTTGACTTGTTCTTTGTCTAGAAATTTGGCTCCAGCATTTCCTACAAGAATAAGTAGGGGAGCCAGTTGGTAGCTTGTCTGTCTTTGTTTACAGAGTTCAATCGTCTCAAGAGCTTCTTGGATGGCTTCGTTATATTTTTCCTTTGATACTAAATAGTGAGCATAGTTATGGCGAACTCTAATATAACCAAACAAAAACTCTTGATGATCCAAATTTTTTGTCTGATATAACTCCATTAAATGTGAGTAGTTCTTTTCATAATCTTCTTCACGACCAACAAGGGAGTAGAAATTAGACAGTGTGTTTAATACTTTTAAGTAAATCAGAGTAGTTGAAGATACTTTGGATAATATATTTTCCAATGAAGAAATAGCCTTACACTTACTGTCATATTGATAGAAGTCAATAATAGCTTTAATCCATTCAAGGTAAGTTCGGTCTTCTAGTGTTAGAAAAGTACTTCGTTCAATCTCTATTCTATAAATATATTCCAAATCTTCATAATTTCTGTCATCTAATAGTCGAGCAGATAATTGCTTGAAATTAGAGAGGTTAGATTTAATTTCAATTTGTTCATTAAAAAAATAATCTAATGGTACTTCAAGTCGTTGTGAGAGTTTGAACAAAAGGTCTGCGGAGGGAATGAAATGCCCTCTCTCAATTTTACTAATCTGGCTTTGTTCACAAATTCCTTCTGCAAGAGTTTGTTGGGAGAGTCTCAACTCTTTTCTTTTCAATCTGAATTTCTCTGCGAGTGTATTCATTAAAGATAATAAACCTTCCTATTTGCTTAATTTTATTATAAAATTTTTAGTTCAAAATAACAAGTTAAAGGAATAAAATATTATTTATGGTAATAAAAATAAAAAAAAGTCCAAGAAACAATAAAAATTGGCTAAATAAAAATATATATGTTAGAATAAAAACAAGGAAACAGAAAGGGTTTTCATTGCGTGAGAAAAAAACGTGGAATTGTAGGTGAGTACGTATGACATACAAAAACATGTTATTAGGTAAAATGAAATACTTAATCCTGTTTTTGATTGCCATCCAGAGTGTCTTACTTGCTCTGGTGGCAATTTTTTTAGCAGGTTTACAGTATCAACAGTCATGGCAGAGTTATAATCATCATTCCGGGACCGTAACAGTTTATCTTCAGAAGTTAACAGAAGAGCAATCACAAGATGTATTTAATTATTTTTTAGAACAGAGTGACTTGTCCATATGGACAAAACGTTCTGAAGGTAATGATACAGGAGAAGGTCTAAATAGGATTTATATAGACATCCTTGGTAGCTCTGCTGGTTTTTCAGATTTTGAAAGTACGGGTAAAATAGTTGTCTCACAACAACAATTTGCAAATTTATTATCTCATAGTGATAATAGTATGACTATTGGACTTGACAAAGGCTCAAATAATATGCTTTACGAGCTTCCAGATTTATTATTTAGCACACCTGTAGTCATTGAACGATTAGATTATACTTTCCAAAACACTAATACGATTAATGGGATATACCATATCAATGGTCTCCACGATGATGTCTCAAGAGATAACTTTCTGTTGCGTCTTTCAAAGATGTCAGGTATTTCTGTTGAGGATTTGACAAAAGAAAGTTTTGGAAGTAGTACTGATCAGGGAATTTGGGGAATAATACTTGCTATCAGCATCTTAGTAAATGCCTTCATTTTACTGATCCTATTCTTAATCTGTGTTCTTCAATCCTTTAAACATTTCGGAACATTGATTCTTTTAGGATGGGATAGAAAAGAATTATGGTCTGCTTTTTTCAAAAATTCTCTACTATTTTCAATCTACATTATTCCAATTATCTCTTTATGTAGTTGGTTGTTGTCAGGCTGGTCTAGTTTTGGTTTATCATCGTTTATTCTAGTTTTTGCTGGAGTCAGCCTCTCAGTCTTGTTGCTACTATTGATATTCATTATTCCAACAATTATTGTTTATTCGGTTTCTCCATTAGCAGCAATTCATAAACGATTACCAATGAAGCCTTTAATGGTAACCTGCTTGTTATTCTATACCTTGGTGGCTGGTTTGTTAATCGCAGTCAGTTACTCTTTAGATGCTCCAATGAATCAGTTTATTGATAATATGAAAGTATCTAGGGAGTGGAAGAATGTTGAAGATATGTACGTTATATCCAGCTTTGTTGAGGGAGATGATGTAGGTACATATGCAGGAACTACAAATTCCCTTGAGCGTAGTATGTATAACTTTTACCAGCGTATATCTGAGCTTCCAGGTGTCTATATTGCCCAAGGACAATTTCTTAATCAGAAGTCCCTTGATGCAGTCTATGGGACATACCAGCATGTCCCTAAAAAACCATTTTGGTATTTGAAATTCTCCTATAATTACCTGCAAGACCTAGGTATTCCCCTAAGTGATGAAGAGTTGCTAGAGATGAGGAATGGTACTCGACTTTATCTTCTACCTAACACGCTCAATACAGAAGAACTTGAGGTGATGAAGGCGTATTTACAGGAAAGTGTCACTGTAAAACCGGGAGATTTACAAACTAATTTCACAGAAAATCCGAAATTTATGTTCAAGGTTTATCAACCGTCTCGACCAATATTTACTTGGTCAGATTCCATTTCTTATGGTACAACTAGTGAGAATCCAGTTATTTTTGTCTCAACACCAGAGAATTTATACTTCATGGAGTCGGCAAACTTAGTTGTTAGTGGCTATAATGGTCTTTTGAAGATTCGTGATAGGGAAACGATGGAACAGGTAGTGTCCGTTTTAGAAACAGAATTTCCAGATTTAACGGATAATCGGTTGAGTTTTACAACTGTCAAGAACTTTATCAATGGTCTTCAAAAAGATCTGAGTTATACATTTTATCTTTTCGGCACGATCATAGCGATTATCATAATTACGATGATGGCTATTTTCTGGAGTTTTGTCTTAATGTACCGCTTGTTATTTAAAGAAAAATTGTATGTTCAATACTTTATGGGATTCTCACCATGGAAAAGATATATTGGTGTGCTTTCTCTCATTATTAGTTTTTCTGTGATGGAACTAATCGTTTCTATCTTAGTGGGTTCTAAGTTGGGAGTATTCATGACACTAGCTACATTTGCTTTTCAGATAATGCTTCTTTACTTCAGTTTGTTCCGTAAAGAAGGAGAGAGTATCATACAATTATTTAAGGAGTAATCTCATGTCTAGAATTTCAGTACAAAATGTATCAAAACAATTTGGTTCAAGAGAAATTTTCAAAGACTTAAGCTTTGATATTGAGGAAAATGAATTTGTAGCTTTAGTAGGACCTTCTGGTTCTGGAAAATCGACTATCCTCAATATGATTGGACTATTGGATACTGTTGACAGTGGTAAAATCCTAATCAACGGAAAAGTTTTGCCTAAGGTAAATTCGCAATCAGCAGTTCATTACCGAAGGAATGTCATCAACTATCTTTTTCAATCCAATGCACTCATTTCTACATCTAGTGTGAAAGATAACCTGATGCTTGCCATGACTTTTTCGAATTTCTCTAGACAGGAGAAGGAGCAGAGAATCAAGGAAACGCTAGAATTTGTTGGTCTACAAAATCGGTTAAATAGTAAAATCAATGAATTATCGGGAGGTGAACGGCAGAGAATTGCGATTGTGAGAGCTATTTTAAAGCCCGGAGATATTGTCCTAGCAGATGAACCAACCGGATCGTTAGATCCTGAAATGTCTCAAAAAGCATTCGATTTGATTCGAACTTTGAGAGATCAGTTTGGTAAAACAATTTTGGTTGTTACGCATAACATGGAGCAAGCACGGCAATGTGATAGGATCATTTCACTGGAGTCGGTTCTTTCAAATTAACTCAACCATTATTAGCAGTTGATACGGTTACTTTTTATGGAATATCGAAGGCGGAGAGTTCAAACATGAAAAAATTATTTATACTCATATCCAACCTGCTTGCTAGTTTGTTCTTTGTTTGGGTATTTACCATTTGGACTGATACATATGTCTCCCTTTATTACCCCAACGTTGTTGTACGTGATTCTTCCCCTGAAACAACTTTTCAGCATGTTGCTACACGCTTGGAAAAACTAGCAGAAGAAACGGATAGCTTTATTGCGATTCAACACCAAGATCTTAACTCAGAAGGTACTACAGTTTTTTCTTATACGACCTTTGGGGACGGAAAGTTGCCTGATGGGCTTCAGGAAAAAAATCTAGAAGATGCTCAAAGTAGTAGTGTTGAAACAAACTATTTTGTATTCGATGGACACCTAGATATTCACTTGCTAAGGGAGGAGCTAAGTCAACTTGGCTTGACTAACATGCACCTGATAATTCCATCTAAACTATCTACGTTAATGGCTATCTTTAGTAACGGATTTCAGTTAATCAGTCTATTGATTTTCATCTTAACCTTTGTAGCACTGACTTTAATTAGTCAAATTAGCCAATTACGGTCGTCGGGCATTCGCCTCATTTCAGGTGAGAAACGGTGGTCCATTTTCCTTAGACCAGTTGGTGAGGATTTGAAAGGGATAGCTGTTGGTTTCAGTTTAGCTGGCGTGCTCGCCATTCTTATGCAAAAAATTCTGTCGCTTCCAACGCAATCCCTAATGACCATAGGAGAAGGCTTGCTCAGTTATAATCTCATCTTGTTGTCGATCTCCCTGTTTTTCGCTCAACTCTTCGCAGTTGGGATAAAAAAGATACACCTGATGCAGATTATAAAAGGGCAAGTGCCTGTCAGAGGAATCATTAGTTTGATTTTAATCGGTCAACTATTTGCGATTATTATTGTAACGCTGGGAATAGGGAGTAGCTTAAAGTATTCCCAAGCCTGGCAACAGCATCGGATTGGACAAGAGGTTTGGAGTCAGGAAAGGCAACTGATTATCCTATCTATCAGTCGTGACGGAACGAGTCCTGGTTTTGATGAACAAGCTCAAAGGAAACTCAGAACTTGGTATCAATTGATGGATCTGGCTGTTTCAGAACAAAAGGCTTTCTTATCTAGACACCAGTTAATTGAACGTACTTTGCAAAATGGCATGGCTTCCTCTAAAAACTTGACAACCTCTACAGAATGGCACGATTACAGCCCGAATGGCAATGTCCTTATCGTCACACCGCAATACTTGGAGCGTCAACACATTCCTGTAGATACAACTATTGAGCAAAAGATGAATCACCTTGATGTAGGGGAGTTTGTCTTATTGCTGCCTGAACACCTCCGTTCAGAGGAAGAACATTATAAATCTGTTTTTGAAGACGACTTAACCAGTCGCATGTCTAGTCAAGATGAACGACAGCAAATGACTGCTACGGTAGGTTATTTGGAATCAGGTCAGGATCGATTTGTGTATAATACGACCCCTATTTCTTACCAGCAGTTTTTGAAAGATCCAATCATCATTGTTATAACACCCCAATCAACTGGTCCACAGTCCATTTTCTTTTGGGTAGACGCAGTACAGAACTACGTTCTCTTTAATCAATTGTCTGATGCCCAGGAGCTTATCCAGAGACAAGGCATTGAAAATTGGGTCTCAGAAATGCAAACAGGTTACCACAACTACATCACATTATTGGATAATATCCAGAGGGAACTTTGGGTAATGCTAGCAGGAGCTGTGCTTGGGATTGCAACTTCAATCTTGTTGTTTAACACTATGAATAGGCTCTACTTCGAAGAATTTAGACGTGCCATTTTTATCAAACGCATTGCAGGTCTCAGGTTCTTAGAAATCCATCGCACTTATCTCTTTGCTCAACTGGGTGTGTTTTTACTGGGATTTGTTGCGAGTGTATTTCTTCAGGTAGAGATAGTAGTTGCTTTCTTAGTCTTGTTACTCTTTACTGGTCTATCTCTTTTACAGTTACATGTCCAAATGCAGAAAGAAAACAAGATGTCCATGCTTGTTTTGAAGGGAGGTTAATATGATTGAACTTAAACAGGTGAGTAAATCTTTTGGAGAACGAGAGTTATTTTCGAATCTTTCAATGACATTTGAGGCTGGAAAAGTCTATGCCTTAATTGGTTCAAGTGGTAGCGGAAAAACAACCTTGATGAACATGATTGGGAAATTAGAATCTTATGATGGGACGATTTTTTACCGAGGTAAAGACTTGGCCAAATATAAATCGAGTGATTTTTTCCGTCACGAATTGGGCTACCTCTTCCAGAACTTTGGCTTAATTGAAAACCAAAGTATTGAAGAAAACCTTAAGCTAGGTCTCATTGGTCAAAAGTTGAGTCGGTCGGAACAGCGGTTGAGGCAGAAGCAGGCTTTAGAACAGGTCGGCCTGGCTTATCTTGACTTAGATAAGCGCATCTTTGAGTTATCGGGCGGAGAATCGCAACGGGTTGCCTTGGCAAAAGTTATCTTAAAGAATCCACTCTTTATTCTGGCAGATGAGCCAACAGCTTCAATAGACCCAGCAAACTCTCAGTTGATTATGGAGATTTTGCTATCTCTTCGAGATGATAATAGGCTAATCATTATCGCAACACATAATCCGGCAATTTGGGAGATGGCTGATGAAGTGATCACGATGGATCGTCTGAAATAAAAATCCTTGTTTTTAATTGCACGATGAGTTACTGAAATATTATCATGAATCAATAATTGGAGTTAATTTAGAATTGTACTTTATTAATATTGAGGTAACTTTTTCTTGATAAAGGAAGAAATAGTGGAGAGGAAGTTAGAATGAAAAAATTCGACAATTATATTATTGAGAAGCCTTGCGATTCTAATTCAGATAAACTGCAAAAAATCTTAATAATTGAAAGTTTGGTAGATGATATTTTGCAATTTTCTCTCAGAATCAATAATAGTGTAGGAGAGATTTTCCTCCTACAACCGTTTCATAAGTATTAATCTATACGCTTACATATATCTTTTGGTCTCTATCCTTTTAGGTAAAAATACCGATTTTATGGTATAATAAAGATAACGTTATACAAGGAAGTGTGCCATGACTCTTGATGTAAATAAAGAAGAATTAACAATTTTAGGGATTCCCTTTGATAACTTTTCAGATTTCGATACCGTCTGGTATGCTATTGGGTCATCAATGATTGAAAATTATGAACCTACTGTTCAAGATGTGATTGATTTAAAAACTTATGTTATCAACAAACGAAAGGAATTGAATATTGGTTAAAAATCAATACGAAGGCTATGAGTACATTGACCCCAATCACCAATATACCTATCCAAATTCCACAGTCTTAATCAATAAACAAAATGTTACAAATATTGAAGAAGCCTACCGAAATGAACACTTATTCGTTACTAAAAGACTTGCAGATTTGCGTTTGAAAGCCATTAAAGTCTACTCCATGAGTAATATTTTAGCCATTCATAACTATTTGTTTCAAGATGTTTATGCTTGGTCAGGACAATATCGCAAGGTGAATATCTCTAAAAGTGGTAATCCTTTTATGTCGATATAGTCGTTTAATGCTGCGGAATCTTATATAAATCATCTCATTCATTCCTATCATCAAACTGCCAACTCAAGAGATGAAATCATTAAACATTTAGCAAAAATTCTTGATAATCTTAATTATTTCCATCCCTTTCGAGAAGGTAATGGACGAACTCAACGGGAAGTTATTCGTTCCTTAGCACTATCAAAAGGGTATTCTGCACAAATACGAGTGGAACAAGATGATGAAATTTACAACCTTTATATGGACGGAACTGTCTATGGAGAATTATGGAAATTAGAAAAATTATTTGATAAAATATTAAAAGAAATATAGGTTGTAATACTTGATAATTACAGAAAAAAATTTATTAAGCTAAAAGCCATTGAAACGTTGATTTCAAAGGCTTTTTTCTTTTTGCCAAATGCGAACTATTGTACTGTATTTCAATTCAAACTCTAGCTTTTTAAGATGGCAAAACATTCATCGTTATCCATCGAAGAAACTTCGCCTTTTTCTACGATTCTTAATTAGAAACTCATTTCTTGAAATAGCGCTTCACATCTGACCTACATGCTTCCAACAACGTTATTTCATCAGTTAATTCGAGTAACTGCAAGCCTTCATCAACTAGCTTTTTATCACTTAAACAAATTCCAAGTGTCACTTTAGCATTTCCTAGAAAATCATATCGCTTACTTTTTTTGGCCGTATCTAACAATAGATAACTGATACTGGTACACTTCTCCAGCAAACCATTCCACAGAAAAATACTAGCTAAATTTGAGAGTAATTTATACTTGGTGGGAAGAATCTCTGTATAATCAGAGTAATCATTGAGCCTATCTATAACTTCATCACAGATAGAAATCACTGTTTCTAGTGGAAGTGTAAATAAAATAACGACAATTAATTTAAGGTCACTATGATACCAGGCATCCTGATTTTTAATTTCGTTCCATGCATCCATGGCCATCATTCTTACCTTCTCATCTGGACCAGATTCTCGCAAACAAAGAATGACATCTACTCTTTTTAATATATTTGACACAGGAATGTCATTAGGATATTTTTTTAAATAAGTTACACTCTTATTCTTCAGTTCCAATAATTTATCATTTGATCGATAGGCATTGTTATCTTCTGCTAATAAGATAATTTCTTCCCTATCGGAGTGGTGGTAAGAATGGCATATATATCGAAATTCTTCGAAATCTAAGCCAACTTGCTTTAGAAGATGCTCCATCAACTCAAAACTAGGTACCACTTGGTTCGATTCAATACGCGATAAATGCGCTCTTGAAATGTAACCCTGGCAAACTTCCTCTTGACTAATATGTTTTGATTTCCGTATTTTTTTATAGATCGTACCGTAATCCCAACGCATAACAACTCCACCTCTAATTATGTGTATATATGTGACATTTTTACATTTCGATATATATTTAGTATATCATATATATTAAAAAAAGAGGGGAAAACGTGAAAAAATCACTATTTATTCTTTATAGTATCACTCCCACTCTTCAATTTGTTAGATAGTTGGCGATGGTGGGGATTCCATTAATTGAAGGGATGTGTCCATAGATGAACAAAAGAAGCTTCAAAAAAATGTTTCTAATATTTATTTTAGGTATCATTGTAGGTCTATTCTTAATCCCATTACTTAGACCACTTATAGTTGATTGGCTAAAAACTATATTTGGTTAATAGTAACGATAACCTTATTTAACAAAAAAGTTTTCCCTTTTATTTTTTAATAGCATTGTTTTGACAAATTAACTTCCACGTTTATTGGCGGTAGAAGTTGGTTTGAGAATTTAGCACTTTGATGACCTTAGATCCTTATAATCCTACACGTACAGGTATGACTTTTAGTTTTAGATATTCTCATTAGTTTAATTAAAGGAGGGACTGTGTTATGGTAACTAAGTATTACAAGTATATTCCTTGGTTGGTTTTAGGAGCTATTGGATCTTATGAGTCCGCAACTTATTTTGGACATAGTACATTTGATATACTGTATTTATCTATTGTTTTTATGATTGTTTACGTAGCTTTGTTCATTCTACACGAAAAATATCTGAAATATAAATATAAAGAAATATTTACACAGATTATGAGCAATCCTGAAAAAGATCATCATCCCTAGTAAGAAGTTAAGTAGGGGTTCAATACGAATCAATACATAAGAAAAACGCTGATTTCAAGCGTTTTTTCTTTTTGCCTAATGCGATATATTGCACTGTATTTCAATCCAAACTCTACCTTTTTTGGATAAATTTCAATGAATATACTAGCTTATAGAAAGAATTTAAAAACTATGACTTTCCGAAAAAGAGTCATTTTCCGGAAAGTTGAGTAATGTAAAAAGATGTGTATGAAAACATTAATTTAAGATTTCTTCAATTGTCAAATTAAGCTAGAAGAAAAAACCTCTAGCTATTAGCTAGAGGTTGCGATTTAGTCAGGTTTATTGATTTGAAAGTTTACGTTTCAATAAGATAGCACCTGATAGAACAACTGCTCCTAGGACAATGAATCCAGTAGCTGCGACTTCACCTGTACTTGGGAGAACTTTCTTCCGACCTTTACCGTTGCCATCGCCGGTACCTTCAGTTGTTGAAGATGATGGAGTTGGGTTTGGAGTAGTCGTCACTTTAGTAGTCGGTTCTTCACTTGTAGTAGTTGTTGTAGTCGTGGTTTCGCCTGTAGTAGTTGTTGTAGTCGTGGTTTCACCTGTAGTTGTCGTGGTTGAAGTAGTAGTCGGCTCTTCAGTTGTCGTAGTCGTTGAAGTAGTAGTCGGCTCTTCGGTTGTCGTAGTCGTTGAAGTAGTAGTCGGCTCTTCAGTTGTCGTAGTTGTTGAAGTAGTAGTCGGCTCTTCGGTTGTCGTAGTCGTTGAAGTAGTAGTCGGCTCTTCAGTTGTAGTTGTTGTTGAAGTAGTAGTCGGCTCTTCAGTTGTAGTTGTAGAAGTAGTTGTAGGCTCTTCAGTAGTTGTTGTAGAAGTAGTTGTAGGCTCTTCAGTTGTAGTAGTTGTAGAAGTAGTTGTGGTTTCTTCAGTTGTAGTTGTTGTAGAAGTAGTTGTGGTTTCTTCAGTTGTAGTAGTTGTAGAAGTAGTTGTGGTTTCTTCAGTTGTAGTTGTAGTAGTTGTAGAAGTAGTTTCTTCCTTCGGATTCACAATCGTTTTGGTCACTGAATGGTCTGCTCCAAAATCTTCAACATTAACCACAGTATCAGCTTCTTTGATGATATGACCTGAAGGGGCTTCAATTTCAGTTAAGATATATTTATCTTTCAACAGTTTACCAACGGCAATATTACCATTTTCGTCTGATTCAAACTCACCGATAACTTGATTATTAGCTTGACGAACAACTCTAAACTTAGCACCTTTAAGTGGTTGGTTAGCATCATCGACTTTATGAATATTGATTGAGTAAACATAACCAACACCAGCACCACCAGCAATTTGAACGGCAGCAGCATTCGTTACATTTTTGGTTTCAATACCTAGACCTTTAAGAGTTGCTTCATTTTTCAAGACCTCTCCGTCGGCTGGATCATAATTTAAACGAACATTATAAGAAATACGATATTGGTCATTTTCAGTAACATCGCCTAAATCGATAACAAATGATTGACCATCTTCGCTAATGGTAATCTTATGTTGGTCTGTTACATCAACTCTATCAGAGAATACCCATTCGCCAGTATCATAAGAGAATTTACCTTTAATAATTTTAATGCTATCTTTTTCGTATGAAGCATTCGTAAATTGTAAGTGATCTTCGAGTGTGGCATTCTTAATATTTTGCTTTGTACGATTGACAGAAATCGTGTATTGGACTTCCCTTTGGTCCCCTGCGTTTACCCAACTAGTCTTTGTTAGAAGTCTAGGATTTCCATCACCTATACCAGTAAATGAAACTTTACCAGCAACTTTTGTTTCTTTGTTAATGGTGATTTCTACTGGAACCTCACCTTTTTGAGGGTGTTTTTTGAAATCGATACGAGCGTAAAAGAAGAATGATCCGCTGGTATCTGAGTGTTTTTCAACATAATCCGTATAGGTAATTGTAATGGATTTATTATCTGGGCTTACCTCAGCATTTGCGATAACTTCCTTCGTATTTATATCAAGAATTTGAAACGAAGTGTTAGTAATCATCAAAGCATCTGGAACAGTAACTACAGTTGAATCTCCTGCTTTAACATTTTTTCCAGACAAATCATAATCAGCGTTGATTCGGAAAGTTGCCCACTGTTGTAAGTCCCAGTCGAGAACACCTCCTTCGTTATTTGATACTTTAATATTTTGGATTGTATCAACAAATTTTCCAGATACTGAAACCTCAGGAGTTTCTGCAGAGATTTTATTCCAATTAAATGTAAAAATCGCAACTAATAAACAAAGAATGAACGGAAAAATCCAACTTTTCTTTTTGTCCATTTTTACCTTCCTTTTTCATAAACTTGGGTGTTTTATAAAAATCATTTATTTACACTTTTATAAGGAAGAGTGTAATAAAATAATCGTTTATAAGACACACGGCTACAACATAACTTTGTAGGAAATACTGTTTAATATGCAAGATCACGTTGGGATTTGAAATCAAAAATATTTTCTACAAAGTGAATTATATCACAAATAAAACAATGTATCAACCCAAAATATGTTTGTATATTATAAAATCATATCAAAATATAGCATAAATTGATGAGGTGAGTTATATATCCAATTTTAATAGAGATGCATATATTAGAGTGGAGCAAATAATTTTGAAGTTTATTTTAAAGAGTTAAGGATTAGAAAAAGGATTTACCTCTAAATTAGAAGTAAATCCTTTTAAAACCTTTTGTCAAACCTTAAGATAAATTAGTAAGTTAAAATACAGACCGCTAGTTATTAGACATTTTACGTTTCAATACAATAGCACCTGATAGGACAAGTACTCCTGAGAATACTAGGCCAGTTGCTACGACTTCACCTGTACTTGGGAGAAGGACTTTGCGTCCACCACCGTTACCATCTGCATTTCCGCCAGGGTTTCCTGGTGTTGTGGTTGTACCATCCTTACCTGGTGTAGTTGTGGTTGTGGTTGTTGCATCTTCACTTACTGTAGTAGTTGTGGTTGTTGCATCTTCACTTACTGTAGTAGTTGTGGTTGTTGCATCTTCACTTACTGTAGTAGTTGTGGTTGTTGCATCTTCACTTACTGTAGTTGTAGTGGTAGTTTCACCATCACCTTCACCTCCACCATGGTTATCTGGATTTTCCGGAGTTGGTGTGGTGGTGGTAGTTGTTGTAGGTTCCTCGGTTGACGAAGTAGTTGTAGTTGTTGTAGGTTCCTCGGTTGTTGTAGTTGTGGTTGTGGTTGTTGTAGATTCCTCTGTTGAGGAAGTAGTTGTAGTTGTTGTAGGTTCCTCGGTTGACGAAGTAGTTGTAGTTGTTGTAGGTTCCTCGGTTGATGAAGTAGTTGTAGTTGTTGTAGATTCCTCTGTTGATGAAGTAGTTGTAGTTGTTGTAGGTTCCTCTGTTGAGGAAGTAGTTGTAGTTGTTGTAGGTTCCTCGGTTGATGAAGTAGTTGTAGTTGTCGTAGGTTCCTCGGTTGTTGTAGTTGTTGTAGTTTTATCACCATCAACACCACCATCTGCTCGAATATTTGATACAGAAGAATTCTTCTGTATTGCCACAACAGCTGCTTCACCTTTTATACGATACCAAGCTTGGCTATGATTTTCAAACTTAGCTTGATCAGGATTTGTTACTTTTGTTTTATATATAACTGTGAAACCAGTTAGTACGGCGTCCTCTTGAGGAATTTTAATTGAAATTTTTCCAGTTTGCGCATCTGCAGTAAATTGAGCATCAGGAAAATCTTTTAAAAAGTTTGTAATCGCATCAGATCCACTATAATATCCCGACTTTTTACCTGTTACAATAATCATCCAACTATCTGTCTCCAGAGTGTGGCCTGGCTGAATTTGATCTTCTACGCGTACTTCATCATCAACATCCACCTTCATATTATTGATATTTAAGCTCCATAGAATATGATCAGGATCGTTAGCTTTCATGTCCCCGGCCTTTAAGTAAAATGGTGCAGAGGACTTTCCGGTAGCTACTTTCTTGACGGAAATCTCCACCGTTTTGGTCCCACTCGTGATACGAAAACTACCAGTATGTTCTTTCTCGGTATTGGTTTCATTGTGGGCTTCGATTTCAAACTCCCCCCAACCACGAATGTTTTCAAGATTGGTTATTCCGTCATTGAAGGTCACTTTGGCTTCTCCATCAGTGATTACCATATCTCCTACATACGTACCTTCAATCGTTAATTTAATGGTTTTCTTAAATCCAGCCCCATGAATTGTTCCTGAATTTGGCCAAGTTACTTGGAGGGTATCTCCCGACTTAATTTTTTGAGCATGCTCGTCAAAAGTGAATTTAACAGTTGTTTGACCTCCGTTATACAATTCGTTTGATGAAACAGTTAATGAGCTGACATTATTGCTAACATCAGCTGCTTGCACCACTTTTTTTGGAGTGATGAGAATTAGTAGTAACGGTAAAAACGCAATAAATAGAAGCTTAGGCAGTTGTCCCTTAAAAATTCTTTTCATTTTTTCCAATATATCTCCTAAATTTTTAAAATCATTGTTTGTGTCAAGTACACGTTATAGGACTTTTTGAAAATTATTTAAAGATTCTCCTTCCTAAAGTTTTTAGTTATAAAACAATCCTATGTAGTGAATTATATCACAAGGTATACCAGGTTTCAATACTATAACTTTGATTATTTAAATTAAATAGTAGAAACAACTTAATGTGTTGTGCATTAAATATCAGATAATTGGAATTGACTCTTAAATAAATTGTCGAAAACGGTAAGTATTGCTTTTTCTCTAAAAAAGCGTATAATCAAAATCATACTATTTAAAGGGAGTCTCTATGAAGAAGAGTTTTATTCACCAACAAGAAGAAATTTCATTTGTAAAAACAACGTTTACTCAATATTTGAAAGACAAACTAGAAGTCGTTGAGGTTCAAGGTCCAATCTTAAGCAAGGTAGGAGATGGGATGCAGGACAACCTATCCGGTGTGGAAAACCCTGTCTCTGTAAAGGTCTTACAAATTCCTAATGAAACTTATGAAGTGGTTCATTCCCTTGCAAAATGGAAGCGTCATACCTTGGCGCGGTTTGGCTTTGGGGAAGGGGAAGGTCTCTTCGTCCATATGAAGGCTCTTCGTCCAGATGAAGATTCTTTGGATGCGACCCACTCAGTTTATGTTGACCAATGGGACTGGGAAAAGGTCATTCCAAATGGGAGCCGTAACCTAGCTTACTTGAAGGAAACAGTTGAAAAAATCTACAAGGCCATTCGTTTGACGGAGTTGGCAGTTGAAGCTCGCTATGATATTGAATCGATCCTGCCGAAGCAAATCACCTTTATCCACACAGAAGAGTTGGTAGAGCGTTATCCTGACTTGACACCGAAAGAACGGGAAAATGCCATCACCAAAGAATATGGAGCTGTCTTTTTGATTGGGATTGGTGGCGTCTTATCAGATGGCAAACCGCACGATGGACGGGCACCAGACTATGACGACTGGACAACAGAAACCGAAAATGGCTACAAGGGCTTAAACGGGGATATCCTTGTTTGGAATGATAACCTAGGGGCGGCATTCGAATTATCTTCTATGGGGATTCGGGTTGATGAAGACACACTCAAGCGCCAGGTTGCTATTACAGGAGATCAAGATCGTTTAGAATTGGAATGGCACCGCGCGCTCTTGAATGGCCTCTTTCCACTAACTATTGGAGGTGGGATCGGTCAATCGCGGATGGCTATGTTCTTGCTTCGTAAGCAACATATCGGAGAAGTCCAAACCAGCGTCTGGCCGCAGGAAGTTCGCGAACAATATGAAAATATCTTATAAGATAGTTGAAAGTAAAGCAACGAAAGAAATCGAGCCTTGCATGTGATGCGGGCTCTATTTTTAAGGGCTGGAGAAGTTACCTTTTTCTATTCCTGATAGGCTTGTAGACTGATTTTATCGCTTGAGCGCTGTCACGGACTATAAATTATGATAGAATAAATAGTACAATGCAAGCAAAGGAGTGGTGTCTATGAAATTACAAAAACCAAAAGGAACCCAAGATATCCTGCCACAGGAGTCCGCTAAGTGGCAATATGTAGAAGGATTTGCTCGCGAAACCTTTAAAAAATACAATTATGCAGAGATCCGTACACCGATTTTTGAGCATTACGAGGTGATTAGTCGTTCGGTAGGGGATACAACGGATATCGTGACCAAGGAGATGTACGACTTTTATGACAAGGGAGATCGTCACATTACTTTGCGTCCGGAAGGGACAGCACCAGTGGTCCGCTCCTATGTTGAAAATAAACTCTTTGCACCAGAGGTTCAAAAGCCAAGCAAGGTCTATTATATCGGTCCCATGTTCCGCTATGAACGCCCTCAGGCTGGCCGTTTGCGTCAATTCCACCAGATTGGAGTAGAGTGCTTTGGATCTAGCAATCCTGCAACGGATGTTGAGACGATTGCCATGGCTGACCAATTCTTCAAAGAGATTGGCATTGAAAATGTCGTCCTCCACTTGAATACCCTTGGTAGCACAGCTAGTCGGGCAGCTTATCGTCAAGCTTTGATCGACTACCTCCTTCCAATGAAGGACCAACTTTCAAAAGATAGCCAACGTCGTCTAGAGGAAAATCCGCTCCGCGTCTTGGACTCAAAAGAAAAAGAAGACAAGCAAGCGGTTGAGAATGCTCCATCTATCCTGGACTATTTAGACGAAGAAAGCCAGGCACACTTTGATGCCGTACGGGCTATGCTAGACGGTCTCGGAATTGACTATGTCATCGATACCAATATGGTACGTGGCCTAGACTACTATAACCACACTATTTTTGAGTTCGTGACAGAAGTGGATGGGAATGAGTTGACCGTTTGTGCGGGTGGTCGTTACGATGGCTTGGTAGAATATTTTGGTGGACCAGCAACGCCAGGTTTCGGTTTTGGGATGGGACTTGAGCGTCTCTTGTTGATCCTTGATAAACAAGGAGTTGAGCTTCCTGTTGAGACATCATTGGATGTCTACATTGCTGTGTTGGGTTCAGAAGCAGAAGTAGCTGCCTTGGAATTGGTTCAGGCCCTTCGTCGTCAAGGCTTCATCGCAGAACGTGATTACCTAGGCCGTAAGTTGAAGGCTCAGTTCAAGTCAGCTGACGTCTTTGGGGCCAAAACTATCATTGCCTTAGGTGGTAGCGAGGTTGAAAGTGGGCAAATCACCGTCAAAAACAACCAGACTCGCCAGGAAGTGACCACGTCCATCGAAGAAGTAAAAAATGATTTTCAGACTATTTTGAATCAACTATAAAAAGAAAAGACGGATGCCGAGAAGGTATCGGTCTCAGATTGAAGGAAAAATTCTTAGAAACTTTCCTTAGGTGAGTACGGACGTCAGCGAACTTCGTAGAAGTTCGCTGACTTATTAAGATACAAAGGGCGTCTGCGGATACAGTCAAAATAGGAAGTTTGACGCAGAATCTTGCGATTTTAGGAGAACTTATCTTTTTGACACAATCCGCAGCCCGTGTTCAATTAGTTTTGAACCCCTTCGCTTTTTAATTTCTATGCTCAGGCTAAAACAGTTTCCCAAACTGTTTTACTTTCAAAACTCCCGAATGCTTGAAACACCACTGTTTCAAGCATTTTTCTCACAGCGGAAAGTTTCAGAGATTCTTAAATGACTCAAAGTAATAGAAGTCAATTTTTTGAAAAATTATCTAGCTATTTTAAGTAAAAAATAGTCTGTCTTTTTTGTCTGTCCTCTATTTTCTCCTTGTGGAGAAAGCTGACAGTTGGGTCCATTTTTGATATACTAGTAGGGTATGCATGTGCTCTCAAGCATTTGCAAGTCTAGTAAAGGAAAAACAAAGTATGAGTGAGAAAGAAAAAGAATCGCATAAACTTGGCTTAAGTGTCGGGTCCAGTTTTCAAAATACTCAAGAGCTACGAAAGGTATTGGAACAATCGATTAGTCGGGAAGAAGAAGTTTTGACAGCTAGTCAACCGGTGGAATCAGAGCAGAACCAGGAAGAGAGCCAGGCTGCTGGAGAAGCGATGGAAACAGAAGCTTCGACCGGAACTCTAAGTCGCCTATCACGATCTGGTCATCGTCGCAAAGAGAAGGTTGAAGCGAGATCGAAAGAACAAGAGGATGTAGAAGAGACATTGGAAGAGCAAGAAGATGAAAAGTCGTTGGGGCGCTCTGCCACTAAGCGACCAGTTCCCTTGTCACTACCAATTGCTTTTAGTGTCCTACTTGGGCTGGTCCATGTAGCCCTTCCTTTTATTAATTTACTGGCGACCAATCAACAAACCCAGGACTTATATGCCGGTTGGGCAATGTCTCAAGGTCAAGTTCCCTATGGTCATTTCTTTGGGGTCAATGGTTTGCTCTACTACGGGATCGGCGCTTTAGGAAGTTTGGTAGGAGGTCAAGTTCTCCTGGTGGTCTTCCAGATTTTAGCCTACTTTTTTGCTGGGACGAGCCTGTATCGGATGGTCAGAAGCTTAGTTGCAAGTGAAAAAATTGCAGGACAAGTTCAGCTACTCTTCTACCTTCTTGCTGGAGTGCTTGGCTTTGGTGGGAACTATGCTGTCTTTTACGCCCTGCCCTTCCTATTTGGCTCTATGAATTTCATTCTCGCTTATCTAGAGGGTGAGAAAACAGATGAATCCTTTGTCGCTTATGGCGCAGGAGCCTGTTTGGCCTTTATGATGGTGCCATGGCTAAGTGTGATTTTTTATCTGCTTGCTTTTCTTGGATTGACAGCCTATCATGTGAAGCAAAAGAAATTTGCCCACGGTTTCTATCAATTCCTTGCTACCCTTTTGGGATTCTCAATTCTCTTTTATCCTTTAGGGTATATTACCGTGTGGAACGGCTCTTTTGGATATGCGATTCATCAGACCCTGTATAGTCTTCGCTCCCTCCAGTTTGATGCGGGGCACCTATTTGCCAACTTAGTTTATTACTGTTTATTGCTGTTAACGCTTGGTTTTGCTTCAGCTTTCGTCATGTCCTTCCGAAAAGTATCGACAAGTGGTCAACGTTTGATCCGGTTTATGAGTTGGTTTGGTCTTCCGCTAGTTGTTGCAATTGTGGTTGGTACACCAGAGCAAGGGGCCTATCAGTTCCTTAGCTTGTTACCTTTTGGTCTTCCCTTATTCGCTCTTTGGTTTGCCGGGGATGAGTCCACTTATCAGCGCCGGAAGATGAAGAATAATTCTATCTGGGAGCTTTATTTCTCCAGTCAAGCCTTCCTACCGATCTTAGCAATAGGTTATTTAGTTGGGTATCCAGTTGTGAATCAATTGGTTCTCCAAAACAACCTAGCGAGTGAACGAAGTACGATTGCCCACTATATCAAGAGTCATAGTGATTCCAAGGATACCATCTATGCTTGGGATCAGACGGCCCATCTCTATCAGGAAAGTGGTCGCTTGGCCGCTTCAGCCCTTCTAACTCCGACAGCCTATCTGGGGCCGAAGGAAAACCGAACTAATCTGACGAATCAGATTAAGCAAGACAAGCCGAAGTTTATTGTGGTCAATAAGGACCTAGATGTAACGTCTGCTATGCAAAAGGTTTTAACCCAAAGTTATGAAAAAGTGAACCTGCAGGGTTCGCAGTACACCTTGTACCAATATAAATAGACTATCAATATCTTGTGGTTTGAAAATGAAATAACATTTTTTGACACAAGATATTGATTTTTTATTTTTGAGTGATATAATATGGAGTGAATTCTATTTGTATAAAAAAGAAAGTGGGCGAGCGTATGATAACGTTACGAGAAGAGCATATCCAAAGTCTCCCCCAACTCTTTGTAGAAAAGAGAGATGGGCGGAAGGTCAAGTTTGATGTCGATAAAATTTACCGTGCTTTGGTCAAAGCGACAGAAGAAGTGACCGGTCTCACTCCGGCCTTGGAAGCGAAATTAGAAACCGTAACAGACCGAATCGTGGCTGAAATTTTGGAACGCTTCCCTCGTGGCGTAAAAATTTACGAGATTCAAAATGTCGTTGAGCATGAGTTGTTGCAAGCCAATGAATATGCGATTGCCGAGAGCTATATTACCTATCGCACGCAGCGTGATTTTGAGCGCTCAAAGGCAACGGATATCAACTTTACCATCGGCAAGCTCCTCAACAAGGACCAAGCTGTCGTTAATGAAAATGCCAATAAGGACAGTGACGTTTTTAATACCCAGCGCGATTTGACAGCAGGAATTGTCGGCAAGTCTATTGGTCTTAAAATGTTGCCCAAACACGTAGCCAATGCCCACCAAAAAGGGGATATCCACTACCATGATTTGGACTATAGCCCTTACACTCCGATGACCAACTGTTGTTTGATCGATTTTGAAGGCATGCTGCGCAATGGTTTTAAGATTGGGAATGCAGAAGTAGAAAGTCCCAAGTCCATCCAAACTGCAACGGCTCAGATTTCGCAAATCATTGCCAATGTAGCCTCTAGCCAGTATGGGGGTTGCTCAGCAGACCGGATCGATGAAGTCTTGGCTCCTTATGCAGAAAAGAATTATCAGAAGCACTTGAAAGATGCAGAGGAGTGGGTTCTCCCTGAAAAACGCGAGGACTATGCTTGGCAAAAAACGAAAAAGGACATCTATGATGCCATGCAGTCCTTGGAGTACGAGATCAATACCCTCTTTACCTCAAATGGGCAAACGCCCTTTACTTCGCTTGGCTTTGGTCTTGGAACCAATCGCTTCGAACGGGAAATTCAAAAGGCCATTCTGGAAATTCGAATCAAGGGACTTGGTTCAGAACACAGGACCGCTATTTTCCCTAAGTTGATTTTCAGTTTAAAAAGAGGGCTCAACTTAGAACCAGGTAGTCCCAACTACGACATCAAGCAGTTGGCCTTGGAATGTGCGACGAAGCGCATGTATCCAGACGTTTTGTCTTATGACAAGATTGTTGAGTTGACGGGCTCCTTCAAGGTGCCCATGGGTTGCCGCTCTTTCCTTCAAGGTTGGAAGGATGAAAATGGCGTTGAAGTCAATTCTGGTCGGATGAACCTGGGGGTTGTGACAGTCAATCTCCCTCGGATTGCTTTGGAATCTGAAGGAAATAAAGAGAAATTCTGGGAAATCTTCAATGAGCGGATGAACATCGCTGAAGATGCTTTGGTCTATCGGGTGGAGCGGACCAAGGAAGCAACTCCGGCCAATGCACCGATTCTCTACCAATATGGCGCTTTTGGGAAGCGTTTGGGTAAATATGACCAGGTAGACCAGCTCTTCCGTCATCGCAGAGCAACCATTTCACTCGGCTATATTGGATTGTATGAAGTAGCGACTGTCTTTTATGGTCCAAATTGGGAAGAAAATCCAGAAGCCAAGCAATTTACAATCGCCATCATCAAGGATATGAAGAAGCGGGTCGAAGAATGGTCCGACCAGTATGACTACCACTTCTCCATCTATTCGACGCCGTCAGAAAGCTTGACTGATCGCTTCTGTCGCCTGGATACGGAGAAATTTGGTCAGGTTCCGGATATCACAGATAAGGAATATTACACCAATAGTTTCCACTACGATGTTCGCAAGAACCCAACCCCATTTGAGAAGCTGGATTTTGAAAAAGTCTATCCAGAAGCAGGGGCCTCCGGTGGTTTCATCCACTATTGCGAGTATCCTGTGCTCCAACAAAATCCAAAAGCCCTAGAGGCGGTTTGGGATTATGCCTATGACCGCGTCGGCTATCTCGGAACCAATACACCGATTGACCGTTGCTACAAGTGTGATTTTGAAGGGGATTTCACACCAACCGAACGAGGGTTTACTTGTCCAAACTGTGGCAATAGTGATCCTAAGACAGTTGATGTGGTCAAACGGACCTGTGGCTATCTAGGAAATCCTCAAGCCCGTCCTATGGTTAATGGTCGTCATAAGGAAATCGCTGCGCGGGTCAAACACATGAATGGGTCCACGATTAAATCAGCTGGACACCAAGTGACAGATTAGAAAAGGAAGATTATGGGAAAATACCAACTAGACGATAAGGGCAAGGCCCAGGTTCAACGATTCCACGAAAAACATTCGACAGGTGGAATCAATAAAAAAGACCGAGTAGCCAGCCTGAGAGAGCAATTTTTAAAAAAAGCTAAGAAAAAATAAAAGTGAGAGTTCGCTCTCGCTTTTCTCGTATGGGGAGGTAAAGATGGAATTACGCAGACCGACTCTAGCAGATAAAGAAACTGTATTAGACATGATGGCAGAGTTTGAAGCGAATCAATCAGCTCACGATGGCGGATTTTGGGATGCTGAGAACTTTGACTACGAAGAGTGGTTGGAGACAAATATGCAAAAAGAAATGGGAATAAATTTGCCTGAAAATCGTGTTCCATCAATTCAGTACGTATTGTTTGATAAATCAGGCCATGCTTTAGGTTTTTTGAATCTACGGCTGAGACTAAATGAGGGGTTGCTGAATTATGCTGGTCATATCGGCTATAGTATCCGTCCCTCTGCGCGTGGGCAAGGATTGGCAAAAGAGCAGCTGCGGCAAGGCTTGCAAGTAGCCAAAAGTAAAAATATCAAACGTGCTTTAGTGACTTGTGATAGTGACAATGCTGCCAGTCGAGCAGTGATTCTGACTAATGGCGGAGCTTTAGAGGATGTTCGAGGCGGGAAAGAGCGCTATTGGATTGATTTAGATTGAGGAAAGTTTATGAAGTTACAACGACCAACTTTAGAAGATAAAGACGCGATTTTAGAGATGATTACTGAGTTCGATGCTGCAAAATCCTATATGCACGGTGGCATGGGCTCCACTTGGAAGCGAGCAAAGGATTTTGCGGATTGGTTGCGAATTGTAGAGCAGCAGGAGGATACTGAGAATCTGCCAGAATGCTGGGTTCCTACCATTCAATTTTTATCCTTTGATGAGACTGGCTACCCTCTGGGCTTTTTAGCCCTGCGCTTGTCCTTGAATGACAAATTATTTGTAGAGGGTGGTCACATTGGCTATTCCATCCGGCCCAGTCAACGCAGAAAGGGCTTGGCTAAGTTGCAGCTAGAGCTAGGACTAGCAGAGGCTCGAAAACAAGGACTAGAACGAGTGCTGATTACCTGTGATGAAGACAACGAAGCTAGCCGTCGCACGATTCTATCTGCTGGCGGTGTTTACGAAAATACAATCGACAGAAGTCAGCGCTACTGGATAGAGTTAGATGGGGAGGTGTCATGAACAATCCCAAACCTCAAGAATGGAAAAGTGAAGAACTGAGTCAAGGGCGCATCATCGACTATAAGGCTTTTAACTTTGTGGATGGCGAAGGAGTACGCAACTCCCTCTATGTAGCAGGTTGCATGTTTCACTGTGAGGGCTGTTACAATGTAGCCACCTGGTCTTTCAACGCAGGCATTCCCTACACCAAAGAGTTGGAAGAGCAGATCATGGCCGATCTGGCCCAACCCTATGTTCAGGGCTTGACCTTGCTTGGGGGGGAACCCTTTCTCAACACTGGCATCCTGCTGCCCTTGGTCAAGCGGGTGAAAAGAGAATTGCCCGACAAAGATATCTGGTCTTGGACCGGCTACACCTGGGAAGAAATGATGCTGGAGACGCCGGACAAATTGGAGCTACTTTCGCTGATTGATATTCTGGTGGATGGTCGCTATGATAAGAGCAAGCGCAACCTGATGTTGCAGTTTCGTGGCTCTTCCAACCAGCGGATCATTGATGTTCAAAAATCCCTTAAAGAAGGAAAAGTCGTCATCTGGGACAAGCTCAATGATGGCAAGGACTCCTATGAACAAGTGAAAAGAGAGTAGCCAGAGTCGGAGGGCAGATAAATTGATGAAGAGAGGTTTTCGTTGATTTTCAGTTTGCAAGCAGTGGGCTCTTTTTTCAGACAATTTCATTCTCACTGACAAAATTCACAAGAATTCATGGTATAATGGAATAGATTGTACGAAAGTTAGAGGAGTCTAATTCGTATCTTAAGGAACAGAATGAGGAAATGTACATGACATTAGTTTATCAATCAACGCGTGATGCGAAAAATACCGTAACAGCCAGCCAGGCGATTTTGCAAGGTTTAGCAACAGATGGAGGCTTATTTACTCCAGTGAGTTATCCAAAGGTGGACTTGGATTTTGACACATTAAAAGATGCTTCTTATCAAGAGGTAGCTAAACTTGTCTTGTCAGCCTTCTTGGATGACTTTACAGCTGAAGAGTTGGACTACTGTATCACCAATGCCTATGACAGCAAGTTTGATACACCAGCTATTGCCCCTCTTGTCAAACTTGATGGTCAATACAACTTGGAATTGTTCCACGGTTCAACCATCGCATTTAAAGACATGGCCTTGTCGATCTTGCCTTACTTCATGACGACAGCTGCTAAGAAACACGGCTTGGAAAACAAAATTGTTATCTTGACAGCGACATCTGGAGACACTGGGAAAGCTGCTATGGCAGGGTTCGCGGATGTTCCAGGTACTGAAATTATCGTATTTTATCCAAAAGACGGTGTCAGCAAGGTGCAAGAGTTGCAAATGACCACTCAAACGGGCGAAAATACCCATGTCATCGCCATTGATGGAAACTTTGACGATGCTCAGACAAATGTGAAGCATATGTTCAATGATGTGGCCCTCCGTGAAAAATTGGCAGCCAACAAGCTCCAGTTCTCATCAGCTAACTCTATGAATATTGGTCGTTTGGTCCCACAGATTGTTTATTATGTTTATGCCTACGCTCAACTTATTAAAACTGGCGAGATTAATACTGGTGACAAGGTTAACTTCACTGTACCGACAGGAAACTTCGGAAATATCTTGGCAGCATTTTATGCTAAGCAAATCGGCCTACCAGTCGGTAAGTTGATTTGTGCTTCAAATGACAACAATGTCTTGACAGACTTCTTTAAGACTCGTGTCTATGACAAGAAGCGTGAGTTTAAGGTAACCACTAGCCCATCTATGGATATCTTAGTGTCTTCAAACTTGGAGCGTCTCATTTTCCATCTTTTGGGAAATGATGCTGAAAAGACAGCTGAACTCATGAATGCCTTGAATACGCAAGGTCAGTATGAATTGACAGACTTTGATACAGAGATTTTGGACCTCTTTGCGGCAGAGTATGCAACAGAAGCAGAAACCGCAGCAGAAATTAAGCGTGTTTATGAGTCAGATTCTTATATTGAGGACCCTCATACAGCGGTTGCTTCAGCAGTTTATAAAAAATACCAAGCAGCGACAGGTGATGCGACCAAGACGGTGATTGCTTCAACAGCTAGTCCATACAAGTTCCCAGTCGTTGCAGTAGAAGCTGTAACTGGACAATCAGGTTTAAGCGACTTTGAAGCCTTGGCTCAATTACACGAAATTTCAGGTGTAGCCTTGCCACCAGCAGTGGATGGTCTCGAAACTGCTCCAGTTCGTCATAAGACAACTGTTGCAGCAACAGAAATGCAGGCTGCAGTTGAAGCCTATTTGGGATTGTAAGTGGGAGTCCCAAAATTAGAAAGCAGGAGTCTCTAGGACTTGGCTGGATAAATCCCACAATAGTTCTACAAGCAGAACTCAGTTAGGCAACTAGCTGAGTTTCTTTTCATCAGGAGGAAAGTGTGTCACGTCAACAACAAGTAGATCGACAAATTTTAAGAATTGCCCTTCCAGCCATCGGAGAAAACTTTCTCCAAATGCTCATGGGGATGGTAGATAGCTACTTGGTCGCTCAGTTGGGTTTAGTAGCCGTATCGGGTGTATCCGTTGCAGGTAATATCATTACGATTTACCAAGCTATTTTTATCGCTCTCGGAGCAGCGGTTGTGAGTCTCTTGTCTAAAAGTATGGGACAAAAAGATCAGAAAGCCATAGCTCGTCAGGCTACTGAGTCTATTAAAGTCACGTTTTTATTAAGTTGTATTTTGGGGGCCTTATCCCTCTGCTTTGGCAAGGAATTGATTGCCCTCTTGGGAGTTGAAGCGGCCGTTGCAGAAGCCGGAGGGATTTACTTATCCCTTGTCGGAGGAAGTATTTTGCTTTTAGGTCTGATGACGACCTTGGGAGCCTTAGTCCGTGTGGCTCATAACCCGCGACTACCCATGTATGTCAGTTTGTTGACCAATGTTTTGAATGCTCTGTTATCCAGCATCCTGATCTTTGTTTTTGGACTGGGCATCGCCGGGGCTGCCTTAGGAACGGTTCTCTCCCGCTTGTTAGGAACTTACTTGCTCTGGCGTCAGGTTCAACTTCCCTTCGCTCCTTTTCGTTGGGGCTTGGATCGAGACTTGCTGTCCTTAGCTTTGCCTGCTGCTGGTGAACGCCTCATGATGCGAGCAGGGGATATTGTTATCATTGCCATGGTGGCCGTTTTTGGTACTAGAGCGGTAGCTGGGAATGCTATTGGGGAAGTCTTGACCCAGTTCAACTATATGCCGGCCTTTGGAATTGCGACAGCGACGGTCATGTTAGTCGCCAAAAGTTTGGGACAGAATGATTTACAAGGGATAAAGCAAATCACCAGTCGGAGTTTTTGGATTTCCTTTCTCTCCATGCTCCCCCTCGCCCTTACCATCTTCTTGTTTGGAAGTCCTTTAACAGCCCTTTACACTAAGGATCCAGGAGCCCTTGCTGCCTCCTTATCCGTCATTTTGTTCTCCTTACTTGGAACGCCTCTGACAGCTGGGACAGTCATCTATACCGCGGTCTGGCAAGGGTTAGGCAACGCGCGTCTTCCCTTCTATGCGACCACTATCGGCATGTGGGTGATTCGGATTGGCTCAGGTTATCTGATGGGGGTTAGCCTCGGTTGGGGCTTGCCAGGGATTTGGGCTGGTACCCTTTTGGACAATGGATTTCGCTGGATTTTCTTAAAAACACTCTATCATCGGACATGGAAGGAATAAAATGTATGACACGAGCTTTTATTTGGGATTTGGATGGAACTCTTTTGGATTCTTATGAAGCTATTTTAGATGGGATTGCTGAGACTTATGCCCATTACTCTTTGGACTTTGATCGAGAAGCGGTCCATGCCTTTATCCTTCAACAATCCGTCCAGGCACTTCTTGAAGAAGTGGCTAGAGAACATGGTTTGGATGCGGAAGAGATGAATCGTCATCGTGCTTCTAGCTTGCGTGAGAAAAACGCCCAAGTTCATCTGATGCCAGGAGCTAGAGACATTCTAGCTTGGGCTAAAGAGGAAGGGATTGTCCAATTCGTCTATACCCACAAGGGGAAGAATGCCTACCCAATTTTGGAAGATCTAGGGATCTTATCCTATTTTCAAGAGATTGTCACAACGGACAATGGCTTTCGGAGAAAACCAGACCCAGAAGGAGTCGATTATCTAGTGGATAAGTATCAACTGGATCGGAGTGAGACCTATTATATTGGAGATCGAACTTTGGATGTTGATCTGGCAGACAATGCAGGAATCGTGAGTATTAATTTTTTGGATTACAAGCCGGATGTCAATCATGCGATTCGTCATTTGGATGACATTCGCCTCTATTTTGAAGAAGAAAAAAGTTGACTTATTTAACAAAGCTAGGCTTCTTTGTTGCTGGAAAGGCGCTATGAAAAGAATCCGTAAACAATTTGTTTTGGAAATGAAATAATTCCTTAAGAAATCTTTAAGATAAATCCGATATAATAAAACCATAAACAAAGACCTCCTAACTTTGTTTATGAAATCCTAAAACTTTTCTTTTTCATAATAATCTCCCTAAAAGGCCACCAAATCCGGTGGTCTTTTACTTTGCTTTTCTTAGGAGGAAATTATTTCGTTTGAGGTAAGCAAATTTATTGCTTCGATTTTTTTAAAACGATATACTTGATAAATCAATTATTGATAAGTCAATAAAAAGATCGGAGAGAAGGAATGTCAGAAATGCATGACTTGCTTTATCAGTTGAAGCTAGCTGATCAGTCTTCAACCCAATTATTTGAAAAACAATTGGGCATTAGTCTAACTCGTTATCAGATGCTTCAGTTGTTAGTAGCAGAAGCGCCGTGTAGCCAAGCGGCCCTTCAGGAGAAACTAGCAATTGACCCTGCAGCCTTAACCCGCCACTTCAAAGTCTTAGAAGCTAGTGGCTATGTTACTCGTACTCGCAATCCAGAAAATCAACGGGAGATTGTGGTGGAACTTACGGAGCTTGCCAGAGATCGGTTGTTGGTCCATCCTCCAGCACATCATCTACAGGTAAAAGGCCAGATAGATCAGATTCTTTCTGAAAAAGAGCGGAATCAGTTGAGTCACCTACTCGAAAAGTTGGTGTCTGGCCTCGAGCAAATTACATTTTAAAAGGAGAATAATATGTCTGTCTTAACCATTGTTTTAGCAAGCCTTGCTGCTTTTGAGCATTTCTATATTTTTTATCTTGAGAGTTTAGCAACCCACTCGGCATCGACTAGTCGTGTCTTTAATATGGATCAGGAAGAATTGCATCGTCCATCTGTGACGGCTCTCTTCAAAAACCAAGGCGTTTATAATGCTCTGATTGGTGTCTTCCTCCTCTACGGCCTCTTTGTAGCTAGAAACAGTGAAATTGTCACGATTTTTCTGCTCTTTATTATTGGTGCAGCAGCTTATGGGGCTGTAACTTCTAATAAAAAAATCATTTTGACCCAAGGTGGTCCAGCGATAGCCGCCTTAGTCAGCCTTCTTCTGCTTGGATAAGGATCAGCTCTTCCAGATTGGGAAGAGTTTTTCATTCCTATCCTTAGGGCTGCGATGACAAGGGATCCATCTTCAGTTACCGGTCTGTAGCAAAAAACAACTGCGTGCTTTGCGCCTCAGCTTTTAGTTTTCTTGGAGCTTTCTATAAGGAATGGTTTAGGTTTGAGCTCTATACTAAACTCATCCAATAAGAAATGAGGTACAGAACATGAAAATCTCAGTGAATTATCCAAAACGCTTTAAGAAATTGCCACAACAAGGTTCTTGTTACGGCGAATAAACACTTCTCTTCATTTTTCATAAGAAACTCCTAAAGAAGGCTCTACCCGAAAGGGTAGAGTTTTTATGTACCAGAGACCTTGTGATTCGTGGTATAATAAGCCTATGGAAAAAAAGAACAAATTACTACTCATCGACGGGTCTTCCGTCGCTTTTCGTGCCTTTTTTGCACTCTATAATCAAATCGATCGCTTCAAAAATGCCAATGGGTTGCATACTAATGCGGTCTATGGCTTTAACCTCATGTTGAGTCATCTCTTGGAGCGCATCCAACCGACCCATGTCCTCGTTGCTTTTGATGCAGGCAAGACGACTTTTCGGACGGAGATGTATGCCGACTATAAAGGGGGGCGTGCAAAAACTCCAGATGAGTTCCGTGAGCAGTTCCCTTTTATTCGTGAGCAACTGGATCATTTGGGAATCCGTCATTATGAGCTGGCCCAGTATGAAGCGGATGATATTATTGGAACGCTAGATAAGATGGCAGAAACTACCTCGGTGCCATTTGATGTGACCATTGTCTCTGGGGACAAGGATTTGATCCAGCTGACAGATGACAATACGGTGGTTGAAATCTCTAAAAAAGGGGTAGCGGAGTTTGAGGAATTCACTCCAGCCTATCTGAAAGAAAAGATGGGACTGACACCAGAGCAATTTATCGACCTCAAGGCTTTGATGGGAGATAAGTCGGATAATATCCCGGGTGTCACCAAAATCGGAGAAAAGACCGGGATTAAACTACTCCTAGAATATGGTTCTCTCGATGGCATTTACGAGCATATCGATGAGATGAAGGCTTCTAAGATGAAGGAAAACCTCATCAACGACAAGGAGCAGGCCTATCTGTCCAAGATACTTGCGACCATTGATACCAATGCGCCCATTGAGATTGGCCTGGATGATATCACCTATACGGGCCCCCATCTAGAAAATCTCGCCAAGTTTTATGAAGAGATGGGCTTTAAGCAACTTCGCCAAGCATTGGATTTAAGTGGAGAAGAAGCAGCTCCTGTAGAAATTGACTATACAGAAGTCGAGCAAGTCACTTCAGATATGCTTACGGAAGATAGTTTCTTCCATTTTGAGATTTTTGGGGACAATTACCATACAGAACCCATCATCGGTTTTGCATGGGGGACCAAAGGTCAGTTCTACGCAAGTACTGATACTGGTCTTTTACAAACACCGATTTTCAAAGAATTTCTCGAAAAAACGCCCCTCAAGATCTATGACTTCAAGCGGGCCAAGGTCTTGCTCAACCACTTGGGAATTACCCTTCAAAATCCCGCGTTTGACAGTCGATTGGCCAAGTATCTCTTGTCGACCGTAGAGGACAATGAAATTTCAACCATTGCGAGTCTCTATAGTCAGATTGCGCTGCCGCTAGACGAAGTCGTTTATGGCAAGGGAGCCAAGAAAGCTATCCCAGAAAAGGCGGTCCTATTAGAGCATTTGGCACGGAAAGTCGCTGTTCTACTGGATACCGAAGAGCCTATGATGGAGCAGTTGCAAGCCCATGACCAATTAGATTTGCTCTATGATATGGAGCAACCACTAGCAGCTGTTTTGGCCAAGATGGAAATCGCAGGGATTAAGGTAGAGAGCCAGACCCTAGAAGACATGCAGGTGGAAAACGAAGGGGTCTTGGAACGCTTGACTCAAGAAATCTACGAGTTAGCAGGAGAAGAATTTAACATCAATTCCCCAAAACAATTGGGCGTCATCCTTTTTGAAAAATTGGAACTTCCTCTTGAATATACTAAGAAGACCAAAACCGGCTATTCAACAGCTGTTGATGTCTTGGAACGCCTGGCTCCAATTGCACCGATTGTGTCTAAGATTCTTGAATACCGCCAAATTGCTAAGATCCAGTCGACCTATGTCATCGGTCTTCAAGACTGGATTTTGGAAGATGGGAAAATCCATACCCGCTATGTGCAGGATTTGACGCAGACAGGCCGCTTGTCCAGCGTGGATCCCAACCTGCAAAACATTCCTGTCCGTTTGGAGCAAGGTCGCCTTATTCGTAAGGCCTTTGTTCCAGAAGAGGAAAATAGTGTCTTGCTCAGTTCGGACTATTCACAGATCGAACTGCGCGTTTTAGCCCATATTTCAGGAGATGAACATTTGATTGATGCCTTTAAACATGGGGCAGATATCCATACATCGACTGCTATGCGGGTCTTCAATATTGAAAAACCAGAAGATGTGACGCCGAATGACCGTCGTAATGCCAAGGCAGTAAACTTCGGTGTGGTTTATGGGATTTCCGACTTTGGACTGTCTAACAACCTAGGGATCAGCCGAAAAGAAGCCAAGGCCTATATTGAGACCTACTTCGAACGCTACCCTGGCATCAAGGACTATATGGAGAGAGTGGTGCGGGAAGCGCGTGACAAAGGCTATGTGGAGACTCTCTTCAAGCGTCGTCGGGAGATTCCAGATATCAATTCTCGCAACTTCAATGTTCGAGGCTTTGCGGAACGGACAGCTATCAACTCACCAATCCAAGGATCGGCAGCCGATATCTTGAAAATTGCTATGATTCACTTGGACCAAGCGCTAGGAGCAGGAGCATACAAGACCAAGATGCTTCTTCAGGTCCACGACGAAATTGTTCTGCAAGTACCAAGTGATGAACTGGCAGCGGTCAAAGAACTCGTCAAAGAGACCATGGAATCCGCTATTGAGCTTGCGGTGCCACTGGAAGCCGATGAGAATGAAGGCAAAACATGGTATGAAGCCAAATAAGATTGAGTTTGTTCAAAACAGAAAGCGGTAGGAGACTTTTTAGTTTCCTACCGCTTTTAACGACAAACACTTGCAATGCCTTCCGTATTGTTATACTATTTAAAGAAAGGAAACGCATACAAAAGGAGATTCATATGGCCTATTCATTTCGCAATCCTAGTGATGGCATTATCAAACATTACCTAGAAACCAGTAAAATCATTGCTGTAGTTGGATTATCTGACCGTGAAGAGACAACCAGCCATCGTGTCAGCAAGGAGATGCAAGAGCGGGGCTATCGGATTATTCCTGTTAATCCTCGTGCAGCCGGTGGGCAAATCCTTGGAGAAAGGGTGTACGCTAGCTTGCAGGAAATTCCTTTCCCAGTAGATATCGTCGATGTATACCGTCGCAGTGAGTTTTTGCCAGATGTAGCGCGTGACTTTATCGAGTCGGATGCGAAGATTTTCTGGGCGCAACTAGAGCTGGAAAATCAAGAAGCAGAAGAAATCCTTCGTGGAGCTGGACGAGAAGATATCGTCATGAACCGCTGTATCAAACGCGAGTACACTCGTTTGGTCTTAGGAGAAGGATAGCCTTTGGTTTATCTCAGAACCTCTCGTCTTTCATTCAGTGATTAAAACTGATACGAGAGATGAAATAAATGCAGACGGATTTCCCTAACAGAGAAAAAAGAACCCACCTAGTACTTTGGAGAATGGCTCCAATCGAAGGTGGGTTTTCTTGTTTTCTTTGTTAATCAAGAGGATTAGACTTTGGTAGGTCCGGCGCCTTTTGCTGGAAGCGACTGTCCGCCTGCATCCGTTTTTGAAGGAGGATATGGTAGAAGATGATTTGGCAACTAGTTGCATAAGGTTTGACATAAAAATTCGCCATTCCTAAAGTGAAAAAAGATAGAATTTGCCAACCGAGCAGACTCAAATCAAGAACAAGGCGGTGGCTCTTAAAGCCTTTCATCTCTTCCTTGCTTTGGCGGAGGACAGACATAGGCCCATCATAGGTTCCTGTCATCAGTCGACTATATAGGATCAATTCGACCAAACTATACTGGTAATAAAAAGGGAGGAAGAGCAGGAGCCCAACCAGAGCCATTAAGAGGCCGGTCGTCATCGTTGGAGCTAACTTAAGAATTGCTTGAACTTCTGGAGTATCCGCTCTAAGGGTAGACGTAGTGGAGAAGGATTCATTGATAGCGAGAACGTGATAGCTGACCACTGTTAAGAGGAGTTGACTAACATAGAGGAGGCTCCCCCACAAAGACAGGATTACTTGCTTAATGAATAACGTTAAAAACGCAGGTGTAAAATACTGGCTCTGAAAGATGGTGAAGATACCAAAGCTCTTTTCTCCCTTGCTAGAGGCAGAAATCAAAAAGCGAAAAGTTGCCCCTAAATAGAGAAAAGAAAGGATAAATCCAATAATCGCAGGGAAAATCTGTCGGCTTAGAAGAAAGAGCATCCCTTCTCTAAGTTCCATGTGAGCAAGTGTTTCAGTGATGTCTGTCCCTGTCAGCATGTAACTTGCAAGGATTGTCAGGAAAGTTGGTAAGGCAAAGTAGGAGAAGACTTTGGGATGTTGCAATTGCAGCTGACGAGCTTGAGCACGAACCAATTTGATATTCATTATGTCCTCTTTCATGGTAGTAGTAACCTTTATTATAACACAAGTCCGTGACAGAGCTGGTAAAATTTGGTACAATCGTACAGGTGCTCACAGGAGATCCTGTGACAGGAATAAGAAGGCTGGGACTGTTTTTCCCAGTACGGAGGTAACCATGACAGATTCACCGATTCAATATCGATTAATCAAAAAAGAAAAGCATACAGGAGCTCGTCTGGGAGAAATTATCACCCCCCACGGGACCTTCCCAACCCCAATGTTTATGCCTGTAGGGACTCAGGCAACCGTTAAGACTCAATCGCCAGAAGAACTCAAGGAAATGGGGTCCGGAATTATTTTGGCCAACACCTACCATCTCTGGCTTCGTCCGGGGGACGACTTGGTCGCAAAAGCAGGAGGACTGCACCAGTTCATGAACTGGGACCAGCCCATTTTAACAGATAGTGGAGGCTTCCAGGTCTATTCACTAGCGGATACCCGCAATATCACCGAAGAAGGGGTAACCTTTAAAAATCACCTCAATGGTTCGAAGATGTTCCTCTCCCCAGAAAAGGCCATCTCGATCCAAAACAATCTAGGGAGCGATATCATGATGTCCTTTGACGAATGTCCTCAGTTCTATCAACCCTATGATTATGTGAAGAAATCAATCGAACGGACCAGTCGTTGGGCAGAACGTGGCCTTAAGGCTCATCGTCGCCCTCATGATCAAGGTCTTTTCGGGATTGTCCAAGGGGCTGGATTTGAAGACTTGCGCCGTCAGTCTGCGCGTGATCTCGTTAGCATGGACTTCCCAGGCTATTCTATCGGTGGATTAGCTGTTGGAGAAAGCCATGAAGAGATGAATGCCGTGCTGGATTTCACAACCCCTCTCTTACCAGAGAACAAGCCTCGCTATCTCATGGGAGTAGGAGCTCCAGACAGTCTGATCGATGGCGTAATTCGTGGAGTGGACATGTTTGACTGTGTCTTACCGACGCGGATTGCGCGAAATGGCACCTGTATGACTAGTCAAGGACGTCTGGTGGTGAAAAATGCGCAATTTGCAGAAGACTTTACACCGCTAGACCATGAGTGTGATTGCTACACTTGTAAGAATTACACCCGTGCTTATCTTCGCCACCTCCTCAAGGCAGATGAGACCTTCGGCATTCGCTTGACCAGCTACCACAACCTGTACTTCTTGATCAACCTCATGAAGCAGGTCCGTCAAGCCATCATGGATGACAATCTCTTAGAATTCCGTGAGCATTTCGTCGAAAAATATGGCTATAACAAATCAGGACGGAATTTCTAGGAAAAGCTAAATAGGAAGAAAAAAGACTACAGCCATCTGAGAATAATAGGAATAACTGATAGACGCAGTGGTTGATTGGTATCTTTGTTCGCTTGTTAAGCTCCAAAGATAACCTAATCAACTGTGCGGGGGCGAGACAGAACAAATTTGGAAATAAATTTGTTCTGTCTCGCTCCCTTTTTTCTATATAATAGCAACTTTTTTAGTAATCTATACTTTTCGAAAACACTTTCATCAAAAAAACGAAAAAAATCTATTCAAATCCCTTGCATTGGGGCTTCCATTGTGTTAAACTACTATGGTGCTGTGAAAAACAGCTATTAGCTTTGATGCAAGAGGTTGCGACACGCTCGGTTGCATTGCCACGCAACGCGCGTCGGTTTTCTTGTGGAGCTAGCCTATTATCTTAAATAGACGAAAAGGAGAAAAAGATGGCAAACAAAAAAATCCGCATCCGTTTGAAAGCGTATGAACACCGTACACTTGACACAGCGGCTGCAAAAATCGTAGAATCAGCTACTCGTACAGGTGCACAAGTTGCGGGTCCGATCCCACTTCCAACTGAGCGTAGCCTCTACACAATCATTCGTGCGACTCACAAATATAAAGATTCTCGCGAACAATTCGAAATGCGTACACACAAACGTTTGATCGATATCATCAACCCAACTCAAAAAACAGTTGACGCTTTGATGAAATTGGATCTTCCAAGTGGTGTAAACGTAGAAATCAAACTTTAATCTAAAGCTTGATACCTTGAGCATAAAAAACGCTCGTTAAAAACTTTTTGAATAAAAAACTATAGAAAAGGAACTATTTTCTCATGACAAAAGGAATCTTAGGGAAAAAAGTGGGAATGACTCAAATCTTCACTGAAGCTGGCGAATTGATCCCTGTAACAGTTATCGAAGCAACTCCAAACGTTGTTCTTCAAGTTAAAACTGTTGAAACAGATGGTTACAACGCTATCCAAGTTGGTTTCGATGACAAACGCGAAGTATTGAGCAACAAACCTGCTAAAGGACATGTAGCAAAAGCTAACACGGCTCCTAAGCGCTTCATTCGTGAATTCAAAAACGTTGAAGGCTTGGAAGTTGGTGCTGAAATCACAGTTGATACTTTCGAAGCTGGAGACATTGTTGATGTAACTGGTACTTCTAAAGGTAAAGGTTTCCAAGGCGTTATCAAACGCCACGGACAATCACGTGGACCTATGGCTCACGGTTCTCGTTACCACCGTCGTCCAGGTTCTATGGGACCTGTTGCACCTAACCGCGTATTCAAAGGTAAAAACCTTGCAGGACGCATGGGTGGCGATCGTGTAACTATTCAAAACCTTGAAGTTGTACAAGTTGTTCCAGAAAAGAACGTTATCCTTATCAAAGGTAACGTACCAGGTGCTAAGAAATCTCTTATCACTATCAAGTCAGCAGTTAAAGCTGGTAAATAATAAGGAAAGGGGAATACAGTCAAAATGGCAAATGTAACATTATTCGACCAAACTGGTAAACAAGCGGGCGAAGTTGTTCTTAACGATGCGATCTTTGGTATCGAACCAAACCAAGCAGTTGTATTTGATGTGATCATCAGCCAACGTGCTAGCCTTCGTCAAGGAACTCACGCAGTTAAAAACCGCTCAGCCGTTTCAGGTGGCGGACGCAAACCATGGCGTCAAAAAGGAACTGGACGTGCTCGTCAAGGTTCTATCCGCTCTCCACAATGGCGTGGTGGTGGAATCGTCTTCGGACCAACTCCACGTAGCTATGCGTACAAACTTCCTCAAAAAGTTCGTCGCCTTGCGCTTAAATCTGTTTACTCAGAAAAAGTTGCTGAAAACAAATTTGTAGCCGTTGATTCTCTTGAATTTACAGCTCCAAAAACTGCTGAATTTGCAAAAGTTCTTGCAGCTTTGAGCATCGATTCTAAAGTCCTTGTTATTCTTGAAGAAGGAAACGAATTCGCAGCTCTTTCAGCTCGTAACCTTCCAAACGTGAAAGTTGCGACTGCTACAACTGCAAGTGTTCTTGACATCGCAAATAGTGACAAACTTCTTGTTACTCAAGCAGCTATCTCTAAAATCGAGGAGGTTCTTGCATAATGAATTTGTATGATGTTATCAAAAAACCTGTTATCACTGAAAAGTCAATGGCTCAACTTGAAGCAGGCAAATATGTATTCGAAGTTGACACTCGCGCTCACAAACTTTTGATCAAACAAGCTGTTGAAGCTGCCTTTGAAGGTGTAAAAGTTGCGAATGTGAACACTGTAAACGTAAAACCTAAAGCAAAACGCGTTGGACGTTACACTGGTTTTACTTCAAAAACTAAAAAAGCTATCATCACGCTTACAGCTGATTCAAAAGCAATCGAGTTGTTCGCTACTGAAGCTGAATAATCTAAGGAGGAAATATCGTGGGAATTCGTGTTTATAAACCAACAACAAACGGTCGCCGTAATATGACTTCTTTGGATTTCGCTGAAATCACAACAAGCACACCAGAGAAATCTTTGCTCGTTTCATTGAAGAGCAAAGCAGGTCGTAACAACAACGGACGTATCACAGTTCGTCACCAAGGTGGTGGACACAAACGTCATTACCGTTTGATCGACTTCAAACGTAACAAAGATAACGTTGAAGCAGTTGTAAAAACAATTGAGTACGATCCAAACCGTTCTGCAAACATCGCTTTGGTACACTACACTGACGGTGTGAAAGCATACATCATCGCTCCAAAAGGTCTTGAAGTTGGTCAACGTATCGTTTCAGGTCCAGAAGCAGATATCAAAGTCGGAAACGCTCTTCCACTTGCTAACATCCCAGTTGGTACTTTGATCCACAACATCGAGTTGAAACCAGGTCGTGGTGGAGAATTGGTACGTGCTGCTGGAGCTTCTGCTCAAGTATTGGGTCAAGAAGGTAAATACGTACTTGTACGTCTTCAATCAGGCGAAGTTCGTATGATCCTTGGTACTTGCCGTGCTACAGTTGGTGTTGTCGGAAATGAACAACATGGACTTGTAAACCTTGGTAAAGCTGGTCGTAGCCGTTGGAAAGGTATCCGTCCAACAGTTCGTGGTTCTGTAATGAACCCGAATGATCACCCACATGGTGGTGGTGAAGGTAAAGCACCAGTTGGTCGTAAAGCACCATCTACTCCATGGGGCAAACCTGCTCTTGGTCTTAAAACTCGTAACAAGAAAGCGAAATCTGACAAACTTATCGTTCGTCGTCGCAACGAGAAATAATTTAGAACTAGTCGCTTAAGCGCTAGATGATCCGCCAGCTCGGTAGCGCTCCTTGTGAGCGCAAGCCGCTGTGGTACTATATTTAAAGGAGAAAAAAATAAAATGGGACGCAGTCTTAAAAAAGGACCTTTCGTCGATGAGCATTTGATGAAAAAAGTTGAAGCTCAAGCTAACGACGAAAAGAAAAAAGTTATCAAAACTTGGTCACGTCGTTCAACGATCTTCCCAAGTTTCATTGGTTACACTATCGCAGTTTATGATGGACGTAAACACGTACCTGTTTACATCCAAGAAGACATGGTAGGTCACAAGCTTGGTGAATTTGCACCAACTCGTACTTACAAAGGTCACGCTGCAGATGACAAGAAGACACGTAGAAAATAAGGAGAACATAAATGGCAGAAATTACTTCAGCTAAAGCAATGGCTCGTACAGTGCGTGTTTCACCTCGTAAATCACGTCTTGTTCTTGACAACATCCGTGGTAAAAGCGTAGCCGATGCAGTAGCAATCTTGAAATTCACTCCAAACAAAGCAGCTGAAATCATCTTGAAAGTGTTGAATTCAGCAGTAGCAAACGCTGAAAACAACTTTGGTTTGGAAAAAGCAAACTTGGTAGTATCTGAAGCATTCGCAAACGAAGGACCAACGATGAAACGTTTCCGTCCACGTGCGAAAGGTTCAGCTTCACCAATCAACAAACGCACAAGCCACATCACAGTGGTTGTGACAGAAAAATAAGGAGGTAACATCGTGGGTCAAAAAGTACATCCAATTGGAATGCGTGTCGGCATCATCCGTGATTGGGATGCCAAATGGTATGCTGAAAAAGAATACGCGGATTACCTTCATGAAGATCTTGCAATCCGCAAATTTATTCAAAAAGAATTAGCTGACGCAGCGGTTTCTACTATTGAAATCGAACGCGCAGTAAACAAAGTTAACGTTTCTCTTCACACTGCTAAACCAGGTATGGTTATCGGTAAAGGTGGAGCAAACGTCGATGCACTTCGTGCAGCTCTTAACAAATTGACAGGTAAACAAGTTCACATCAACATCATCGAGATCAAACGTCCTGACTTGGATGCTCACCTTGTTGGTGAAGGAATTGCTCGTCAATTGGAGCAACGTGTGGCTTTCCGTCGTGCTCAAAAACAAGCGATCCAACGTACTATGCGCGCTGGAGCTAAAGGAATCAAAACTCAAGTATCAGGTCGTTTGAACGGTGCAGATATTGCTCGTGCTGAAGGATACTCTGAAGGTACAGTTCCACTCCACACACTTCGCGCAGACATCGATTACGCTTGGGAAGAAGCAGATACAACTTACGGTAAACTTGGTGTTAAAGTATGGATCTACCGTGGTGAAGTTCTTCCAGCTCGTAAAGACGCTAAAGGAGGTAAATAACCAATGTTAGTACCTAAACGTGTAAAACACCGTCGCGAATTCCGTGGTAAAATGCGCGGTGAAGCAAAAGGTGGAAAAGAAGTATCATTCGGTGAATACGGTCTTCAGGCTACAACTAGCCACTGGATCACTAACCGCCAAATCGAAGCTGCTCGTATTGCCATGACTCGTTACATGAAACGTGGTGGTAAGGTTTGGATCAAAATCTTCCCACACAAATCATACACCGCTAAAGCTATCGGGGTACGTATGGGATCTGGTAAAGGGGCACCTGAAGGTTGGGTAGCACCAGTTAAACGTGGTAAAGTAATGTTTGAAGTTGCTGGTGTATCTGAAGAGATCGCTCGTGAAGCGCTTCGTCTTGCAAGCCACAAATTACCAGTTAAATGTAAATTCGTAAAACGTGAAGCAAAATAAGGAGAGGTCATGAAACTTACAGAAGTAAAAGAATTTGTTAAAGAACTTCGTGGTCTTTCTCAAGAAGAACTCGCGAAGCGTGAAAATGAATTGAAAAAAGAATTGTTTGAACTTCGTTTCCAAGCGGCTGCAGGTCAATTGGAGCAAACTGGACGTTTGAAAGAAGTGAAAAAACAAATCGCTCGTATCAAAACTGTTCAATCAGAAGCTAAATAATAGACTAGGGAAGGAGAATTTCAATGGAACGCAATAATCGTAAAGTTCTTGTTGGACGCGTTGTGTCTGACAAAATGGACAAAACAATCACAGTTGTAGTTGAAACTAAACGTAACCACCCAGTCTATGGTAAACGTATCAACTATTCTAAAAAATACAAAGCTCATGATGAAAACAACGTTGCCAAAGAAGGCGATATCGTTCGTATCATGGAAACTCGTCCGCTTTCAGCTACAAAACGCTTCCGTCTTGTAGAAGTTGTTGAAGAAGCGGTCATCATCTAATCTAACCTGAAAGGAGAAAACTGAAATGATTCAAACAGAAACTCGTTTGAAAGTCGCAGACAACAGTGGTGCTCGCGAAATCTTGACTATCAAAGTTCTTGGTGGTTCAGGACGTAAATTTGCAAACATCGGTGATGTTATTGTGGCATCTGTAAAACAAGCTACTCCTGGTGGTGCGGTTAAAAAAGGTGACGTTGTAAAAGCTGTTATCGTTCGTACTAAATCAGGTGCTCGTCGTAAAGATGGTTCATACATCAAATTCGACGAAAATGCTGCAGTGATCATCCGTGAAGACAAAACTCCTCGCGGAACTCGTATCTTTGGCCCAGTCGCTCGCGAATTGCGTGACGGTGGTTTCATGAAGATCGTATCACTTGCTCCAGAAGTACTTTAATTTTAAAAATCACAAACACAGTCCCCTGGCCCATTGGCCAGGGTGCCCATCGGGCGTAAGAATAAAAGGAGAATAAAATGTTTGTAAAAACTGGCGACAAAGTTCGTGTAATTGCTGGTAAAGACAAAGGTGTTGAAGCTAAAGTCGTTGCTGCTCTTCCAAAAGTAAATAAAGTTGTTGTTGAAGGTGTAAACCTTGTTAAAAAACACCAACGTCCAAATAACGAAAACCCTCAAGGTGCTATCATCGAAAAAGAAGCTCCAATCCATGTATCAAACGTTCAAGTCTTAGACAAGAACGGTGTTGCTGGACGTGTTGGCTACAAATTCGTAGACGGCAAAAAAGTTCGTTATAACAAAAAATCAGGCGAAGTGCTTGACTAATCACGAAGGAAAGGAGAAGTATAATGGCTAATCGTTTAAAAGAAAAATACCTTAATGAAGTAGTTTCAGCTTTGACTGAACAATTTAACTACTCATCAGTTATGGCAGTGCCAAAAGTTGATAAGATCGTTTTGAACATGGGTGTTGGAGATGCTGTTTCTAACGCTAAAAACCTTGAGAAAGCTGCTGAAGAATTGGCATTGATCTCAGGTCAAAAACCACTTATCACAAAAGCTAAAAAATCAATCGCCGGCTTCCGTCTTCGTGAAGGTGTAGCGATCGGTGCGAAAGTAACTCTTCGTGGCGAACGTATGTACGAATTCTTGGACAAATTGGTTTCAGTTTCACTTCCACGTGTTCGTGACTTCCATGGTGTTCCAACAAAATCATTTGACGGACGCGGAAACTACACACTTGGTGTGAAAGAACAATTGATCTTCCCAGAAATCAACTTTGATGATGTTGATAAAACTCGTGGTTTGGATATCGTAATCGTAACTACTGCGAACACAGACGAAGAATCACGTGCATTGCTTACTGGCCTTGGTATGCCGTTTGCAAAATAATATAGGAGGTAAAACTAATGGCTAAAAAATCTATGATTGCTAAGAACAAACGCCCAGCGAAGTTCTCTACTCAAGCATACACTCGCTGTGAACGTTGTGGACGTCCACACTCAGTTTACCGCAAGTTTAAACTTTGCCGTGTTTGCTTCCGTGAATTGGCATACAAAGGACAAATCCCTGGTGTCACTAAAGCATCTTGGTAATAGCATGATACAAAGAGCGTGACAACCTCAGCAAAAATAGAAGATTTGATGCAGGAGCGATGCTCCAAGACAAATCTATCTTTTTTGCCCAGGTTGTAGCTCGTGTTCAAATGAGAAATCCTCATTTGTATGTATCAAAACTTTCTGAGCCTAGCTCAATCATTAACTAGCAAGTGAAACATTCAAACTACTAGTAAGAGGAGAAATATAAAATGGTTATGACTGACCCAATCGCAGACTTCCTAACTCGTATTCGTAACGCTAACCAAGCAAAACACGAAGTACTTGAAGTACCTGCATCAAACATCAAAAAAGGGATTGCTGAAATCCTTAAACGCGAAGGTTTTGTAAAAAACGTTGAAGTAATCGAAGATGACAAACAAGGTATCATCCGCGTGTTCTTGAAATACGGAGCAAACGGTGAAAAAGTTATCACAAACTTGAAACGTGTTTCTAAACCAGGTTTGCGTGTTTACAAAAAACGTGAAGATCTTCCAAAAGTTCTTAATGGACTTGGAATTGCTATCCTTTCAACTTCTGAAGGTTTGCTTACTGATAAAGAAGCACGCCAAAAGAACGTTGGTGGGGAAGTTATCGCTTACGTTTGGTAATATTTAGCTCCCGATTTCGTTGTGGCTCTTTGTTATCGTCTCTTGCCTAACCCAAAGTTATGTCTGCGAGACGATGCCTCGATTCACTTAGAATTGAGACCTAAACATTAACTTTTAAATCAAAATGATTTAAACCCCGTGAAAACTGGCCTTCAAAGGCCTGACAATTTAACAGGAGGATAAAAACATGTCACGTATTGGTAATAAAGTTATCGTGTTGCCTGCTGGTGTTGAACTCACTAACAATGACAACGTTGTAACTGTAAAAGGACCTAAAGGAGAACTTACTCGTGAGTTCTCAAAAGATATTGAAATCCGTGTGGAAGGTACTGAAGTAACCCTTCACCGTCCAAACGATTCAAAAGAAATGAAAACTATCCACGGAACTACTCGTGCCCTTTTGAACAACATGGTAATTGGTGTCTCAGAAGGATTCAAGAAAGAACTTGAAATGCGCGGGGTTGGTTACCGTGCACAACTTCAAGGATCAAAACTTGTTTTGGCTGTTGGTAAATCACATCCAGACGAAGTTGAAGCTCCAGAAGGAATTACTTTTGAACTTCCAAACCCAACAACAATCGTTGTTAGCGGAATTTCAAAAGAAGTAGTTGGTCAAACAGCTGCTTACGTACGTAGCCTTCGTTCACCAGAACCTTACAAAGGTAAAGGGATCCGTTATGTTGGTGAATTCGTTCGCCGTAAAGAAGGTAAAACAGGTAAATAATGTAGTTTGGTTGTTTTTCAACCAATCTTCATCTTACCAACTCAGTGCTTAGCACATGATTTTAAAATTAAGAGGTGAAAATTGTGATTTCGAAACCAGATAAAAATAAAATCCGTCAAAAACGCCACCGTCGCGTTCGCGGAAAACTCTCTGGAACTGCTGATCGCCCACGTTTGAACGTATTCCGTTCTAATACAGGCATCTACGCTCAAGTAATTGATGACGTAGCGGGTGTAACGCTCGCAAGCGCTTCAACTCTTGACAAAGAAGTTTCAAAAGGAACTAAAACTGAACAAGCCGTTGTTGTCGGCAAACTTGTTGCTGAACGTGCAGTTGCTAAAGGTATTTCTGAAGTGGTGTTCGACCGCGGTGGATATCTATATCACGGACGTGTTAAAGCTTTGGCTGATGCAGCTCGTGAAAACGGATTGAAATTCTAATAGGAGGACACTAGAAAATGGCATTTAAAGACAATGCAGTTGAACTTGAAGAACGCGTAGTTGCCATCAACCGTGTTACAAAAGTTGTTAAAGGTGGACGTCGTCTTCGCTTTGCAGCTCTTGTAGTTGTTGGTGACCGTAACGGACGTGTTGGTTTTGGTACAGGTAAAGCTCAAGAAGTACCAGAAGCAATCCGTAAAGCAGTAGAAGATGCTAAGAAAAACTTGATTGAAGTTCCTATGGTTGGAACAACAATTCCTCATGAAGTAACATCAGTATTTGGTGGAGCTCGTGTATTGTTGAAACCAGCTATCGAAGGGGCTGGGGTTGCTGCAGGTGGTGCAGTTCGTGCCGTTGTTGAATTGGCAGGTATTGCAGATGTAACATCTAAATCACTTGGATCAAACACTCCAATCAACATTGTTCGTGCAACAGTGGAAGGTTTAGCTCAATTGAAACGCGCTGAAGAAGTTGCTGCCCTTCGTGGTATTTCAGTTTCTGACTTGGCTTAAGAAAGGAGATTCAAATGGCTCAAATTAAAATTACTTTGACTAAGTCTCCAATCGGACGCATCCCGTCACAACGTAAAACTGTTGTAGCACTTGGACTTGGCAAATTGAACAGCTCTGTTATTAAAGAAGATAACCCAGCAGTACGTGGTATGATCACTGCAGTATCTCACTTGGTAACAGTTGAAGAAGTAAAATAATCTATTAAAAAATAGAAACAAGGTTTTCAGGGGTATGAGAAATTTCTCATCCCCTAAAACTAAATATAAGTATAGGCGAGTTTGTAGTCGGGACACCTTTTCCTGATTACAAGCGTTAGCAATTTACAAAAGAGGAGAAAATAATAATGAAACTTCATGAATTACAACCTGCTGCAGGTTCACGTAAAGTCCGCAACCGTGTTGGTCGTGGTACTTCATCTGGTAATGGTAAAACTTCTGGCCGTGGTCAAAAAGGTCAAAAAGCTCGTAGCGGTGGCGGTGTACGTCTTGGTTTTGAAGGTGGACAAACTCCATTGTTCCGTCGTCTTCCAAAACGTGGATTTACAAACATCAATGCTAAAGAATATGCTATTGTGAACCTTGATCAGTTGAACGTCTTCGAAGATGGTGCTGAAGTAACACCAGTAGTACTTGTGGAAGCAGGTATTGTAAAAGCTGAAAAATCAGGAATTAAAATTCTTGGTAACGGAGAATTGACTAAGAAATTGTCTGTTAAGGCAGCTAAATTCTCTAAATCAGCTGAAGAAGCTATCACTGCTAAAGGTGGTTCAGTAGAAGTCATCTAAGAGGGGTGACCTATGTTCTTTAAATTATTAAAAGATGCATTTAAGGTTAAACAAGTAAGATCAAAAATTTTATTTACTATTTTTATCATACTTGTCTTCCGAATCGGGACCACGATCACGGTTCCTGGTGTGAATGCGAAAATCCTTAACAACTTACAAGATGTTTCCTTCTTGAATATGATGAGCTTGGTGTCAGGGAATGCCATGAGAAACTTCTCTGTCTTCGCCCTCGGGGTGAGTCCTTACATCACGGCTTCCATCGTAGTTCAGCTCCTTCAAATGGATTTGCTTCCGAAATTTGTTGAGTGGGGGAAACAAGGAGAAGTTGGGCGGAGAAAGTTGAATCAGGCAACACGCTATATTGCCTTGGTTCTAGCTTTCGTTCAATCCATTGGAATTACAGCTACTTTCCATACTTTGTCACAAGCTAAATTGGTATCCACACCGAACGTTGAAACCTACATCTTGATTGGTGCGATTTTAACGACGGGTTCAATGATTGTCACTTGGCTTGGAGAACAAATTTCCGATAAAGGATACGGGAATGGTGTTTCTATGATTATCTTTGCGGGGATTGTTTCTTCAATTCCAGAGATGATCAAAGGTGTTTACGAAGATTCATTTGTTAACGTTCGTCATGGACAATTGACTAATTCACTAATTTTCATAGGTGTGTTAATCTTAGCGGTATTAGTGATTGTTTACTTCACAACCTTTGTGGAACAAGCACAGTATAAAATTCCAATTCAATACACAAAAATTGCACAAGGAGCACCATCTAGCTCATATCTTCCATTGAAGGTGAACCCAGCTGGAGTTATTCCTGTCATCTTTGCTAGTTCGATCACAGCTGCACCGGCAGCAATTTTCCAGGTCATTAGTGCCATGGGTTACAATGCTGGATGGGTTCGAACAGCACAATCTATGTTAGCGACCAATACACCAACAGGTGTAGCAATGTATGCTTTGCTAATCATCTTGTTTACTTTCTTCTACACATTTGTACAGATTAACCCAGAAAAAACTGCGGAAAATCTACAAAAGAGTGGTGCCTACATTCCAGGTGTACGTCCGGGTAAGGGAACGGAAGACTACATGTCACGTCTTCTTAGACGGTTGGCTACGGTTGGTTCTCTCTTCCTTGGATTCATCACCATTATTCCAATCCTTGCTCGGGATGTCTTTGGTTTGACAGATACAGTTGCTCTTGGAGGAACTAGTCTCTTGATTATCATCTCAACTGGTATTGAAGGAATGAAACAATTAGAAGGTTACTTATTGAAACGCAAATACATTGGTTTCATGGATACAACAGAATAGAATTAGGTTGACATTGTCAACCTTCTATTTTGTTTTTGAATAAGTTTGTTAGATCGTAACAGACTTATTTAAAAACAAAATAAGGAGCAAATGATTATGAATCTATTAATCATGGGATTGCCTGGAGCAGGTAAGGGGACACAAGCGGCTAAGATTGTAGAACAATTTCAAGTTGCACATATCTCAACTGGGGATATGTTCCGTGCTGCAATGGCCAATCAAACCGAAATGGGTGTGTTGGCAAAATCATTCATCGATAAAGGTGAATTGGTGCCAGATGATGTGACAAACGGGATTGTAAAAGAACGTTTGGCTCAAGACGATATTAAAGAAAAAGGATTCCTCTTAGATGGTTTCCCTCGCACGATTGAACAAGCACATGCTTTGGATCAAATCTTGGTCGACCTTGGTCTTGAACTTGAGGGAGTGATCAACATCGAAGTAGATCCATCTTGCCTTCTTGAACGCTTGAGTGGACGTATCATTCACCGTGAAACAGGTGAAACCTACCATAAGGTATTCAATCCACCAGCTGATTACAAGGAAGAAGACTATTACCAACGTGAGGACGATAAGCCAGAAACGGTTAAACGTCGCTTGGATGTGAATATTGCTCAAGGTGAGCCGATTCTTGCTCATTATCGTGCAAAAGGGTTAGTCCATGATATCGAAGGAAATCAAGACATTAACGACGTCTTTAAAGATATCCAAAAAGTCTTGGAGAATTTGAAATAAAAACGTTTTAGTCACTTGCAATAATTGATAACAAGTGATACAATGAATTAGTCTGACTTATAATTGTTACCTCTGTGCTCAGAGGAATGAATCGAAATTTATGGAGGTACTTTTGCGTGGCAAAAGACGATGTGATTGAAGTAGAAGGCAAAGTAGTCGATACGATGCCGAATGCTATGTTTACGGTTGAACTTGAAAATGGACATCAGATTTTAGCAACAGTTTCTGGTAAAATTCGTAAAAACTATATTCGTATTTTAGCGGGAGATCGTGTTACAGTGGAGATGAGTCCGTACGATTTGACACGTGGACGTATCACATACCGCTTTAAATAATCGAAAAACTTGGAGGGATAAAAATGAAAGTAAGACCATCGGTCAAACCAATTTGCGAATACTGTAAAGTAATTCGTCGTAATGGTCGTGTTATGGTAATTTGCCCAGCAAATCCAAAACACAAACAACGTCAAGGATAAGATAGAAAGGAGAAAACATGGCTCGTATTGCTGGAGTTGACATTCCAAATGACAAACGTGTAGTAATTTCATTGACTTATGTATACGGTATCGGACTTCCAACATCTAAGAAAATTCTTGCTGCTGCAGGCGTTTCTGAAGATATTCGTGTTCGCGACCTTACACCAGATCAAGAAGATGCTATCCGTCGTGAAGTTGACGCAATTAAAGTAGAAGGTGACCTTCGTCGTGAAGTGAACTTGAACATTAAACGTTTGATGGAAATCGGTTCATACCGTGGTATCCGTCACCGTCGTGGACTTCCTGTTCGTGGACAAAACACTAAAAACAATGCTCGCACTCGTAAAGGTAAAGCTGTTGCGATTGCTGGTAAGAAAAAATAAGAAAATAAAATAAGGAGGTAAAAATCTTGGCTAAACCAACACGTAAACGTCGTGTGAAAAAGAATATCGAATCAGGTATTGCTCATATTCACGCAACATTTAATAACACAATTGTTATGATTACTGATGTGCATGGTAACGCAATTGCATGGTCATCTGCAGGTGCTCTTGGTTTCAAAGGTTCTCGTAAATCTACACCATTTGCTGCACAAATGGCTTCAGAAGCTGCTGCAAAATCAGCTCAAGAACATGGTCTTAAATCAGTAGAAGTTACTGTTAAAGGTCCTGGTTCTGGTCGTGAGTCTGCTATTCGTGCTCTTGCTGCTGCTGGTCTTGAAGTTACTGCAATCCGCGATGTGACTCCTGTGCCACACAATGGTGCTCGTCCTCCAAAACGTCGCCGTGTATAATCATCAACAATTACACAGCTTTTCGTTTCAGAGGGAGTATAGCAAATGATTGAGTTTGAAAAACCAAATATAACAAAAATTGATGAAAATAAAGATTACGGTGTATTTGTAGTAGAACCACTTGAACGTGGTTATGGTACAACACTAGGGAACTCTCTTCGTCGCGTATTATTAGCTTCACTTCCAGGTGCTGCTGTTACTTCAATTAATATTGAAGGTGTATTGCACGAATTTGATACAGTTCCAGGTGTCCGTGAAGACGTTATGCAAATCATTCTTAACGTTAAAGGAATCGCTGTAAAATCTTACGTCCAAGACGAAAAGATTATTGAACTTGATGTAGAAGGTCCTGCAGAAGTAACTGCTGGAGATATTCTTACAGATAGTGATATTGAAATTGTAAACCCTGATCATTATCTTTTCACAATCGGTGAAGGATCAAGCTTCAAAGCGACTTTGACTGTAAACAGCGGTCGTGGTTATGTTCCAGCTGATCAAAATAAAAAAGATGATGCACCAGTAGGTACACTTGCTGTAGATTCAATCTATACGCCAGTGACAAAAGTTAATTACCAAGTTGAACCAGCACGCGTTGGTAGCAACGATGGTTTTGACAAACTAACCCTTGAAATCTTAACAAATGGAACAATTATTCCAGAAGATGCTTTAGGTTTATCTGCTCGTATTTTGACAGAACACCTTAACCTCTTTACGAACTTAACAGAAATCGCAATTGCGACAGATGTTATGAAGGAAGTAGATACAGCATCAGATGATCGAGTACTAGAACGTACCATTGAAGAATTGGATCTTTCTGTTCGTTCATATAACTGTTTGAAACGTGCCGGTATCAATACTGTGTATGATTTGACAGAAAAATCTGAACCAGAAATGATGAAAGTTCGTAACCTTGGACGTAAGAGTCTCGAAGAAGTTAAAGTTAAGCTTGCCGATTTAGGCCTTGGGCTAAAAAACGATAAATAGAGGAGGAATACATGGCTTACCGTAAACTAGGACGCACTAGCTCACAACGTAAAGCAATGCTTCGTGATTTGACAACAGATCTTATCATCAATGAAGCAATCGTAACAACTGAAGCACGTGCAAAAGAAATCCGTAAATCAGTTGAAAAAATGATTACTTTAGGTAAACGTGGTGACTTGCATGCACGTCGTCAAGCAGCTGCTTACGTACGTAACGAAGTTGCATCACAAAACTTTGATGAAGAAACTGGTAAATATTCAGAAACAACTGCACTTCAAAAATTGTTCTCTGAACTTGCACCACGTTATGCTGAGCGCAATGGTGGATATACTCGTATCCTTAAAACTGAACCACGCCGTGGGGATGCTGCGCCAATGGCAATTATCGAATTAGTATAAAATCATCAATTTTGTTGAGTGTTATGATGTTGGAAGGACTGGATAGTTCTTCTTAGTCTAGCTCTGGTCTGCCGCTAGGATTTATCCTAGCGGTAACACTCATCATATTGAGGTAAATGGTAGACGCTTGTTTACGAAATTGCTTTAATTTAAAACAATTTCGTAAGCAGGCGTTTTTTTGATATAATAGAAGAGTTATGACAGTAAAAGAAAAATCACAAGCACTCGCCCAGCAATTATTGGCAAAGCGTTACCTCGCCTCGCTGAAAGATAATCCAGAGCAGTACATTGGGGTTGAACTCGAATTTCCAATCGTAAATACAATGGGGAATAAAACGGATGTACTGGTTACAAAGGCTCTTTTTAAGCATCTACAAGAAGTTGAAGAGTTTATTGCGATTAAACAAGATGAAGATGGGAACCCAGTCCAGTTACAGCATAAAATAAACAAAGATCAAATTGTATTTGAGTTATCTTACAATACCATTGAATTTGCTTTTGAAAAAACTAAAACCATCCAAGAAGTCGAAAGCCGGTTTCAACACTATTTAGGAATCATTCAACCATTCTTAAGAGAGAGAAAGCATCAAATAGAAGGAAAAGGCATCCATCCTTATTGGAGAATAAATGATAATCAACCTGTGAAAATTGATCGATATAAAATGCTGATTCAATTCTTGCAACTGTCTGGACAAGATCTTAATTATCGATTCCATCATTATCCAGACTATGGAACCTTTATTTGCGGCAATCAAGTACAATTGGATGTTTCAAGAACGAATTATTTGGAAATAATTAATGCAATGAATAAGGTGGAGCCAGCAAAAGCATATCTGTTTGCTAATTCCATTTTCGATGGAGAGGACTGGGATACGAAGATCTCAAGAGATATTTTCTGGGAAGATTCCATGCATGGCTATTATCAGGAAAATGTTGGTGTAAATCCTAAAGAGTTTATAAATGAAAAGGACTTTCTAGAATATTTAGCGAAGACAGCCTTGTTTTATGTTTATCGTGAGAATGAAATCTTATATTTCGAACCTATTAGAGTAGAGGATTATCTCGCAAAAGAAAAAATAGTAGCCTATCGCTTAGATAGAACTAGACAAGAAATAAAACCGCAAGAAGAGGACCTAAAGAATCATAGAAGCTACCATTTTCAAGATTTAACAACAAGAGGAACCATCGAATATAGAAGTGTTTGTACTCAACCATTAAATAAAACATTTGCACCAATTGCATTTCATGTCGGATTGCATCATAATATCAAAGAATTAGACGAGTATTTAGCTCAAAATATAGTTTTTGATTTTAGTAAAGAAAATCCGAAAGAATTAAGAAGGCAATATTCGAAAAAACAGTTAACTGAAAGTGAATTAGTGAAAATTAAACAATATTCGCTAGATCTGTTAAAAATCTCAAAAAGAGGATTGATTGATCGAGGAAACCGAGAAGAGGTTTATCTCGAAGAAATCATAAAAGAACTTGGGAAGTGCTGATTTAACAGCATTTCCTTTTTTCAAATTAAAAAAACAATAAAAAATTTAAAAAAATAGAAAAAAGATATTGACAAGGACATATGGACGTGATATACTAATATAGTTGTCGCGCAAGAGCGACAAAGACCTTTGAAAACTGAACAAGACGAACCAATGTGCAGGGCAC
>NZ_VFSG01000004.1 GCF_006385805.1 Streptococcus xiaochunlingii
CTACTTGCATGTATTAGGCACGCCGCCAGCGTTCATCCTGAGCCAGGATCAAACTCTCATTAAAATAATTGTTTGTCTTAAACTCATTCTGTCACTGACAGATTTATTGTTTTTTTCATTGTTCAGTTACTATAACTTCCGTTATAGCGCCCTGCACATTGGTTCGTCTTGTTCAGTTTTCAAAGGTCTTTGTCGCTCTCGCGCGACAACTATATTAGTATATCACGACCATGAAATCTTGTCAATATCTTTTTTCTATTTTTTTGAATTTTTTGTTGTTTTTTTGATTTTAGAAACTTTATCTTCTTATAATATAGGAAAGCTCCTGTATGTTGTACAGGAGCTTTCCTATTGTATTAGCTTATTTTTCTTTGACTTCAAGAAGTCCTACATCTCCATCTTCGCGACGGTAGATGACGTTTGTTGTGTTATCTTCCACATCTTTGTAGATGAAGAAGTCATGTCCCAATAGTTCCATTTGCAGGATGGCTTCATCTAGTTCCATTGGTTCAATGTCAATCGTTTTTGTTCGGACAACTTTTTCAAGAGCAACACTTTCCTCAACCAGAGCGTCTGTAAAGATTTTGCTGGTTGCAGATTTGCTACGATTTTTCTTTTCAATTTTTGTTTTATTCTTTCGAATTTGACGTTCAATCTTATCAACTACCAAGTCGATTGATCCATACATATCTTGAGAAACATCTTCTGCACGAAGTGTAATGGAACCAAGTGGAATCGTGACCTCAACTTTTGCAGTTTTTTCACGATAAACTTTTAGGTTTACGCGGGCATCCAATTCTTGCTCTGCTTGAAAATATTTTTCAATTTTTTCGAGTTTAGAAACGACATAGTCGTGAATGGCTTCTGTTACTTCTAGGTTTTCACCACGGATACTATATTTAATCATATAAGTACCTTCTTTCTAAACGTTTTTCTTTTTATATCTATATTATAACGCTTTCATTTTATTTTTGCAAATATATTTTTGATTATTCTATCTTGCCAATGAAAAAGATCTTATTTCTTTCACCCCGTTTACATGTAACATCTCTTTAGCTCTTTCGATTGTTGCTCCTGTTGTGTAGATATCATCCATTATCATTATTTTCTCCGGCCAGCTTTTGTTTTCAAGCTCTTTTCGTTCAAAGGCTTGTTCTGCTTTTAATCTTTCTTTTTTATTTTTCTGTGATTGGGCTTTTGTATCCTTTTTTATTAATAGGTCTTGATAAGGGATTCCTGCAGATTCTAATATAGCTGTTACCTGATTAAATCCTCTCTTCTCATTTCTCTTATCGCTTAAAGGTATTGGAACAATGGTATACCCTTCATACTTTTTTAGCTCTGCCTTCATTTCTTCAGCAAATAGACAAGCTAACAATTGGTCACCTTGAAATTTGTACCTTTGAAAATATTCCTTCATCTCTTCATTATAATAGTAGAGTGCTCTATGGTTCACCTTCTTTCCTTTTCGTTTCCACTCTTGGCAATCTTCACAAAAAGTCTCCGTGCTTTTTTTACAACAAGTCTTGCAGCCAGCTTCACTAATTGGGTCAAACTTGTTTTTACAGTTGTCACACATCGTTGGATTATCCTTTTTCATTAGGATGAGGCTCCTTAAGGATTCTTGATTGAAAATCTTTTCATCACATAGTAAACAATTACTCAAAAACCTGCCTCCCGATTCATTTCTTTTATTTCTTTAATAGCTTGCGTCATCTCTTTGCTACTACCTTCTGCCAAGTATAGTAATTCTCCTGTGGGTCTTTCCATACTTCTTCCCACACGACCAGCGATTTGAACTAGAGCGCTCTTGGTAAACAATCGATGGTTGGCCTCAATTACAAACACATCTACTTTCGGGAAGGTGACCCCCCGTTCAAGAATGGTCGTTGACACAAGGATGGTGATTTCTTGATTGCGAAATTTTTCTACCAGTTCCAACCTATTATCCGTTTTTGAGGTTACCAGTTCGATGATTTCATTCTTGAATGCCCTTCTTAATAGGTTGAGGATTTTTTCTCCTAATTCGATTTCCGATACAAATAGGATCAGGGGGAAGGAGGTCTTCCGTTGTTCTTTTATTAGCTTGAGCAACTTCCTTGGCACTTGTTTCTTTTCTACTTTTTTTCGTAGATTTTTTAACCATACTTTCTTAGGTACCACAAGGGGATTACCGTGAAATCGTCTGGGTAGGCTAACGCGTTTTATCTCCTGTTTTTTGACTTTTTTATCCAATTCTTCTGTAGAGGTAGCAGTCAAATAGATGAGCTTCCCATTTTTGGTTACGGCATTTGAAACGGCATGATAGAGAACGGGGTTGTCAACAAAAGGAAAGGCATCGACTTCATCGATTATGAGGAGATCGAAAGCTTGGTAGAATTTTAGTAGTTGATGAGTAGTGGATATGACAAGAGGCGTTCGAAAATAAGGGTCTGAATCACCGTGCAACAAGGAGATAGGACAGGAAAAGTCCATCGTCATCCGTTTATACAATTCAATACACACGTCAATCCTTGGTGTAGCAATGCATACACATCTCCCTTTTTTAATCGTTTCCGCCACCACTTGGTACATCATTTCCGTTTTACCTGCTCCTGTAACTGCGTGTACCATCATCGGCTTTCTATCTGTTAAGGATTGAACCAACTCTTGAGAAACCCGACTTTGAAATGGCGTTAAGGTCCCCTGCCATCTTAAAGTTTTTTCTTGTGGAAAGGCTTGTTGGGGAAAGTAATAAAGTGATTGATCACCTCTAACTCTTCCCAATTGAATGCAGGCTCTACAATAGTAGCTTCCTATCTGTAGTTTCCATTTGCTTTTATCAATCTTAGTCCCACACCGATTACAAAACAAGCCCGTCTTTTCCTCTACCATAGCTGGCAGTTCTTGGGCTTGTCCAAGCAGTTCCACCTCTAGTTGTTCTTGGGTGAACAACCTTCCATAACAATCTTCAACTCTCATACTTATATATTCGTAAAAACTCGCAGTTTTGTGAGTTTTTTTGTAAAATAAGTGTATGGAATACAAGACATTTAAAGAGGACGGCCTCGTCCAAGAAGAAATTAAAAAATCTCGCTTTCTTTGCCATGTTAAACGGGTCTATACTGAAGAGGAAGCTCGCGACTTTATAGCTGCTGTCAAGAAAGAACATTACAAGGCAACTCACAATTGCTCCGCATTTGTAATAGGCCAACAGTTTGAGATCAAACGGACCAGCGACGACGGAGAACCGAGTGGTACTGCCGGCGTTCCCATGCTAGGTGTGCTGGAAAATCATGAATTGACCAATGTCTGCTGCGTTGTCACTCGTTATTTTGGTGGGATCAAGCTAGGCGCAGGCGGTCTGATCCGTGCTTATGCCGGTAGCGTCGCTCAGGCTGTGAAAGAAATCGGTCTCGTTGAAATCAAGGAGCAAGTTGGGTTAGGGATTAGCTTGACTTATCCCCAATACCAAGAGTTTGCGAACTTTTTATCCGCTCACCAATTAACAGAATTCCAGACAAACTTCACCGATGCTGTCTTTAGTCTGATCTATGTAGATAAAGAGCAAAAAGAAGATGTGATTGCGGACCTGATTGATTTTTACCACGGAAAAGTTGAGATTAGTGATCAGGGATTAAAGGAAGTGGAAGTTCCTATCCCGTTATAAAAAAAGGCTATCGCATCGATAGCTTTTTTATATTTTACAAACCTTCTTACTGGCGGTATACTGGATACACTAACAAAGGAGTGTATATCGTATGCCAATCTATGAAAATATTACAGAATTAATCGGAAAAACACCTATTGTAAAATTGAACCACTTGGTACCTGAAGGAGCTGCTGATGTCTATGTTAAACTAGAAGCCTTCAACCCTGGTTCATCTGTCAAAGACCGGATTGCTCTTAGCATGATTGAAAAAGCAGAACGAGATGGTCTTCTTCAACCAGGTTCTACTATCGTTGAAGCAACCAGTGGGAATACAGGAATTGGTTTGTCATGGGTCGGAGCTGCCAAAGGGTATAAAGTCGTTATCGTCATGCCTGAAACTATGAGTGTTGAACGCCGCAAAATCATTCAAGCTTATGGAGCTGAACTGGTCTTAACTCCAGGTAGTGAAGGAATGAAAGGCGCTATCGCTAAAGCAGAAGAAATCGCTGCAGAACGAAACGGTTTCCTTCCCCTCCAATTTAACAATAGCGCAAACCCAGAAGTACATGAAGCAACAACAGGACAAGAAATTTTAGAAGCTTTTGGACCAAATGGATTGGATGCTTACGTCAGTGGTGTTGGAACTGGTGGAACTATTTCAGGTGTTTCTCATGCCTTGAAAAAAGTCAACCCAGCTGTCCAAGTCTATGCAGTCGAAGCAGATGAATCCGCGATTCTTTCTGGTGAAAAACCTGGACCACACAAAATCCAAGGATTGTCAGCAGGTTTCATTCCAGAAACGCTGGATACCAATTCTTATGATGGCGTAATCCGCGTCACTTCTGAACAAGCTTTAGAATTAGGTCGCTACATTGGTGGAAAAGAAGGATTCTTAGTCGGAATTTCATCTGCTGCCGCTATCTATGCAGCAATTGAAGTCGCTAAAGAGCTTGGAGCTGGTAAAAAAGTCTTGGCTTTGGCACCGGATAATGGGGAACGTTACCTTTCAACTACTCTTTACGATTTTGAACAAGAATAAGAAAGAGAGTGGGACAGAAATCGGTAATTCGTTAGAATTCGATTTCGTCGTCCCACCTCCGCACAGTTGAGTAGGGCTCTACTACTGCGTCTTGCTCGACAATCCAAAGACAATTGAGAGGCTGGGACTTTTGTCCCAGCCTCTTTTTCTTCTATCTGCAGAAACAAATTCTTATTTTCCCTGACCGGTATCACTCAAAAATTCTTTACTTTCTTTAATCCAAATAGGTAATTGCTTGGCTAATGGAGTAAAACCGATCTTATGGCGATCATTTGAAAAACGATGATGGCGAAAATGCTTTCTGTTCCCAGCTTCTAAGGCTCGAAGGGACAAGCTAGCCTTCCCAGAGTATTCATCTATATCAATAACCTGAGTACAAACTTGATCCCCAATTTTTAAGATATCATGAATGTTGTCGATATATCCACTGCGGATTTCAGAAATATGGATCAAACCGGTTCCCCCTGTCTCTAATTCAACAAAGGCTCCATAAGGTTGCAAGCCTGTCACAACACCCTTGAGTTTATCTCCGATTCTCATGCCTCTCCCTCAATGTCAATCGATTCCATGACCACATCTTCTTTGGGTTTGTCCATGGCACCTGTCTCAACTGCCGCAATTGTATCCAATACTTGATAAGAAGCTTCATCCATCAACTGACCGAAAACTGTGTGACGACGGTCCAAATGAGGAGTCCCTCCTTCTTCTGCATAAATCTCTGCAATAGCTTCAGGCCAACCACCACGGGCAATTTCCTTTTTAGAATAAGGAAGGTGTTGGTTTTGAACAATGAAGAATTGACTGCCGTTGGTATTTGGACCGGCATTGGCCATGGATAGCGCACCACGGATATTGTACAACTCTTCTGAGAATTCATCTTCAAAAGACTCTCCATAGATAGATTCTCCACCCATACCTGTTCCAGTCGGGTCCCCACCTTGGATCATAAAGTCTTTAATAATGCGGTGGAAAATCACTCCGTTGTAATAGCCATCTTTTGCAAGTGCAATAAAGTTTGCTACTGTTTTCGGTGCTTGATCAGGGAAGAGACGAATCTTCATATCTCCATAGTTGGTATGAATCGTCGCAATTGGTCCTGTCTCTTGATCCATTTTTGTTTGTGGTAAGTGCAATTCTTTTTCAACCATTTTTAACTCCTCTAAGGCATGTAAGATGCCATCTTCTTCTAAATTTTTTGTGACATAATCTGCTTTAGCTTTTAATGCATCCTGGGCGTTTCCCATGGCAATCGCTAAACCAGCATAGTCAAATAGTTCTAAGTCGTTCAATCCATCCCCAAATGTTAAGACATTTTCTGGTTTGAATCCCAATTTTTCGACTACTTTTGAGACACCATGAGCTTTTGATTGCTGATTCAAGACAACATCTGATGAGATTGGGTGCCAGCGAACCAAACGCAATTTTTGCTCCAAATTCTCAGGTAGGGCATCAACTGTTTTACCAGTCTCGAAAGTCCACATCTGATAAATGGGATGTTTGGCAGCAAAATCAGGATCTAATGGTAGCTTTGGATAAATGGGGTCAATAGCCCGACTTATCTCTTCTGTCCGAGTCGAAAGAGCTGCTTGATGACTTCCAACCAAACCATAATGAATCCCTACCTGCTTAGCCCAAGCAATAAAGTCTTGAACAAGTGGATTTGGTACCCTTTCTTCATAAATGACATGCTCCTTACGATCAATCACATAGGAACCATTCAGAGTGACGTAAAAGTCAGGTTGGAGAGCCTTGATTTCTTCTGGCACTCCAAAAATCCCTCTTCCACTAGCAATAGCTGTGTAAATTCCTTTTTCTCGTAATTGAGAGAATACTCTGGTGACCGAAGCCGGAACATAGCCGGTCTCAACGTTTCGTAAGGTATCGTCAATATCAAAAAATACTATTTTAATCTTTTTTGCTTTGTAGCGTGTTTTTGCATCCATGTAGGTCTCCATTCAGTATGCTGTCTATTATAGCATGTTTTTGACTAAAAATCTTCCTGAGAAACCAAGTGATGCTGGAAGGCATAGACCACTGCCTGAGTACGGTCGCTCACTTCTAATTTTGACAAAATATTCGACACATGGGTCTTGACTGTTTTTAATGAAATGAATAACTCATCAGCAATTCGTTGGTTTTCATATCCTTTGGTTAGCAAAGCTAAGATATCTCGTTCACGCGCTGTCAAGTCATCATGGAGTTCCACGTGATTTTTTCGATATTCTACTTTTTGGCTGACCTCTGTCTCAATTGCTAACTCTCCCTGCTCCACCTTGCGAATGGCCCGTAAAATTTCCTCTGCACTAGAGGTTTTGAGCATATAGCCCTTGGCTCCCGCATCCAAGACAGGATAGATTTTTTCATTGTCCAAATAGGATGTCAAGATCAATATTTTTGCATCTGGCCACTCCTTTAGGATCGCGAGTGTCGCTTCAATCCCGGTCATATGGGGCATGACAATATCCATAATGATGACATCTGGTCGCTCTTGTAAGGCTAACTCTACACCTGCTTGACCATCACTGGCTTCTAGGACTTGATCAATCCCATCTTGCATACTTAAATAGCTTTTCAAGCCTAATCGGACCATTTCATGATCATCTACTAGTAATAATTTCATCATCTTCTCCTTCTACTAACGGCACTTTAATATCAATAGCCACTCCCTTTTTGGGACTGGTCAAAATCTTAATCCTTCCTGCCATGTCATCTACTCGATCCTGAATATTCTTCATACCGTAACTTAGTTCACCCAAAGATTCTGGATCAAACCCCACTCCATCATCTGCTAATTTCAGATGGAGAGATTGTTCTGTTTGCAAAAGATAAACATCCAATCGCTTCGCATGGGCATGTTTTAGTGTATTGCTCACTACTTCTTGTACAATTCGAAAAATATGCTCTTCAATAGTTTTTGGTAACTTTTGAACATCGTGTTCAAAATAAACTTCTAAATTACTCTTCTCTTGTAGTTCTCTAAAAATCACCTGAAGACCTTCTACCAAGTTTCGACCTTCTAATTCTGTCGGCCGCAAGTGTAATAAGAGAATCCGCAAATCATTTTGAGCGGTGTTTAGAATTTCTGTGACCCCCTTCAACTGTTGCCCTACTTTAGGGAGTTGAAGAACTTGATCCTGACTGGCTGCACCGGACAAAATCATATTAGCTGCAAATAATTCTTGGCTCACTGTATCATGGAGATCTCGGGCAATTCGCCTGCGTTCTCTCTCCACAATCTCTTCTTCATTTTGCATAACCCGATTTTCTGTTCGTTGCAAATTTTCTGTCAGGCGTTTGAGCTTGCGATCCAAGCGTTGAAACTCTTCATTAATCTCTTTGTTTTCTCCGAGTTTTAGCTTCTTGCCTTCGAGCAAGTTTCTCAGGTTTTTTTGGACAGTGTTCATGATTGTAAATTGAATCAATTTAATCAATAGAATCATCAAAATAGTCAGAGCAACCGTCAAACCAAAGCCGATAAACAGAAAAGCACGCAGTTTGGATAAATCTTCCAATAGATAAGTCCACTGAAAGTCGAAAAGACCAAAAATAGAATGGATAATAACAGCTAGAATTAAGACCGTATAAAGGAAGATTAAAAGATAGTCTGTTCGTTTCATCCTCTGACGACCTCCACATCTCCTACAATCCCCGCAATAACAAGCTTCACTGTTCGATGGGAACTTCGATAATTCGGTGTCTCCATGCTTACTGTCTCATTTCTCAATTTCCTAGGTTTTTGAGAGAAGAGGCGCAATTCTCCATATAAGGTATTTACCTGCAAGCTCAGCTCCACATCCACCGGCAAAATAATTTTCGTATTGCCAAACATCTTTCTCATGATGATGACATTGTCATGATTCACAACAATCACTTCGTCTAAGTGGATCGTATCCTTCCCGAATAAACGTGTAATCGTTAAATCGCGAAAATGGCAGTTTACCTTTGAAAAATGATGCAGATCCCCAATCCAAGGCGTTTTCTCTTGTCGGATTTCTACATCTTCCTCATAATCTATCTTCACTTCTTCGTTTTCACGGTAAAAATAGGGATAAGCCACCAGCATGGCATAGACGACGGCAAACAAAAGCGCAGCAATGACATAAGGATTTAACATGACAATAAAAAACAGCAGAATGCTGGATGCCACTAAAAGAAAGTTACTCCGCTGTTTTCCGATGTAATAATACAATAAAAGCAAGCACAGAACCACGATTAGGACGATACGAGATATATTTCCCGCCAAAATAGTGATTGCAGCCATGGTGAGTAACAAAGCTTCAACAAACACAAACAATTGAATCTTCCACATAATTGAACCTCTCCATTCCATTTTATCAAAATTCTAAAGGATTCGCTTCCGCCTCTAGAAGGATTCATTCCAACTCTCTCTTTACTAAAAAACCAGACCGATCGGGTCTGGTTTTATAAGGTCATCATGTTAAGATTCTGGTTCAGTAGTAGCCGAAGGTTCCGTATTGGAATGGGATTCTACAGTTGTAGAGGTTGAACTTTCTGATGAACTACTTGAAGCTTTCGTGCTACTTGATGATTCTGTCTTCGGTTCGTATACGGTTAAGACAATGCGAGTCTTTTTAATATCGATGCTCGATTGAGCTTCTGGAGTCTGACTCACAATTTGACCTGGTAAGACTTCTACACCAGCCGGAAGATGCGATGTGGTCTTCCGTTCAATATTTGCTTCCTTCACCCCGTAAATCTGTACGAGATTAGAGACAGCAAATTCATAATTAGAACCAACATAACTTGGTAACTCAATCGAATTACTTTCCTTCGATACTTTCAGAACAACCTTGGTATTAGAAGTCAAATCATATTTTTGACCACCAGCAGGAGATTGCTCAAGCACGATTCCTGGCTCCACTTCATTGGTCTCGACTTCTTCAATCGAAATCAGCTTGCTAGAAAGCTTATAGGTGGTTTTCAGATCGTTTTCCGCATCTTCTCTAGACCTACCAGTATAGTCCGGCATGTCAAAGGTGCTTGGCCCTTTCGAGACAACCAAATCAACCTTGCTGTTTTCCTTTTTCTGAGCTCCTGCATTTGGATTGGTACGGATTACATAGCCCTCCAGCACCGAATCACTGTATTCTTCTTTTTCGTCTCCCACTTGAAGATCCTGATCTTCAATGATAGCCCGAGCTTCTGCTACCGTTTTTCCAGATACATCCGGCACTGTTTTGTTGGCTGGACTCATATAAAGAAGAAAGGCAAAGGCAGCTAGTACCAAAGCTAGGGCGACAAACAATACCTTGTAGCGCGTCCGCAAACGACGACGTGGCTTATTTTTTGGAGAAACTGGAGCTATTCGATCCTCTGAAGCCACTGGTCGGTCCTCATGAACTGCAGGACGAGCTTCCGATGTTGGAAGTGGAGCCGGTTTTGGAACCACGTTCACCTTTGGTAAGGTCTTGGTATCCGCTTTTGAAGCGTCATCAAAGACTAATTTTTTCTCATTACGGCGTTCATAAGATAGACAACTTGACAAGTCGACATACATTTCAGCTACCGACTTATAGCGATCGGATAGTTTCTTTGCTGTGGCCTTAATCACCACATTTTCCAAAGCCTGCGGAACATTTTTGTTCTCTTCAATGATGGACGGAAGTGGTTTTTGGAAATGTTGCAGCGCAATGGTCACTGCACTATCCCCATCATAAGGGATATGACCCGTCAGCATTTCGTAGAAAATGATCCCCATTGCATAGATATCACTTTGAATAGAAGCCTTCGATCCTCTGGCTTGCTCTGGTGATAAATAATGAACCGAACCTAACATAGAGTTGGTCTGGGTGAGACTGGTCTCTGCAAAGGCTACTGCAATCCCAAAGTCAGAAACCTTGGCATTTCCGTCCGATGTTAAAAGGACATTTTGAGGTTTCAAATCACGGTGAATAATGCCTTGCGTGTGCGCCAAGCGCATAGCAAGAAGGATTTGCCCCATCAAGCGAACAGCTTCTTCATTTGAGAGAGGAGCATTTTCTTTGATATAGCGTTTCAAGTCCAAACCAGCGACATATTCCATCGCCAAGTATTGTTGGCCATCTTCTTCACCGATATCCGTGATCCGAACGATATTTGGATGATCCAAATCTGCCATCGCTTTGGCCTCTCGTTGGAAGCGAGCAACTGCAATTGGATCTGTTTGGTAATTGGTCCTCAGTACTTTAACTGCAACTTCTTCACCATCTAAGATTAAATCCCGAGCGAGGTAGACATCTGCCATTCCTCCACGCCCGATTTGGCGGATTATCTTATATCGTCCGGCAAAAATTTTGCCGATTTGAATCATGCCATATCCTCCTCAGCAAAGCGAATCAGTACAACTGTAATATTGTCCAAACCGCCAGCATTATTCGCAAAGCGAATCAAGGTTTTTGCCTTTTCTTCAATCGATAAATCGCTGACAACGATATCACGGATTTCATCGCCAGAGATCATATTGGTTAATCCATCACTATTGATAACAATGAAATCTCCCGCTTCAACCGTAACCATACCAAAATCAGGCTGCAATTCATCTTTTTGTCCAATGGATTGGGTGATGATATTGCGTTGGGGATGATGCGCTGCCTCTTCTTCCGTAATCTGTCCTGCCTTGAGCAAGGCGTTTACTAAAGAATGGTCACTGGTCAATTGATGGTATTCCCCATTACGCACGAGTCCAATTCGGGAATCCCCTACATGCGCAAATAAGACTTGGTCATCAATAACGGCAACAGCTTCGAGAGTTGTTCCCATTCCTTTATGTTCTTCATCTTGACCAATGCGATGGATCTGCTGGTTTTCTTTTTCCAGATACTCCGCAAACCACTCTCTGACTTCGTTAATGGTGCTGATTTCAGTCGCTACCCAAGCAGCGCCGAGATCGGTAACAGCCATCTCACTAGCAATATTACCAGCACGATGCCCCCCCATCCCGTCAGCTAGGAAAACCATGGATTTTCCTGCTTTATTTTTATATTGATTTGCATAGTCTTGGTTATTTGTCCGTCTTTGACCTACATCGGTTAAGATAGAAATTTCCATACTGTCCGTATCCTCCTGAGATTACGATATTCTTCGAAAACGACTAATAAAGAAACCATCGCTTCCATACAATTCTGGTGTAATTAAAATACAGCCATCTTTCAGAATATCTTTTCGTTCATGATCTAATGGCACGAGTTCAAAATTTGGATGGGTTTCTAAAAACTGGTCAACCACATCAAAATTCTCTTCTCCTATAATTGTGCATGTACTGTAGACTATTATACCATCTTTTCGCACACTTTGACAAACTCCATCCAATATTTCCAATTGAATCGCCTGTAGAGACGCAAAGTCAGCATTGTCTTTATTGTACTTGATATCTGGCTTACGGCGGATCAAACCAATCCCAGAGCAAGGGGCGTCTACTAAGATTTTATCAAAGGCATCCGCTCCAAAAGCTTCAAAGACCTGGCTGGCATCCAGTTTTTTTGTCTGAATTTTATCTGCAACTCCCAGACGTTCCGCGTTTTCCTGAATTAATTGGAGCTTATGATCGTACAAGTCCAACGCTGTGATCCTCCCATCGACTAGATAAGAAGCTAGATGGGTGGTCTTGCCCCCAGGTGCTGCACAGGCATCTAATACCTGGTCTGATGGTTGGATCTCTATAGCCGGAGCCACCAATTGACTGGTCTCATCTTGAATGGTTAATTTCCCTTGTTTGAAGTAATCAGAGCCCGCAAAATAGCCATTCTCCTTTACGAGGGCAGTTGAAGCCAATAAAGAATCAGAGGCCTGCAATCGCTCTTTGATCTCTTCTTTTTGGTCCAGGTCGACAACTCGAACACTAGCCTTGTTGCGGACATAGAGACTTTCAAAAATCGCAATGGCCCGCTTTTCACCATACTCGTCCATCAACTTTTTCACCAACCAAACCGGAAGAGAATAACGGATCGAAAGTCGTTTGTTGATTCGTTTAATCTGGTCAATCGATGGAAGCCCCTCTCGTAGCATTTTCCGCAAGAGAGCATTGACATATTTTTCGCTCCCCTTCTTCCGTTGCTTGGCAAGCTCTACTGCTTCATGGACAACAGCATGGGGAGGAATCTTCTCCAGATAGACGAACTGATAGAGGCTCATCAATAAAAGATGATAAATCCATGGATCCACCTGGTCCCGATCAGCGACAAAGTGCGACAGATACCATTCCAAGGTTAGCTTGCGTGAAACCGTCCCATAGACGATTTCGGTTACTAGACTTTTATCTACATCTGACAAGGTCGCCTTAGTCAGGACTTTTTTGAGGGCGATATTTGAAAAAGCACTGTCCTGGAAAATCTCTCCTAGAGCAGATAGGGCTACTCCTCGTGCAGTCTGCATCTTATTTACCAAATTGATCACCTACTTGCAGTTGTCGCCCCAAACCATTTAAGAAATCTCCGACAGCCATCTTGGGTTTACCAGCTGGCTGAACAAGGGTCAAGGCCAGGGCTCCCTCACCCGTCGCAACAAGGATTTCATTTTTATGAAGAGCCAAAATTTCCCCTGGTTCTCCTTGACCTTCACACGGTTTTGCTTGGTAAATCTTGAAGCGTTCACCCTTCCATAGAGTATGGGCGACTGGCCAAGGATACATACCCCGAACTTGGTTAAAGAGTTCACGGTTGGTTCGTGTCCAATCCAGGCGTTCTTCTTCCGGCTTGATATTGGGAGAGAAGGTGACTTGTTGGGGGTCCTGCGGTTGTGGCTTAAGTTCTCCCGCAAGGTAAGCCGGTAGAGTTTCTAAGAGAAGATCCCGACCGACAAGAGCCAATTTCTCAAATAGGGTCCCCACATTGTCTTCCTCTAAAATAGGGATGGCGCGAGAGGAAATCATATCTCCAGCATCCATCTCTTTGACCATTTCCATGATGGTCACACCAGCTTCTTTATCCCCATTCATGATGGCATAATGAATAGGAGCTCCACCACGGTATTTTGGAAGAAGGGAAGCATGCACGTTGACAGAAAACTTCATCGCCTCTAACAAACGACTCGGCAAGAATTGTCCAAAGGCTGCTGTGACAATCCCGTCTGCTCCCAAAGCCAATAAGTCTTCTAGTTCTTGACTTCCAGATAGTTTCTCCGACTGATAGATTGGCAAGCCTGCTTCTAAAGCCACTTCTTTTACTGGCGTCATTCGGATTTCTTTTTTCCGGCCAACTGCACGATCTGGTTGGGTCACAACGGCTAGAATTTCATAGCGTTCATCAGAAATCAAGCCTTTTAAGACTGTAGCTGAGAAATCAGGCGTTCCCATAAATAGTATTTTTGTCATTTTTTCTCCTTCTACATAAAACTTTGCGGTTCATTGTCAATGCTGACTCGAAGATCTTGATTTTCCCGCTCTTGAGTATAGTCCAAAATCTGATTTAAAACCTGTGGCAAATGGTCTTCAAACCGGTACTTCAACAGGATTTGATAATGGAACAAATTATGCGTGCGAGCAATCGGTTTTGGCGTTGGTCCCAAGATTTGGACCTGATCGGACAGACCTGCTTTCAACAGGTCCATCACCTGATATGCTTTTTTAACCACGACCTCTTCTTGTTTGTGAGAGAGGGTTAAACCTACGGTGTAATAATAAGGTGGATAGCCTAATTGGTGGCGCACCTTCATTTCATAGGCATAAAACCCTTCATAATCTTGGCGTTTCGCATATTCAATGGCATAATGATGAGGATTATAGGTCTGGATCAGAACCTGTCCTTCTTTATCCGCACGACCAGCCCGCCCTGCCACCTGGGTTAACAGTTGGAAAGTCCGCTCTGACGAGCGAAAATCAGGCAAATTTAGAGCTGTATCAGCATTGAGGACACCGACTAGCGTTACATTGGGGAAATCCAAGCCCTTGGCAATCATTTGGGTCCCGAGCAAAATATCCGCTTGTCCTTGACCAAACTGATCCAACAAAGCCTCGTGACTCCCTTTTTTCCGAGTAGTATCAACGTCCATCCGCAGAATACGAGCCTCGGGGAAAATTTCTTGTAGCTCATCGTAGGCCTTCTGGGTCCCCGTCCCGTAATAACGAATCGATCGACTTTGACAATTAGGGCAGACTGTTGGAATGGCCTTGTGGTAATTACAATAATGGCAATCCATCGTCTTGGTATCCATGTGAAGGGTCAAGGAGATATCACAATTCGGACAGGTATCTACCTGACCACACTCCCGACACATCACAAAGCTGGAATAACCCCGGCGATTGAGCATGAGGACAACTTGCTCTTTTCGCTGCAGACGTTCTGCTATCGCTTCTAGCAACTTAGGTGTATAGGTTCCGGATTCCTGCTGGCCAATATAATCTCTGAAATCAATCACTTCCACCTCTGGAATACGAGCAAGAGGATTGGCTCGTTGGGTCAATTGAAGAAATTCATAGACACCTTTTCCTGCACGGGCTCGTGTTTCTAGACTAGGTGTCGCCGACCCCAAGACCAAAACAGCCTGGTGATACTGAGCCCGAAGTAAAGCTACTTCACGCGCATGGTAGCGAGGATTGCTATCTTGTTTATAGGTAGCCTCATGTTCTTCATCGATAATAATGGCCCCTAGGTTCTTCAGAGGTGCAAAGATGGCAGACCGCGCTCCTACGACCACTTGAGCTTCTCCACGTTCAACACGTCTCCACTCATCGTATTTTTCACCGTTGGATAGACCTGAATGAAGAATGGCTACCCGATCCCCAAAGCGAGAAATGAAGCGACCCGTCACTTGAGGTGTCAAGGAAATTTCGGGAACTAACATAATAGCTGTTTTTCCCTTTCCTAGCACCTCTTGGATGATTTGGAGATAAACCTCTGTCTTCCCACTTCCTGTCACTCCTTCTAGCAAAAAAGGTTTGGAAGGTTGCCCGATTTTGCTGGTTACCGCTTGAACGGCTCGTTCTTGTTCAGCATTTAGAACCAAGGCCTCTGTCGACTCTTTGTCTTTAAAGTAGGTTGCTGCACGATTGACTTCTTTCTCAAAAATCAGCAAGGCTCCCTGATCAATGAAATAGTTCACAACTGGACGAGAGAATTCCGCCAATAAATCACTCAAAGGCGCATCCACTTCTTGACTTTGGACAAACTCACGCAGGGCCAAGCGCTTTTTGGCATTCTTGGCGATTTCCAAATTTTCAAGTAGGTGATGATTTACTCGATACCATTTTTCTGTTTTGATATGTTTACGATCCACTGCTTGGTATTCTACTTCCAACTCTCCCTTACGAGTCAGTCGCATCATTCGTGCTTGAGCATCAATATCCAAAGAAGAAAAGGCCAAGCTAGTCGCTGTTCCAAAAATGTCTTCTCGATCCTCTGGCGATAACAGTTCTGTCGGATGGAGAATTTTGTCATAGGAAGAATTTAAAACACTCGGTAGCATGGCTTTCAAGAGGGTGATTTTGTAGGCAAAAACCGTCTTTCGCAACTGATCTGCTAGCCAAAATTGCTCCTCTCCTAGAACCGGTTGGTAGTCTAAGACCTCCACGATACTTTTCAATTCTTGATCTTTAACTGCTAGAGTGGTCTCTTCAAGGCCAACCACAATCCCTTGAATGAGCCTATTTCCCTTTCCAAAGGGAACATGCACCCGCATTCCTTTTTCCAAGAAAGGAGAAAACTCTTCTGGTACCTGGTAACTATAGGGCTTGTCTGTTTGCATCAAGGGAACATCAACGATGACTTGTGCTAGCATGCTTCCACCTCCTTCCTGTCCTAGCGCTAAATAGCAAAAAATAAGATTGAGCGAACCCAACCTTAAATTTTTTCACCATCTTCTTTTTCTTTCGCGATTTGTTCTTTAATTTTACGCTCTTCTTCTTCTTTACGCAAGCGTTCTGCTTCGATTCGACGACGAACCGCTTCACGCTTAGCTTCTGGATCTGGGTGAATCACCACATTTCCTGATTCAATCTCTTCCAAGGCACGCAAGGTAGATTTTACTGATTGAAATTCTTGAGTAGGAGTTGCACCACTCTCTAACTCATGAGCTCGTTTGGCTTCAAGAATAACCAAAGAGTATTTTGACGGTACTTTATCCAACAATGTGTCAATAGATGGTTTTAACATCATAATCTTTTTACCTAATTCCTATTCTAAATTATCGAACCACTTGAGTGGCTTTGGGAAGCATTTCTTGGTAGTGACCAATGACCCGATCAACACGGAAATGTTCTGCCTCAATCACACGTTTGACACGTTCCGCAGCCAAAGGTACTTGATCGTTGACAATGGCATAATCGTACTCACGCATGAGGGCAATTTCTTCTTTTGCTTTTTCGATCCGCTGGGCAATGACTTCAGCACTGTCTGTGCCACGTCCAACCAAACGATCTTGCAACTCATCCAAATCCGGAGGAGTCAGGAAAATGAAGACGGCATCTGGTACCTTTTTCTTGACCTGCAAAGCCCCTTGAACTTCAATTTCAAGGAAGACATCGATCCCTTTGTCGAGGGTTTCGTTCACATAGGTCAAGGGAGTCCCATAGTAATTGCCAACATATTCAGCATATTCGAGCATTTGACCTTGACGAATCAACTCCTCAAATTCTTCACGTGTCCGGAAGAAATAATCTACTCCGTCCACTTCGCCTGGACGTTGTGCACGCGTTGTCATCGATACTGAGTATTGAAATTGATTATCTGAGCTTTCAAAAATCTCACGTCTAACCGTTCCTTTCCCAACACCTGAGGGCCCTGAGAAAACGATTAATAATCCTCGATCCGCCATTTTATCTCCTTCGCTGTCTTTCTATCTAGTGTAACAAAAATAGAAAGATTTTTCAACAGATTTTTCCTTGAGGCAAGGCCCTAACCACTTCTCTACCAATGAACCATCTCATCTGTGCTAACCCATTTTTAACACGACTCACAAAAAAATAGCCAACTAAGGTTGTTCCACCTTCGCTGACTATCTTTTATATATGGCTTTTAACAAGCTCTATTTTGCATAATCAATGGCACGTAATTCACGAATAACGGTTACCTTGATGTTACCAGGGTACTCCAAGTTGGACTCAATCTTCTCACGGATATCATGAGCCAAGATGGTCAACTTATCATCCTTGACTTCTTCAGGGCTGACCATAATTCGAATTTCACGACCTGCTTGCAAGGCAAAGCTGGTCTTAACTCCCTCAAAGCCATTTGCAATTTCTTCAAGATCTTGCAGGCGTTTGATGTAACTTTCGAGAGACTCGCTCCGAGCACCTGGACGCGCCGCACTCAAGGCATCTGCTGCTGCGACAATGACTGCAATGACACTTTCTGGTTCAACATCACCATGGTGACTGGCAATCGTATTGACAACAACTGGATGCTCTTTGTATTTACGAGCTAATTCAGTACCAATTTCTACGTGGCTACCTTCTACCTCGCGGTCGATGGCTTTACCAATATCATGAAGGAAACCAGCTCGACGAGCCAAGGTAGCATTTTCACCAAGCTCACTCGCAATAATACCAGATAACTTAGCAACCTCAATGGAGTGACGCAAGACGTTCTGTCCATAAGAAGTTCTGAATTGCAAGCGTCCCATAATCTTCATCAAATCAGGATGTAGATTTGGTGCGCCAATTTCATAGGCTGCTGCTTCACCATATTCACGAATCCGTTGGTCAATTTCCAAACGGTTCTTCTCTACCAACTCTTCAATCCGAGCTGGATGGATGCGACCATCTTTCAAGAGACTTTCCATGGTCATTCGTGCGATTTCCCGACGAATCGGATCAAATCCAGACAAGGTGACTACTTCTGGTGTGTCGTCAATAATCACATCCACACCTGTCAAGCTTTCGAAGGTTCGGATATTTCGACCTTCGCGACCAATAATCCGACCCTTCATTCCATCATCTGGTAAATGAACCGTTGAGTTGGTCTGTTCTGCCACAAAATCCCCAGCCATCCGTTGCATGGCTTGAACCAGGATATCTTTTGCAACTTTATCTGAACGTTCTTTTACTTCCACTTCTGCTTCTCGAATTCGAGTCGCAATCTCTTTGGAGAGTCGTTCTTCTGTTTGCGTTAAGATAATATCACGTGCTTCCGATTGAGTCAGAGAAGCAATTTTTTCTAATTCTTCTTCTTTCTTCTTTTCTAGCTCATGTAATTGTTCTTCACGCGCATCAATGTGTTTAGTTCTATCTGAAAGACTTTGCTCTTTTTGTTCAAGAGCTTGCTCTTTGCTCGTAAGATTGTCATCTTTGCGATCAAGATTATTTGAACGTTCCGCCAAGCGGGTTTCTAATTGTTTTAATTCTTGACGCTCTGACTTAAACTCAGCATCGACTTCTTCTCGATATTTTCTGGCTTCTTCCTTTGCCTCCAAAAGTGCTTCTTTTTTAAGTGAACTAGACTCGTGCTTAGCTTCTTTCAAAATCAAATCAGCTTCGCGCTCAGCCTGTCCACGTAAATTCGTTGCTTCTTGTTCAGCATTTAAAAGAGTAAGTTCTGCAGCCTCTTTCGATGCTTTCATCTTGACTGAGATCCCTACATATCCAATGACTAAACCAATGATTGCGGCAAAAACAATTGCAATTCCAAATTCCATGTTTTTACCCCTAATCTAATGAATAGTTGAATTAAAAAATTCTTTATTATTTTATCATATTTTTACAAAATTAACAAACAAATTTTCTAGCGAAAACTAATCTATTTCTGCTATTATTCTAATGCTTCTTTCCCTTGATTCTAACGGGAAAACACCCTAAAAACAAGCTTCTGAATCTTATTTCAACGGCTACTTGCCTCTCTCTTCTCTTGTGTTTTCTTCCAGCGCCAATTGTGCTATAATCAAGAAAAAAGAAATTGAGGAAGATACATGACGAAAGAAGTTATTGTGGAAAGTTTTGAACTAGACCACACTGCTGTAAAAGCCCCTTACGTCCGCCTAATCGGAGAGGAAACTGGACCAAAGGGAGATGTTATCTCAAACTATGATATCCGCTTGGTTCAACCAAATGAAGACTCTATCCCGACTGCTGGTTTACATACGATTGAGCACCTATTAGCTATGTTGATCCGTAAGCGCATTGATGGGATGATCGATTGTTCCCCATTTGGGTGTCGTACTGGATTTCATATGATTATGTGGGGTCAGCACGATCCAAAAACCATTGCACAAGTGATTAAATCTTCTTTAGAGGAAATTGCTGAAGCAACAAGCTGGGAAGACGTCCCAGGAACGACGATTGAATCTTGCGGAAACTATAAAGATCACAGCCTCTTTTCTGCCAAAGAGTGGTGCAAATTGATTCTAGAACAAGGTATTTCTGACGATCCATTCACACGCCATATCGTATAAAAAACAAAAGACTTCTCTTTCAAAGAGAAGTCTTTTTTAATTCTTAATAATCCAATGCATCGGAATGGCCTTTTCCGTTTCCGACAAAGTAGCCTGTTTTAGCATTGATACTAAATAAATAAGTTCCATCTGGCTTAAAGAGGTTATAATAACCATTGCCATTGATGATATTCACGCGCTCCAAGATGTATTGATCTCCAACGATATGGCCACGTTCCCGAGCAATCTTCAGAATCTTCTCCAAGATACCAGGGTTAAAGGTCCATGCAGGATTGTTTACATCGTCTAGTGCCGCCTGATTGTATGGCACCCGGCTCAAGTTTCGTTGAAGTGGCACACCAGTACTTTGAAGACCAAAGCCAGAATAGCCTGGGTTCACTCCGCCTATCGTGTTGCCTTCAGTAGCTGGGGCTGGTGTAGGAGCTGGACTGGTAACCGTTCCAGAAGAAGCTGCACTTCCGCCGGTAGCACTGCCTCCACCATCTGTCACAGGTGCTGGAGTGGCAACTTGTTGTGATCGTCCTTGAGCTGCAGCATCCTTCAACAATTGGTTCAACTGTGTATTAGCTGTTGACGCATCTGAAAAGACTGCATCACTCTTTACCTGCGCCTTAGTATCAATGGCCCCATCCTTAATAACTGGGCTGGTAAACTGAGAGTTTACTGTTTGAATAGCAGAAACCTGCTTCACCAATTCATCGTATTTACTTTTGGCCGCATCGTATTCTTTGGTGTCTTTCAATTTTTCTAAACTGGCTTTTAGTTTTTCCAAATTACCAAAAGAATCATTTTTCAGCTTCGTCTGCGTGTCATCTGTAAAGAAAGCTGCATACTGATCGTTAAAATCCTTCAGCAAAGTCTCTGTATTCGCACTCGTTGAGGCAGAAGAACTAGAGGACTTCTTGCTAGATGAGCTAGTAGAAGAGACCACTGTCGTTTCCCCTTTAGACTGGTTACGGATCCATTGATAAGACAACCAACTAGCCGTAGCAACTGCTGTCAGAGCTAAAACTGAAAACAGAATTGGTTTTACCCGGCTCTTTTTCGGTTCTTCAGGAATCTCAATTTCTTCATCCACATATGGTTCTGTTGGCTCTGGACCAAACTTAATTTTTGCAGGGCGTTCCCCAGGAATTGGATCTGGAATGCGAGTAGACGCGCCTTCTTTTTGACCTACTTCAGCCGGTGCTACTTCCTTCACTGGCTCTTCACTTGGAATCGGGTCCGCCGCATCCACAGTGGCTGCTTCCTCTGCCTCAGCCAACATTTCCTTCTTCATGACGATGGTATCAAACTTATGAGCTTCGATTTCGTCACGGTGCTGTTTGATGTATTTATCGAGGACATTATCTGTTTCCTTGACCCCTGCTTCGATTTCTTCAGCTTTGCGGTTTGCTTGGCCAATCGTCATCTCTTTGGCGTCCTTAAAATCAAGAACTGACTCTGCCTCTTGGCCCAACTGCTGTTTATCTTCTTTTGTCATATGTTTCCTTTCTCACTAGTCGCTTGTCGACGTACCCGCTCCCCAAAGAACTGATACAAGTCAACCTTTAAGGTTCCGTTATATAATTTTCTTTTTTTATCCGCTTGTCGCCCAAACTTCTTTTCAAAGTTTTCATCGCTGGTCAGGATAAATTTGCTCCAAGTCTTCAAGGGCTCAAAGACCTCTCCCATTTCAGCGTACAATTTTGTCACCCCTGCATCATCGGATAAGCGTTCACCATACGGTGGATTGGAGATAATGACCCCATTAATCTTATCTGAACGCAGATCTTGCACCCGCATTTGCTTAAAGGTGATGTCGCTCGCAACACCCGCTTTTTGAGCATTTTCTTTGGCAATCTCAACCATCCGCGCATCAATATCGGTTCCCATGATGTCTAGGACAAGGTCCCGATTGATTTTTTTACTAGCCTCTGTGCGAACTTCTTGAATCAGACGATTGTCGATCCAATTCCACTCTTCAAACGAGAAAGTCCGTCTCAAGCCCGGTGCTATCTGGCGAGCCATCATCGCTGCTTCGATACAGAAGGTTCCTGATCCACAAGTCGGATCAACCAAGGGCTTGTCTGGGTACCAATTGGAAAGTTGAAGAATGGCTGCCGCCATATTTTCCTTAATAGGAGCTCCCCCTTTTTCCGTCCGATAACCACGTTTGAAGAGGCTACTACCAGTCGTGTCAATCAGGACAGTAGCTTGGTCTTTAAGGATCGATACTTCGATCTTGAACTCTGCTCCATTTTCTATTAGAGGAACACCTTCTGGTCGGGCATAGTGTTTTTGCAACTTTTTGACAACTGCCTTTTTCGAAATCGCTTGTACACTCGGTTCGTTATGCAGTTTGGATTTGACACATTTTGCTTTGGAGATAGGGAAACGCGCTCCTAAAGGGAGGTATTGGTCCCAATCCAAGGCAAAAACTCCTTGAAAGAGTTCTTCAAAGGTACGGGCAGGAAAGGATCCTACGACGATCTTGATTCGGTCTGCAGCCCGCAACCAAAGATTGGTTTCGATGATTGCACGAACATCGCCTTTGAAACGGACTCGTCCATTTTCCACTTGGCAATCGTAGCCGAGCTCTCGTAATTCACGCCCAACCACTGCTTCTAATCCAGCAGCAGCTGTCGCAATTAATTCAAATTGTTTTTTCATTTGTTCCTCATTGTTTAAAAAAGGAGGTTGAGATTTCTCTCCCCCTCACCACCTATATGCAATTTTCTATAAGCCATGTTTTGTTCCAGAAATGACTAGGTACCATTTCCTTCGATAATCATCTGTCTACTGTTTCCAGTCAGAATGCTATGTTCGTTTCCATGCATCCCATGCCCCGACCAAAGTTTGGGTTGCTAGCTTGAGGGGTTTACCGCGTTCCACTTTTTAGGTTTCCCTAAAAACTACGTCACTGTGGCACTTTCAGAGCTAGTAGAACTTATCCTAAGACTTAGCCCGTTCGCTCGCCGTAACTTGAAGATCAAGTCCCTAGGCTTATGGATTCACCTAGCACAAACACTACAGGCATCACAGCCTGTGCTAGCATGGACTTTCCTCATGAGAGAAAGCTCTCACGCGATTATCCAAAAATTGCACGATTCATCTTTTATGTCTTAAAAATCACGATCTACGACTTGTTTCCCGAAGACTTCTTTTTCAAGACGATTTAAGCGTTTCAAAATATCGAAGTTTGTCGTAGTAGTGACCTGAGGAAACTCATGCTTTGGAGCAGATTCAGGAACTGATGGACTCGGAGTTGCTTGGCTCGTTTTCTTCGCTAATTCTTCACGGAGCCGAGCATTTTCTTCTTTCAATTCCTTCACTAAGGCAGCATAGGTTTCATAGTCTTTGATGACATCATCCAAAAACTCATTTACCTCAACTTTACTAAATCCACGAACTTCTTTTTTGAAATCTTGATCAAAAATATCTTTCGCAGTAAAAATAATACTTGCCATCATTCTCTCCGTTCTAGTTAATCATAATCATTATATAAAAAATAAGGAGCAAAAATCAAGGTAAACCACTTATTTTTCGTAAATTTTTTCTTCCACTTCATTTAAGTCATCAAAGTTTAATCTTTTGACATGATACTGATCCTTTTCTAGCATCATTTTGTAAAGATATTTGAGATTTGTTTCATGTTCTGGATCGTAAAATAAATAGGCACCATCTGTATTTTCTAACAAAAACGTATTGTATTCTTTGAATTGACCTGGCTGGCTATAAGAGGGATAGGCATATTTGACAAAATTAACCTGTTTAAAGCGACTGAGGACATCTTGATTGGCCCCATTCCAGTTTTCTCCTTGATTTTCAAACATAAAAATTGTGGCCAACTGTATCTCGTATTCTTTTTTTAATTCCTGAGCAACCTCTAAAACCCAAGCTTCAAAACCTAAATTCCCTGTAAAAATCAACCACTTGACTCCCTCTTCCAAAAAACGGACTAAATCCCTACGAATCGCTTCTTTAATTATTGGAAGTCGGGGGTCCTTAGCTGTCAGAATTCCCAATTCAAATGCCTTATAACCTGTAATCAGTAAACTATTCATTATTTCCCCTTCCTTCTTCATTTTGTGATATAATAGAGTGATGTAATTGTACCAATAAGGAGAATTATGGTCAACTATCCTCACAAACTTAGCAAGAAATCTTCTTCGCCCGTCCAGAGGAAGCAAAGTGTGAATTTTGCCAATCGAGGGATGACATTTGAAAAAATGATTAATGAGAGCAATCAGTACTACCTTTCTAGAGGGCTAGCGGTGATTCATAAAAAGCCGACACCCATCCAGATTGTAAAGGTGGACTATCCTCATCGCAGTCGGGCAAAGATTGTGGAAGCTTATTTTCGCCAGGCATCTACCACAGACTATTCTGGTGTTTATAAAGGACACTACATTGATTTTGAAGCAAAAGAGACCCAGCAAAAACAAGCCATGCCGATGAAAAACTTTCATCAGCACCAGATTGATCACATGGCTGCAGTCCTTCAACAGGGAGGAATTTGTTTTGTGCTCTTGCATTTTGCAAAGCTCAATGAGACATATCTACTGCCCGCTCCTTCCTTAATCGACTTTTACAACATCGATCACGGCAGTAAATCTATGCCCTTGACCTTTATACAGGAAAATGGTTATCGTATCGAGACAGATCGCCTTCCAAGCGTCCCTTATCTCGATATTATCGAACAGAATCTACTAGGCGGTAATTAAATGAACAAACAAACAGTTATCCAGTGGTTAAAATATGCGGCGATTGCAGCTATTTCCTTATTTTTCCTTTTACTTATCCTGGGTGGATTGGTATTTGGATATTATGCTGCAAAAGCACCAACTCTTTCTGAGAAAGACCTGGTCGCAACGACATCCAGTAAAATCTATGACAATCAAAACAATCTGATTGCAGACTTGGGTGCTGAAAAACGAATTAATGTAAAAACAAATGAAATCCCAACCGACTTGGTCAACGCGATTGTGGCGATTGAAGACCATCGCTTTTTCAACCACAGAGGGATAGACTTTATTCGTATCGGGGGAGCCTTCTTCAGCAACCTCCGAGGAGGGCGCCAAGGAGGATCTACTCTCACACAGCAGTTGATCAAGCTCACTTACTTCTCTACTTCTTCGGCCGACCAAACCTTATCTCGGAAAATCCAAGAAGCTTGGCTTGCTACTCAATTGGAACAAAAAGCAACCAAACAAGAGATTTTGACCTACTACATCAACAAAGTTTACATGTCTAACGGAAACTACGGGATGCAAACAGCTGCTCGTAGCTACTATGCAAAAGACTTAAAGGATCTTTCTCTTCCACAAGTAGCCCTATTGGCTGGAATGCCTCAGGCACCCAACCAATACGACCCTTATACCAATCCGGAAGCTGCTCTCCAACGCCGTAATCTGGTTCTTAAAGAAATGTTGGATATGAAGTCCATTACAAACGAGCAGTACGAAAGTGCCGTCAATACACCTGTTACCGATGGCTTGCAAAGTCTAACCGGCTCTAGCAACTATCCTGCTTATATGGATAACTACCTCAAAGAAGTCATCCAACAAGTCGAAGAAGAGACAGGGTACAATGTCTTGACAACTGGTATGGATGTCTACACCAACGTCGATACCGCAGCTCAAAAACGTCTGTGGGATATATACAACTCTGACGAATATGTCAATTATCCAGATAATGAGTTGCAAGTTGCTTCTACTATCATCGACGTGACAAACGGAAAAGTCATTGCTCAGTTGGGATCCCGTCATCAATCATCTAATGTATCCTTCGGTACCAACCAAGCTGTCGAAACGAACCGAGATTGGGGATCTACAATGAAACCTATCTCAGATTATGCTCCCGCAATTGAATATGAAGAGTATAACTCCACTGGAGTAACCATTCCTGATACACCTTACAACTTCCCTGGTACAAATACGCAAATTAATAACTGGGATAGACAATACTATGGCAATATCAGCATGGTCTATGCTCTCCAACAATCCCGTAACGTTACTGCGGTCCGGGCCCTTGAAAAAGTTGGTTTGAAGAAGGCTCAGAAATTCTTGAGCAGCATCGGAATCGATTATCCAGAAATGGTATATGCAAATGCCATCTCAAGTAATACCAGCGACTCTAGCAACAAATACGGGGCTAGCAGTGAGAAAATGGCCGCTGCTTATGCAACCTTCGCAAATGGCGGTACCTATTACAAGCCACAATATGTGAATCGGGTTGTCTTTAGCGATGGTACAACGAAGAACTTCGATACCTCTGGAACACGAGTGATGAAAGAAGCCACAGCTTACATGATGACAGATATGTTGAAATCAGTTATCACAGCTGGTTTAGGATACAATGCAAATATCTCTGGTCTTTATCACGCTGGTAAAACAGGTACCTCTAACTATGCCGACAACGAATTAAAAAAACTAACCAAAGACTACAGTTACTCAAGCATTGTGACACCTGATGAATCGTTTGTGGGTTACACCACGCAATATTCTATGGCTGTTTGGACAGGGTACACCAATCGCTTGACTCCCGTACTGGATGATGGAAGCAAAGTCGCAACAGATGTCTACAAACAAATGATGTTGTATTTGTATGAGCAAAACGGATCAGGTAGCACTGATTGGACCCAACCAAGTGGTGTATACCGTAGCGGTTCTTACCTATATCTCAATAATGGTAAGAATAACTACAATAACTACAATTACTATTATGAGCCAAGTGTCGAACCAAGCACTGACGCAACAGAAGATAGTTCAAGTTCTAGTTCATCTAACTCAGAAGAGAATTCTGAACACACAGAATCATCTTCTAAAGAGAATGAGCAAAATCACTAATTAGACCACACTATATTAATAAAACACGATTGTTCTTAACCAATCGTGTTTTTTATGTATCTTATTTAAAAGCCAAGGCACCCATCGGATCCCATGGAGCCAAGACGATTGGCTCTGCCTCATAAGCAGCCAATTCTTTCGCTGTTAACAGTTCCTTGCGGACAACGATTTGGTAGGTGTATTCGTCCATCCAGGCGTCAGAAGCAACAAAGTATCCATCTGTTCCAACTTTGTCTCCCCAAGAATTTTCAACCTTCCATTTGAGAGGGAGTCCAGCTTCATCCAGATCCACACCAGTCAAGACCATAGCATGGGTCATGAGACTTTCTGCATAATCCAAACGCCCTGCCTTATCTTGAGTCAGCTGGATATCCATTCCCGCTTCAAAGTCATAGACATCTGTTGCCAGGATTCCAGCTTTGCGGTTGCTGACTTGGCCGACATCCGATCCAAACCAAACAGTTTCCCCAGCTTTCATTTGGGCAATGGCCAATTCTTTCAAGCGCTCCATCGGAACGTTGAGGTAGCGTACTTCACGGCTACCGACCACATTCCCCAGCATCTCTACTGTGTAAGACTGGCCATAAGGCTTGTCTGCCGTAGGCGCATTGATAACAGAAACGTAGTCCTCCAACTGAAGATCCACATATTTTTTGTAAAAGCTTTGAGGTGTCAAGCCAGACTCTGTGTAGAAATTATTGTCCTTATCGCGATAAGAGAAACTAAATGTACGAGGGGGCAAGCCAAGTGACATGGCCAAGAAATTAAAGATTTCTTGGAGGAGTTCTTCTTTCTTGCTTTGAACCGTTGCTTTATCTGCTCCAGTCGCAAGTAATTCGCGAAGGATCTGAGCATCTTGGCGCAATAATTTATTTAAGTAGGTATTGAGCTCTCGGCTATTGCTAGATGAGATGGATTCTGGATAGACAGACTTGGGTACGACCCCATATTTTTCAAAGAGGGAAACGACCATATCCCATTGACCACCATCTTGTTGAGGAGTTTGAAGGAGGAAGGCCACCTTGCGGCTGGTTAAATCCTGATCCGCTGTCGCAATGATTTGTTCCAAGAACCAGTTGGATTTTTCGTACTTGTCCCAAAAGAAAGTGTGTGCTTGAGACAACTCAAAATCCTCTAATTGGAAGCTCGAAATCATTTTATGACGGAAGGTGTTCAGAGCCGCAAACATCCAGCAACGACCAGAAGCTTTCTGGTCCGTCACCTTGTCCTTGGTTAAATCAAGAGAAAAGACGGGTGTGTTTTCTACTGCACTTTTGCGTGTCTCCAAAGCTGCATGAATCCCATTGTGGGTGATAGCATTTTCGAGAGCCGCAAATTTCACATTTGCTTGGTAATTTGTATAAAGTTGATCTGTAAATTCTTGTGTTAATTCTGACATAAGATTCTCCTTTGTAAAGCTACTTACCATTATAGACCATTGTCTAAAATCTTCAAGTAAAAATTGTTTTAAAGGTCAGAAGAACGGATCGTGTAGATGATTTGATCTCCGACATAGCCTTTTCTGGCAACAGCATTTGGGAGAGTAGCTAGATATTGCATCCCAGCTTTTGCCATTACCCTTCCTGAAGCAGGGTTCAAACTGACATATTTGGCCTGAACTTCCTTGAATCCCACCTCTATCAACAAAAAGTGTAAAACAGCCTGGAGGGCTTCTGTCATCAGACCTTGACCCCAAAACTTCTTCCCTAGAATATAGCCGACTTCACACAGTTCTTTTTGTGGATCCTGAGAAACGACACTGATATCACCTATCACCTGTACGGGATCATCTTTCTTGCAAATCGCCCATTTGTAGGTGTTTTCCTCTTGGTAATGAAGGAGCCATCTTTCGATCGAAGCTTGAGTCACTTGAGGATTTGGATGGGGATCCCAAGTCACATATTTAAGATTATCTGTATCAGACGCCCAATTTTCAAACATTGCCTTTGCATCCTCTACAACAAAGCGTCTTAATAATAGATGGTTGGTCCTCAGTTCAATAGAACCTAATTTCCTCATCCTCTTTCCTCCTATCCTGTTTTAAAAAAGTCGGCTCAACCGACTTTTCTTTCCTATGAACGCCAGAAGGTATCAAATACCGTAATCGGTAGATGACGTTTGTGTTGGCCTTTGTGCCACCAGTTTTCAATAGTTGCTTGAGCTTCTGGGCTAACTGATTTCCCTTCTAGGTAGTCATCAATTTCTGCATAGGTCACCCCAAGAGCTACTTCGTCAGCGATACCTGGCTTTTCTTCTTCCAAATCTGCAATCGGTACCTTCTCATACAAGGCAGGATCAGCTCCCAGTGCCTGAAGCAACTGCTTGCCTTGGCGCTTATTAAGGCGGTAGAGAGGAAGGATATCGGCTCCGCCATCTCCAAACTTGGTAAAGAAACCAGTGATATTTTCGGCCGCATGGTCCGTCCCAATGACGGCTCCGCTATAGGCACCTGCTAGGGCGTACTGAGCAATCATCCGACTCCGTGCCTTGATATTGCCCTTGTTAAAATCTGAGACATCTGTTCCTGTCGCTTCGACAGCACGCTCCATGGTATCGACCGATTCCTTGATGTTCACGACCAGGCTAATGTCTGGCTGGATGAAGACCAAGGCCTTTTGGGCATCTGCTTCATCTGCTTGGACACCGTAAGGCAAGCGGACAGCAACAAACTGATAACTAGCATCTCCAGTCTCTGCCCGCATTTCCTCCATGGCTAATTGAGCCAGGCGACCCGCTAGGGTCGAGTCCTGACCTCCTGAAATTCCTAAGACAAAGGTCTTTAGAAAAGGATGTTTTTGCAGGTAGTCCTTCAAAAAATCAATGGACCGGCGAATCTCTTCTTGAGGATCAATGACCGGCTTGACCCCTAATTGGGCAATAATGTCTTCTTGTAGGCTCATTCTTCTTCACCTCCCAAGGCTTTCTGACGCATTTGATCAATGAGGTCCATCTTATCTTGCCATACATCCTTGGCCAAGTCCACTGGGTAATGTTGTGGATTGAGGACACGTTTGTACTCATCCCAGAGCTTGTCAAATTCCTTCCGAGCATAGGCTTGGATATCCATCAAAGCTGGCAATTCGTAGACTAGTTTCCCATCTTTGAAAATATCGACCAAGAGCGGGATGGCATCAAAATCACGAACTGTCTTCTTGATATAGGTATAGGTCGGATGGAACATCTTGATTTCTGTCAGTTCATTGACATCTACTCCATCATAAGTAATGTAATCCCCTTCAGATTTGCCTTTTTCCCGACTGGTAATCCGCCAAACTTGCTTCTTCCCTGGAGTTGAGACCTTCTCAGCATTATTAGACAGCTTGATGGTATTCCGCATTTGGCCATTTTCGTCTTCGATAGCCACAATCTTATAGACTGCTCCGAGGGCTGGTTGGTCATAGGCTGTGATCAGCTTGGTTCCAACACCCCAGACATCAATCTTAGCCTTTTGCATCTTCAAGTTGAGGATAGTGTTTTCATCCAAATCATTTGAGGCATAGATCTTCGCTTCTGTGAAACCAGCTTCATCCAACTGCTGGCGAACTTTTTTCGAGATGTAGGCAATATCTCCAGAATCAATCCGCACGCCTAGGAAGTTGATACGATCTCCCATCTCGCGCGCCACCTGAATAGCAGCTGGAACTCCGATGCGTAGCGTATCATAGGTATCCACTAGGAAGACACAGTTGCGATGAGTCTCAGCATAGGCCTTAAAAGCTTTGTAATCATCGCCATAGACCTGCACCAAGGCATGGGCATGGGTCCCAAGAACTGGAATATCAAAGAGTTTTCCTGCACGAACGTTACTGGTCCCACTAGCACCTCCAATAACGGCTGCACGGGTTCCCCAAATGGCCGCATCCATTTCTTGCGCCCTGCGAGTTCCGAACTCCATCAACGGTTCGTCCTCAATAACAGACTTAATCCGAGCTGCTTTTGTGGCGATCAAGGTTTGGAAATTAACAATATTGAGGAGGGCTGTTTCGACCAGTTGACACTGGGCAAGCGGTCCTTCTACTTGGACAATCGGCTCATTGGCAAAGACCAGGTCCCCTTCTTTGGCAGAACGAACGGTCAATTCCATTTTGAAATTTTTCAAGTAGTCTAGGAAGGCTCCTTCATAGCCCAAGGATTCTAAGTAGGCAATATCTGACTCAGAAAAACGTAGATTCTTCAAATAGTTGACAAGGCGTTCAAGACCCGCAAAGACGGCATAGCCATTTTTAAAAGGTTGCTGGCGGAAGTAGGCCTCGAATACTGCCTTTTTATTGTGGATGCCTTGCTCAAAGTAAACCTGCATCATATTGATTTGGTACAAATCAGTGTGGAGAGTTAAACTATCATCTGGGTACATTTTTGATCCCTCTTCTTTTTTCTTACGTCGTGGCACCAGTCACGCTCCGTCAACTGGCACAGTCCAAAATAATTTTAAACACATTATAGCATATTTTAAGCAGGACCACATGAGTTTAATCCGGGCTAAGCCTCATTTTTCATCGTAAAAAAGAAGGGCTATCCGTCTCTTTCCATCAGACGAATATCCCTTTCTTCTCTCTTATTCTTCGTGTTCAGTAATATATTTATAGGCTTCTTGACCTGCGACAGCGCCGTCCCCAACAGCTGTGGTGACCTGGCGAAGATCTTTTTGACGGACATCTCCAACCGCAAAGACACCCGGCACGGAGGTCTTCATGTGATCATCTGTAATCACCCAACCCTGATCGTCTAGAATACCGAGGTCTTTGGCAAAATCACTGACAGGATCCAAGCCCACATAGATGAAGACACCACCTGCTGCTTGCTCGCGAACCTGACCGGTTTTTACATCTTTTAAGATCAGGCTAGTCACACGGTTGTCCCCTTTGATCTCTTCGACCACTGTATTCCAAGCAAAGTGAATCTTTTCATTGGCAAAAGCCCGGTCTTGAAGAACTTTTTGGGCACGTAGGGCATCGCGGCGGTGAACAATGGTAACAGACTTAGCAAACTGAGTCAGGAAGATTGCCTCTTCAACCGCTGAGTCCCCTCCACCAACAACCATGAGGTCTTCATCACGGAAGAAGGCCCCATCACAGACGGCACAATAAGAAACCCCACGACTATTCAATTCTTCTTCACCTGGAACTCCCAACAAACGATGGTTGGAACCTGTCGCAATAATAAGGGTTTTGGCTTGAAGGAGGCCATCATCTGTCGTAATTTCCTTGTAGCTTCCTTGATCAACAATGTTTTCGGCTCTGCCGAACAAGTGTTCCACACCTAGTGCTTCTAAAGGCTCGAACATTTTTTCTGCCAATTCAGGTCCACTGATATTAGCATAGCCTGGATAATTCTCGATATCGGACGTGTTGTTCATCTGTCCGCCAGGAATTCCTGCTTCTAACAAGGCAACCTTGAGATTGCTACGGGCTGCATACAAGGCAGCAGTCATTCCAGCTGGGCCTGCGCCGATAATCAGTGTATCATACATAAGCTTCTCCTTTTGTTGTAACTATCTTGATTCTAACTCCAATTGAACCATTTTGCAATTATCTTGCTCGAAGAATAAACAGAACTCCAATGACTGCAAAGGTAAGGACTGGAATTGTCATAATATCAATTAATAAAATATCATAGAGGTGTAACTGGCGTTCCTTAGCTGTTTTATCCGTCTTACGAGCCGCTCGCAAGCCTATCCAAACAGCTGAAGCAGCAAACACCCCAACTGAAGTGATGATTAAGCTCTCAATATAGAGAGATAGCAATTGGTTTAACATAAGATCTCCTTAGTATCCAAAATCGGAATGAGGGGACGAGATGCCACTTCGTTTCGTTAACAGTTGGTCAACCTAAAACACCTATCTATGCGGAAAAGTAGACTACTAATCATCTTCTCCTGAGGCACCTACTCAAAGAAAAATCCGAGTCTGAAACATCGCGTTCCAGACTCGAGCTCTTATATATTATATCAAACAAATGTTCGTTTGTAACTAGCAAAGAATTCTTTTGTCCGCTCTTCTTTAGGGGCATTCATGATTTCTTCTGGTGTCCCAGTTTCAATAATTTTTCCCTTATCAAGGAACAAAACCTTATCTGCCACCTGAGAAACAAAGCTCATATCATGGCTAACCAAAATCATGGTTTGCCCTGCTTGAGCTGCGGCTTCGATGGCTTTTTCTACCTCTCCGACCAATTCTGGATCAAGGGCTGAGGTTGGTTCATCCAACAAGAGGACTTCAGGCTTCATCGCTAGGGCACGCGCCAAGGCCACCCGTTGTTTCTGCCCCCCTGATAAATGGCGAGGGTAATGGTTTTCACGGTCCGACAAACCGACTTTTGCGAGTTCTTCTTTGGCAATCTCGGTTGCTTCCTGGTCGGATAAGCCTTTAACGACTACCAATCCTTCCTTAACATTATCCAGAGCTGTCTTGCGACTGAAGAGATTGAATTGTTGAAAGACCATGGCTAACTTTCTTCGAAGGGTTAGGATCTCGTCCTTACTGATCGTTTCAAAGTCTACCTTCTCCCCATTGATCTCAATACTCCCACTATCTGGAGCTTCCAAATAGTTCAAGCTTCTCAAGAAGGTTGATTTACCAGCTCCAGAAGAACCAATCAAGGCAACAACTTCCCCTTTTTGAATTTCTAAATCAAGATGGTCTAGGACCACTTGACCTGAAAAGGATTTTGATAATTGTGAAATCCGAATCATGCTGCTCTTTCCTCCTCTTGCAAGGTTTGGGTTACGACTTGTGGATCTTTGATAGAGAGGACCTGTTCGATCCAGCGACCCAATTGTTCAATCAAAATATTGATAACCCAGTAAATCAATGAAACAGAGATAAAGCGCTCAAAGTAGCGACTGTCATTCCCCGACATAATCTTGGCTTGGGCAAAGATTTCCAAAACACCTGCATAAAAGGCTAGAGAAGTCCCCTTGGTCAAACCGATTAAAGAGTTGATCAAGGTCGGTGTCGCCACCACTGCTGCATTTGGAATGATAATCCGTCGATAGACTTGAGTATTGGTCATCCCGAGACTCTTCGCTGCTTCGATTTCACCCGCATCAACAGACAAAATCGCTGCCCGAATGGTCTCACTGGCATAGGCCGCCTCATTGAAGGCAAAGGCCACAATGACAAATAAATGGGCCGGCACATCGTTGATATTAAAGGTTGTACCATATTGTTGGTTAATGGCTTTCAATAGGAGCGGAATTCCATAATAGGTCAGCATCAACTGGACCAAAATCGGTGTCCCTCTTAGAAAACTCACAAACAAGGCTTGAATAGGGTAGAGAATTTTTACCCGATTGATTTTGACAATGGCAAACAATAGGGCTAGCAATAAACCAAAAAAGGCTCCTGCTAAGGTTAACAAAATCGTATTTGGAAGCTCTTTTAAAATTCCGGGAATAGCTTCAAAAACGACGCGTAGGTTAAAGATTTCTCCCTCTGGTATCCATTTTAAAAACTGTTCATACCAACCAGACGCCAGATAAGTAGTTGTAAACATCTTCGTTACTTTCTCCCTAGATAATGAATCATTCTATCATATTTACAGCTAAAATGCTGAGTTTTGCTATTGATTGTTCGTAAATCATGCTCAAGGTATCATGCACTAGCAAGCAACACTCTCCCTTAGGAGCAAAAAAATAGACTATCTATAGATAGTCTATCACAAAATAAATCAGCGACCAAATAGTTAATTTTTATGGAAATCTTTAAATTTCTTTATCACTAAAAGGTTTGGCGTTTCGCCTTTCTTTCTGCCCGACCTCGAGCTCGGTTCTCAGCTCGCTTAGCTTTCCGACGTTTCTCGTCCACGGCCCATTTGATTTTTTTCTTGTAGCCTGGTTTGATTTTTTTCTTTTTCTTCTTGACCAAGCCGATCATCTCAATATCAAGTTTCTCTTGGCGTTTTTCGCGATTAGCCCGACGATCCCGGTCATAGGTATCCTCGATAGCTCCGGCCTTTAAGACCTTGGGTACAAATTGAATCCCCAATTTTTCAAGCTCTCTAATGTCTGAATCATCACTCGGTTGATAGAGGGTGATGGCTGTACCAGGAAGGCCATTTCGACCAGTCCGTCCGACACGGTGGACAAAGAAGGACAAGTCTTGTGGAATGGCATCGTTGATGACATGACTGACTCCTTCAATATCAATACCACGCGCTGCCAAGTCCGTCGCCACGATATATTCAAAATCCAGGTTTTTGACTTGGTTCATGATGCGCTTGCGCTCCCGCGGAGGAACCCCTCCATGGATTTTAGCGACCTTAAGCCCCTTCTCTACTAGAAAAGCATGCAAGTCGTCTGCTCTATCCTTGGTATTCACAAAAATCATAGCTAGATAAGGTTGAAGAGCCTGGGTTAGTTGATAGACTTGCTCATTCTTATCGCGCCCTTTTGTCGATACCAACCAGTTATCAATGGTATCTGAAATCACCGTTTTGGTTTTAATCTGCTCCATGACAGGGTTAGACAGGTATTTTTTCAAAAAGGGTTGCAACTTTTGCGGAATCGTCGCTGAGAAGACTAAAAACTGAAGTTTCTTGGGAAGACTAGATGCAATCTTATCTACCGTCGTCAAAAAGCCCATATCGAGAGTCATATCAGCTTCATCGACCACAAAAGTATGGGCCCTATGAATGGCTAAATCTCCAGAAGCAACCAAATCATAGATGCGCCCTGGTGTCCCGATCACGATATGGGGTTGCGCCACTTGGAGCTTATCAATCTGACGAGCTTTATCAGTTCCGCCGACATAGTTAGCAATCCGAATTTCTTTTTCACAGTGGCTAGCAATCTGACGAGCCGCTTGGTAAATCTGTGTGGCCAATTCCCGACTAGGCGCAGTAATGACCACTTCGACATGGCTACTATCCTCATTTAAGGTTTGAAAAATTGGCAAGAGGAAAGTATGGGTCTTCCCTGATCCTGTTTTAGATTCACCGACCAGATCACGGCCTGCTAAAACAATCGGTATCAGCTTTTCTTGAACTTCTGTGGCTTCGATAAAATTAATCTCTTTTAAGGCCTCTTGGATATAGTCCTTAAACTTAAAATCTGTAAATTTCATTCTCTTATCCTTTCATCATCTCTACTATTATATCAAAAAAGTCCTCTTCCCGCTCTTCTTTTGGACAGCAATTCCTAGCCAGCGAAAAAGGTTGAGATAGCATCCCAACCTTTTATGATTCACGACTTATGAATTGGTCAAAAAGTAGATCAAGAGAGTCAAGGCACTCATTCCTGCACCGACGCTCCAAAGAAAGGCATCGACCTTCCACTCAGACCATTTAGGTCCATTCCCAGATAAACCACCCAATTCTAAATGATGATGGAAAGGCGTCATGCGGAAAATCCGGCGCCCTTCTCCTGTCCGTTTCTTGGTCCATTTGAAATAGGACACTTGGAGCATGACCGAGCTAGTCTCAAAGACGTAGACAATCCCAATCAAGAGCAAGGTCCACTCTACGTGGAGAGCCATGGATAGAGTTGCAAGCATCCCACCTAGGGCTAGACTTCCAACATCTCCCATGAAAATCTTGGCCGGCTTGTGGTTGTAGACGAAGAAACCTAATAGAGCTCCAATCATACTGATGGTCACAAAAAGGATATCGATTCGTCTTTGCCAAACAGCGATGATGGAATAAGCGATCAAGCTGATGGTTACCGAAATACTTGCCAAGCCATCAATCCCGTCCGTTAAGTTGACTGCATTTGAAAAACCAACCAACCAGAACAAGGCAAAGACAATGTAGAAATGTCCCAAATAGACATCCCAACCAAAGACATTGAGAAGACTACCAGCTCCATGACGTTCAGAGAAGAGATAGAAAATGATTCCTCCCACCAATTGCAGGGCTAATTTTTGCTTGGGATTTAACCCTTCATTAATCTTACGGAAAACTTTCAAAAAGTCATCCAAGAAACCAACGATTCCATACAAGACCAAAATAAAGAGGATCAATTGGACAGGGCGCGTAAAGTTTCCGGTTAGGAAGCTAAAGACGAGGGTGACAAAGACTGAAGTGATCAAGAAGACCACTCCACCCATGGTAGGAGTACCCGCCTTGGCTTGGTGTTGCTTCACATCTTCGTGCATTTGTTGCCCTGAAATATGGGCTCGTTGATAGAAACGGATGAAGGCAGGAATGCCAATAACCGTCAGTATAAATGATACTACTAGGGTAGCAAGTAACATATCAATCTCCTAATGTAATTGTTATTTTCTTCGTCTTCTTTAAAGCAGTTTCTACTTTGACGTTTTGTTTGCTCACACGAGAACCTTCCCCTTTATAGGTGATCTCAATGCCCGTCCATTCTGCAAATTTATCAACATTTTTCTTGGTCCAGCCGTACATATCCGGAACTGAATCCAAATCATCTGTCAACAATAACACTTGCTCATTTGCTTTTAATTTCGTTCCTGCTGAAACAGACATCTTTTTAATATTTTTTCCAGTACCTAGGACGACCGGCTGGATCAGATTGCGCCGCAGTTCATCTGCGAAGCCACCTGGGCTGATGGTCTGCTTCAACTTCAATTCTTTCGACAAGGATTCTGCCGACGGCATCTTATAGGTGGCCTCTTTGGTGACCCCATCCAAGGCCTTGGTTTCCGTTACTAGATTCAACTCATCCTTCAAAGCAACCGCATCTTCCAAGACTGGATTGACCAGTTCTTGCCAGCTCTTTGGACTAAAGCTGACTTCAGGCTGTTGAACTGTCACATACATAATAAAATCTGGGTCTTCAGCAGGTGTCATGACAACAATCGAGTAGATATTATCATTTTCGCCTTCCAAGTAGCCATTAGCTGTCGCAATTTGGGCTGTCCCTGATTTAACAGCAACATTTTGTCCAGCTACTTGGATAATGGGACCATCCGATGAATAGAGGGTACCAAATTGAGGATCAGTCCCTACCGTAATCATGTAATTACGGGTCTGTTGGGCAACTGAAGCGGGTACTGGATTTCCGACAATCTCTCTTTGTGATTTACGAGCAGTTTCATGCTTGCCGTCGTAGATCGCACTGATAAATTTAGGCTCCAACATTTCCCCATCATTTGCAATGGCAGAAAATGCACGCAACATCTGCGTTTGGGTCACCGAAATCCCTTGACCGAAGGAAGACATGGCTTGAGTGACATAGTTATCACCTGGTAGGCCTCCAAAACCTTCGTCCCCCATTCCAAAACGTGTAGGAAGTCCGAACTTAAAGAGTTTGAGGTAATTCATCCAGACATTATTGCCCATCTTCTGTTCAAGCTTGGTCATCCCAATGTTACTTGAATAGGCAAAACCTTGGGCAATATTCATATAGCGACCTTCAGACAGTCCCATATTGACATCCCAGTCACGGATCGTTGCATCTTTTACTTGTAGTTCGTTACTGTAGTATACCTCATTATAGGCTGGGAAGGTTCCATGATCAATCGCCGCAGCCAAGGTCATGACCTTCATAGTCGATCCTGGTTCGTACTGATCCTGGTAAAGAATCGTATTCCAAGTTCTCAGATTCTTAATATCCAAGCCTTCTTTGGTATCTGCATTATAGGTTGGCCGTTGCGTTGTCGCAAGGATTTCCCCTGTTTTGGCACTCACTAGGGTCGCATTAACAAATTTGCCTTTTACCTTTTCTTGGAATACATCCATTCTGGTTTCGAGATAGGTTTGAAGTTCCGCAGAAATGGTTGTGTAAACATCCTTTCCATCTTCGGTCTTCACGGCAACCTTGTCTGATCCCGGTACAATATTTCCGTTACGATCCTTTTCATAGGTCACCACTCCATCCTGACCACCCAGGATCCGATCCAAGGATTTTTCTATTCCCGTTGTTCCCTGCAGGGTTTTATTGCCTTCTTTATCTTCTACCAATTGAGCTTGACCGATAAATTGAGAGGCAAAGGTCCCATTTTTATAACTCCGATTTGGACTCGTCGTAAAATCAACACCTTTAATGTTGGCAGCTTCTAGTTCACTCCGGATAGCATCCATATTGCTATAGCTGATATCGTTCCCCGCCGCACCAAAAGAAACTTGGTTGAGCTTCTTTTGAGACAGTTGTTGGACGACATAATCTTTTTCCATCCCCAAATAACGATTAAAAACGTCCGCTACTTGGTTGTATTGGCTTTCTTCAACGTATAAAACTTCACCTTTTGCTGATTTATAAGTTTTGTCGATGATAGCATAAACATTATAAGTCGTCGCATCTTCAGCAATGACAGCTCCATTTCGATCATAAATTGTTCCTCGTTTGGCTGGAACAATCTCGGTTTTCTGATGGACTTGATGCGATAACTCAGATAAATTTTTTCCAAATTTGCTATCTGTGCCTATAATAACTGCAAAATTAATGAGAAAAATGAAGAAAACAAGAATGGAAAGCAAACTTAAATTCTTAGCTACTTGCCGACGATTTTGGTCTGGAAGTTTCCTTTTTTTAAGGGAATAACGAATGATTTTCTTTTTTAATTTACTCATCGCTACTTGAACTCACCACTTTTCGATTTTCTTTTTGGAGGGTCATCCCCTGAGAACTAGCTAACTTAGACAAGCGTTCATAGCGAGTCAACTCATTGACTTCTTGCCGGATATCTTCTAGTTCAGTCTCTTTTGTTTTTAGTTCTGTATTGAGGTTTGTCAAATCACTTTGTACTTGTAGAATCCGCGTCTGCATAAAAATAATACTGACAGCAAGGATAATCCCTGTTAGGACAATCGAGCCATAAAAGGCTTTCTCTACTCTGGTAAAGCGACGAATACGATCTTGCAATTGACTGCCACGAGATCGTAATGGTTGATCTGCCATGTTCATTTCCTCTTACTTATGAATTTTTTGAGCAACCCGCAATTTTGCAGAATGAGCTCGGTTGTTATTTTCTAACTCTTCTTGGCTTGGAAGAATTGGTTTTCGAGAAACTAATTCCATTTTTGGTTTTAAGTCCTCTGGGATAAAGGGCAAGCCCTTCGGTACTTCTACTGTAGAAGCCTCTTTAAACAATTGCTTGGTCAAACGATCTTCCAAGGAATGAAAGGTAATGACTGAAATACGACCACCAACTGCCAACAAATCCATAGCCTGCTGGATTGATTCATCCGCCGCTCCCAATTCATCATTGACTTCGATCCGAATAGCCTGAAAAATTTGTTTGGCTGGATGTCCCTTTTTCTTTAGTTCCTTGGCTGGTTTTGCCGACTTAATAATCTCTGCTAATTCTGTCGTCGTTTCAATAGGTTTGACAGCACGCGCCTGTTCGATCTTTCTAGCAATTTGTTTAGAGAATTTATCTTCTCCATACTTGAAAAAGATTCGGACTAGATCGTAGTAATCATAGTTGTTGACCACGTCATAAGCCGTTAAAGAGGCTTCTTGATTCATCCGCATGTCCAAGGGAGCATCTTTTTTATAAGAAAAACCGCGAGACCGCTCATCTAACTGGGGACTAGAAACTCCCAAGTCATAACAAATGCCATCAATTTCACTGACTCCCAATTCTTGGAGACGCGCTTGAAGATTCCGGAAATTGTCTTTGATGAAGGTTACCATGCCTTTTTCAACGTAAGGAGCCAATCGTTTCTCCGCATTATCAATCGCATGCTGATCCTGGTCAAAGGCATATAAATGTCCTTTTTCACTTAATTGACTTAATAAATATTCGCTATGGCCGGCTCCGCCTAATGTGGCATCCACATAGATTCCATCTGGCTTTATATCCAGCATATCAATCGTTTCATGGAGCAAGACCGTTACATGATGAAATTCTTTACTCATATCCTATCTATTTTACCACAAATCTGATCAGGATGCACTTGAGATTCTTTCCTCTATCCACACACTGTTTCGGGATAAAAAGTTCCTATTCTTTAAAAACCTCATTCTATCAACCAATAGACCTAGAGAAACAAATTGTGATACAATAACTCTATGAAAGATAAGAAATACCTTCTCCTTGGCCTGCTAGTGGCCGATCTTATTGCAGTTTACTTTTTCCTACGAACTCCTGTCCCTTGGATTTTTTGGACAGCTACCTTTGTTCTTGCCGTCTCCATTTGGATATTTAAAAATCAATGGAAAAACTACAAAAATAGAGATGAGGAGTCAGAGTAGCCCATATAGAATTAGAAAACTCGATCAGTTCAACATCTGATCGAGTTTTCTATTGTCTATTTATGAATTGGGATCGTCAAGGCTACGACCATGTAAGCCTTTTTCCCGTTGGACTTGACGTAGTTTTTCTGGTGTCACGTCATTTCCTTCTTCATCCACAACTTTGATCCCTTCAATGTGATGACGAACGGAACGACGATAGCCTTCGATATACTCTTCGCGAAGTTTAGCTTGTTCTACCTCTTCTTCTGGTGTCAAGCCTTCTGCTTTTTTCTTTTTGGCAAGCTCATTGATTCGAGCAATTTTTTCAGGTGTCATAATAAAACCTACTTTCTACCTGACATCAGGTCATTATTTTGTATTTAATTGGTTAAAGGCTGCGACTTTATTGGCTTTTGCTACTAGACTAGCAAGAAGGGCCAAACGATTCTTTTTAACAGCCTCATCTTCTGCCATAACCATGGTATTGTCAAAGAAAGCATCGATGACTGGGCTAAGAGCAAAGAGTTGAGCCAATTTGTCGCTAGCTGAACCTGTCAATTCAAGACTTTCTGCTGCTTGAGCCAAGGCTTTTTCTTGATCATTTTCAAAGAGACTAGCATCGACCGCTACTGAAGCATCTGCTTTTTCTGCCAAGTTGAAGGCACGAGAGAGTGACTCAACAGCTGCCTTATAACCATCCGTCTTAGCAGCTTCTGAAAGAGCTTCAGCCGCTTCAAGCATATCCGCTACCACGAAGTTTGAACTAGCAAGTACAGCTTCTTTGATGTCTTTAGATGTGCGTCCCATCATCTTGTCTACACGCGCCTTGATGAAGTTGAGCACTTCTGCTTGATTGGCATACGAAAGACTATCGAATGAAAGTCCGTAAAGACTATCGATTAACTCATCCATCGGGATGTTCCAACCAAAGGCATCCAAGATACGAACAATCCCTTGTGTTGCACGGCGAAGCGCATAAGGGTCATTGGAACCAGACGGAATCAAACCGACTGAGAAGAAGGAAAGAAGGGTATCCAATTTATCCGCAAGAGCAAGGATGGCACCAACCTTGGTTTCAGGAAGGGCTCCATCTGCTGAATCAGGAAGATAGTGCTCACGGATAGCTGTCGCTACTGCAGCATCCTCACCAGCAAGGAGGGCATATTTTTCACCCATGATTCCTTGCAATTCATCGAACTCTCCGACCATACCCGTCAAGAGGTCAAATTTGTAGATTTCAGCTGCACGAGCTACAGCTGCCTTTTCTTCTGCAGTCAAACCAGCTTGCTCAGCTAGTGACGCTGCAATGACACCAGCACGCGCCATGTGTTCTGAAAGAGAACCAATTTTTTCATGGAAAGTCACGTGTGCCAATTTAGCAACGAGGTCTTCAATCTTAAGTTTTTGGTCTTCACGCCAGAAGAATTCACCATCTTCGAGACGCGCCACCAAGACTTTTTCATTTCCTCGAACGACATTTTCCAAGTGCTCATCGTTACCATTACGAACTGAGATGAAGTTTGGTTTGAGCTGACCATCAAGGTCACGTACAACAAAGTAACGTTGGTGTGTTTCCATTGATGTCACCAAAACCTCTTCTGGAACGTCCAAATATTTAGTGTCGAAACTTCCCATAAAGGCCGTTGGGTATTCCACCAAGTTCAAGACTTCATTCAAAAGTCCTTCTTCGATTTGGACTTTTACTCCTTCTGCAGCCTCGATAGCCTTGATTTGCTCACGAATCATGTTTTCACGTTCTTTGCTATCCGCAATCACGTATACCGTGCGAAGGTCTTCTTCATAAGAATCCGCATTGGTAATTTCCACTTCATGTCCAAGGAAACGGTGTCCACGACTCACACGACCTGACTGGATATCCAAGAAATCAAGATCCAGCGCTTCGTCGCCCAAAAGAACGATCAAGGTGTGAACTGGGCGAATGTATTCAAAACTGTTGTTAGCCCAGTGCATGCTAACAGGGAAGGTCAATGAAGCAAGCACTTCTGGAACGCCAGCCAAGACTTCTTTGGCAGGTTTACCAGCTTCGTGTTTCGTGACATAAACGTACTCTTCACCCTTGACTTCATGAAATTCGATGTCATCTACTGTCAAGCCTTTCCCGCGGACAAATCCTTGGGCCGCTTTTGAGAAGTTTCCATCTGCATCCAAGGCGATTTTCTTAGAAGGTCCTTTAAAATCTTCGGTCAAATCTGTTTGTTGATCCGCCAAACCAATCACACGGACAGCCAAACGGCGTGGCGTTGAGAAGGTTTGAATGCTTTCGTATGAAAGACGGTTGTCATCCAAGAAGGCTGCCATTTTCTCACCGAGTTGTTTTTCACTTGGTGTGACAACGTAGGCTGGCAACTCTTCAAGTCCTAATTCTACTAATAAGTTTTTTGTCATGTTTTTTCTCCGAAAAATATCTTTTTTTCCAGTTTGCCTTATGTGATTGGCACGCAAGCAACCGACTTCGTCGTTTCATTGCTAAAATTGGATCCTAAGGTCTCCAATTTTGCCTGGTATCGTTAGTTTCTCTAACGATATCTTTATCACTGCGGCAACTGGTTCTGTAGGATTGCTCTATCAGCCAATCCCATCTAATAAGCTTTCTTTATTCTTCCTCTTCTGCTAGGAGTTTTGCGCGTGTGGCTTCGTCAAGAAGTGGGTAACCAAGTTTTTTACGTTCTGCGACGAAGGTTTTGGCTACGACACGAGCCAAGTTACGGATGCGGGCAATGTAGCCAGCGCGTTCTGTAACGGATACTGCTCCACGAGCATCAAGCAAGTTGAAAGTGTGTGAACATTTCAAAACGTAGTCATAGGCTGGGTGAACAAGGCCCAATTCCAAAGCACGTCCTGCTTCTTTTTCAAATTTTTCGAAGTTTTCAAGAAGCATATCTTGGTCAGAAACTTCAAAACTGTATTTTGAGTGCTCATATTCAGGTTGAAGGAAGATTTCTCCGTATTTTACCCCTGGAGCCCACTCAATATCGTAAACAGAATCTACTTCTTGGATATAGGAAGCCAAACGCTCCAACCCATAAGTAACCTCAGCGGTAACAGGACCAGTTGCCAAACCACCAACTTGTTGGAAATAAGTGAACTGTGTGATTTCCATTCCGTCAAGCCAAACTTCCCAACCAAGACCAGCTGATCCAGTTGATGGATTTTCCCAGTTATCTTCAACGAAACGAATATCGTGTTCCAATGGATTGATCCCCAATTTTTCCAATGACTCAAGGTAGAGCTCCTGGATGTTTGATGGTGATGGTTTCATGACCACTTGGAATTGGTGGTGTTGGTAAAGACGATTTGGGTTTTCCCCGTAACGACCATCTGCTGGACGACGAGATGGCTCTACATAAGCCGCATTCCATGGTTCAGGACCAATGGCACGAAGGAAGGTGTAAGGACTCATGGTTCCCGCACCCTTTTCATTATCATACGCCTGCATCAGCATACAACCCTGGTCATTCCAGTATTGTTGCAAAGTAAGGATGATTTCCTGGAAAGTCAATTTTTTAGACATGTTTTACTCCTTTTTTCTATAATTTCTTGCGACACGAGTCTGCCTCGTCGATTATACGAGGCAAGACGAGTTAGTACTGCGTCTAGCTCAGGCACCCTAGTGCTGAGCGTGAGGCAGTCCGACTGTAAGGAGGTCTCTGCCACTAACGCAGTGGAAGGTTAGTTTTTTAGACATCTTCTTCTCCTTTTTTAATTCTTGCGACTTTGGATACAAAAAAACCGTGTCTTTGCTCCTAAGTCAAGTGACCTAGGGGCGTCAAAAACGCGGTTCCACCCTAATTTATTACTTCATTTTATTCTACTATACTCAGTTATCTACTGAGAGAAAGCGCCACTTGCTTATCTTGTTCTGCTTGGCTTTCACTATCCCAAGCTCGCTAAAAAAACGCCATAAGCCTTTCTTTCTTGACTAGTATTATAGCAGATTTCTATTCGAGTGTAAACAAAAAACAAGTCCGAAAAAGGTGTTTCAGACTTGTCGCAAATCCTTTCAAAGAAAGGTGACTGTTATGGGCGTTTTACAACCTTTGGTTTTTTCCCATTTAATTTTTTCTTAGCAGCTTTAACCTCAGCTAATACCGCCTTAACTTCCTGTTGACTGGCACCAGGATTAGCCAGTACAGCTTGAGCGCGGATAAAGGCTTGTAGATAGTTTACCTTCGCCTTATCTGCTGCATAGATAAACTTCGCATTCTTAGCTTGGAACTGGAGTTCTGCCGCAATCAATTTCTTCAGACTTGAAAAATCAGTTGTTTTACCATTTAGCTGTTGATCAGCTGCCTGATAATTTGCAAGTGCTTGGTTGATTTGCTCTTGTGTCACACCTTCACGGACGAGCAAGAGGGCCAATTCCTTAAAGCTTTGGTCAAAGGTTCGTCGAGCGGAATCCTTAGCGTTGGCATAGCGACCTGTTTTTGAGGTTACATCATAGGCAGCAATGGCTGATTTTAGCGCTGTAAAATCAGACTCTTTTCCGTCTAATTGACTCGTAACCAATCCAAGATTTGAAAAGATTTGGTTAACTTCTGCTTGTGATAACTTAGTCGCAAGAGCTTTCTGAGCTTCTTGATAAGCTGCATCATAGGCTAAACGTTTTTCACTTGTTGCATTAAAGTACTGAGGAGTGCTGGTCAAGTTAGTTTGTTGGGCCAACAATTGCAACAATTGGGTCTTAATGACTACAGAAAGTTTTGCGAGATTGTTTTGGTCTGCTAGAACTGTCACAGTCGGTGCATCCTCAAACAACTCATAACCTGTTGGTAGACTGACTGAAATCGTGTATGTTCCAACTGGGACATCTTTTCCAAAAGCATTCTTGCCATAGCGTTGAACTGGAAGAACAAAGGTTTCACCAGCTTGATTTTTCAAGACAACTGGTGTTGTTCTTGGTACTGCTTGATCAAAGACCAGGCTCAAAGGTGCAGTGACAATCTCTTTGGCCAAGAATTCAATGGTCTTAAAGCTGTCCTCTGCAGTGATTTCAAATTTCTGAGTTCGTTGGCTGACAAGTTTCAGATCTGATTTGTCATAGGCAAAGAGTTCTGCCACGTAGCTACCAAACTTAAGGAAATTGATTTCTTTCCCTTTGTCTAAGTTGACATACTGTCCTTGATCATCCTTGATACGGTAGACAAAATCGGTATCTAATTCTTTATGTGTATCGGCATCTAGGACTGACACCTTAATCCGGCCACTATCTTCAGTACCAGCAAAATCAGCAAGAGAGGCAAAGTCGCGGTTTCCAGCGTAGTCTTCTACCACATAGTAAAGTAAGTCTTTGCTAATTCCTTCTGGAAGAGTGTAGCCACCGTCTTCATTTGCCGTTAAATAGACACGGTTTTCAAAGCGACTAGTCTTCCCTAGGGCATCTTTCCCCTCCTTAACCAGGGTTCCTTCTTCATCAAAGGCCTTGACATAGAAGACTTGCTCTCGTAAGATTCCACCATTGCCAACATCTTTTGTTTTACGAGCATAAAAGGTTTCTACCCCATCCTTCTTGGTCGTATAACCTGAAGTCAAGATTGGTTTTTGGGTGTCAATTTGGAGATTAAAGCGAACAACTTGCTCCTCTGCTCCTGGAACGGCTGGCGTATAGCGAACTTCATAAACATAGTGGCCATCCGCTACCTTTTCACCCTTGGCATCCGTTCCTTCCCAAGCCGTATTGTCGACTAGATAAGATCGTTTCCCACGTCCGTCAAAATAATTCTTACGAGCAGAGAAAGATCCTGTACTTGACCAAATTGGATTAGCAAATGCTTGATCATCTGCCTTGTAGACAGCTGCTTTCATATTTTTTAGGTTTCGCAAGACGACTGCACGATACTGCACGTAATCTTTGTTCCCATCTCCATCTGGAGAAATAGCCAGACGGACATTTCCATCAGCATCTAAATGGAGGACATTCAAACCTTCTGGAGTTTCTACTGTCCCAAGAACGATTGGGCTTCGTTCTACTGTTTCCTTCTTAGCAGTTGTATAGAGCACATCATTAGCGTTTGAGACTAAAGAGGTGACATTTGCATTTGATGGCAGGTGTTTGGTTTCTGGAACATCATAGTAAAATCCTGATTTTCCTTCTCTTACCAAGTTGTAGATTGGTTTTTCAACTGCAGGGATATCTTGGAAAGAACCACGGAAGCCCATAAATGGAATGCTAACCACATCACCGTCATCTGCTGGATCCACAAAGCGAACAAAACCTTCTAAGAAGTAACCGTTCGGCATCAATTTAGTCAATTCTTCGGCAAACTTAGACGCATCGACAGTCACCGTCACTGTCTGACTGCTATGGGCTTTTACGGTGACATTTGGCCATACCGTCTCTGTTAATTTCCGTGGCTTCAAAGTAAAGTGATCGTCTTTCACATCGTCTGTTGTGGTATTCACAATCATCTTCAACTCTCTGTCAGTATCAGAAATATTATGAACGGTCACATCAAAACTGAATCGATCTTCCACATTGCCAAGGGTAACACTTGGGTAAGCATCTTCATTCGTTACATATAGGTCTGTTGAAACCGCTGCAGCAGTATCCACAATCCCCGCCCCTTGTTGACGTACTGAAGTGTAGGCGCCCGTTTCTTTGTTGAAGTGCGGTTTTGCAGTTGACATGATCAAGGCCTTGACCGTTGCAGATAGCTCCTCTGGTGAAAGTTCTGGATGGTGAGATTGGAGGTATTCCTTCACCAAAGCCGATACCCCAGCCACATGAGGAGAGGCCATACTGGTTCCACTGATACTGCCATAGCTATTGTCATTTAGTGAAGAGAAAATCGATCCACCAGGTGCAGTGACATCTGGTTTCAATTGTCCATCCGTTGACACTCCCCAACTAGAGAATTCAGACATTTTTCCTGCGTCAGGATTTGGACGGTTATCCAGACTACCATCAAAGACTATCTTGTAGTCTTTGTCTTTGATGGCTTCTCCGTACCGCTTAGAAATAAATACCGCAGGGATTTTTTTCGCATCGCCTTCGAGGCCCATTTTGACATTTGCACCTTCGACACTGTTATAAATGAGGGCTCCAATTGCTCCTTTTTTATAGACATTAGCGACCTTATCTGAGAAGGTAATTTCACCACGCTTGATGAGGGCGACTTTACCAGTCAAATCGAGACTTTCTAAATCCCTCTCACGCCCCAAGCCAGCATCCACATAGTCATATTCTTTCCCATTTTCGAAATTGGCATCTGTTTCAGCTGCTGTATAGGTGAACTTCCCTTTATCCAAGTCGGCATTGTCTTCCAAACCACGTACTGTAAAGACTTCTTCCGTTACGAATGAATCATTTACTGATGCAACTGAAATAGACTCTTCTACTGTTGAAGGACTACCCACGACACCGTAATCCGGGTTTTCAGCACTTGGGTTGTCATAACCGTATCCATAGGTATTGCTATTACCTGCCGCAATAACGACACTAACCCCTTTGGCGCGTGCTCGTTGGATAGCTTCTCTGACAGCAGGACTAGCATTCACTGTAGATCCTGTCCCAGATCCTAAACTCATGTTAATGACGTCAGCTCCCAATGCCACTGCGTCATCAATCGCTTTCACATAGACAACATCGCTGGTTGATCCACTACGATCAGAGAAAACCCGCATGAACATCACTTGGGCTTCTGGAGCAACTCCGTAGACGTAGTTGCCATCCCCAGCTTTTTTGTCAGGGTTCCCAGTCGCAATCCCTGTTACGTGCATACCGTGTGAATCATGGTCTTTTTCTTTGATATTGTCATCTCCATCCATATAATCATAGGCAAAGACAACCTTATCGTTGTACCATTTTCCGTAGTCAATTCCCGCTGCTTTTTTGGCAGCTTCTAATTCTGTTTGATTTTTGAATTTCCCTTTTGTAGGGTCTGAAATCCGCAATACTTCATGGTAGACATCTAAACCAGAGTCAATGACTGCAACAACAGTCCCTTCACCCTTGTAGCCTTTTTCCCAAGTTTGGGGCACATTAATAATCGTATTGCTGCTGATACTTAATGGTTTATCTTCAGCTTTCTTTTCAGTACTTGCTTCCGATACAGGTTTAGCCTCACTCTCCTCCTCTGTTGAAGAAGGTTTTGCTTCTGTTTTTTCCTGTCCTTCGGATGCTTTTTCTCCATTTTTTTCTACAGTTTTTTCTTCGGTTTTAGTTACGACTTCCGCTTGCTTTTCAGTAGCTTGAGCCTCTGTTTTTGCCTCCTGCGCAAGGACTTGGCTATCTGATTCGACAGATGGCGTTGTTGTTCCTTTATCTGAAGAAACTGGCTCGTTAACAACTTTAGCATTTTCAACGACTGAGTCTGTAGTCTGCTCATTTGCCTGATTCGTTACAGGAGACGCAGACTCACTTGGCGATACTGGATTTGTTTCTGCAGATGCAACGACTGCAGTCTCTGGCTGTTTCGCTTCATCAGCACTTACATTCCCTGCTCCAAAGACAAGAACAGATCCTAATAGCACCGATGCAACACCAAACTTATATTTTCTCAATGAGAAACGCTGTTTACTCATAATATTCCCCCTATATACTAAATTATTCTTATTATACTCCTAATTTTTCAGAAAATTCACTCAACATTAACTTTGTTATCAAATTGTAATATTCCCGTACAATATCTTTAATTAGTTATTTTTCGTTTGCTTTTTGGTGATTTTATTATCCAAATAATTAGATATTTAAAACAAAACATTCGTTTTTCGTCTTGTTACACAAAAAAGACAGTAAGAGCAAATTCTCACTGTCTATTAAAAACAAACAATCCTAAAAGTCTTTGGTATCTGGATTCGGTGCTCCTGCCTCTACTGGGATCTTCCGAAGAAGGTCACAATCTTCTGGGGATAATGCAATCGCAGAGCATTGTAGGTTACTTGCAATGCGTTCAGGAGTCACTGACTTGGGCAGAGGTAAAAATCCTTCTGCTAGACTCCAGGCCAACAGAAGCTGGGCTGGTGTCACGTCATACTGTTTAGCCAATGTAAGGACTGTCTCATTTTGAAACAACTCTCCTTGGCCAAATGGCCCCCAAGCTTCCAATAAAATTCCTTTATCACGGCAATAACGGACTACTTCCTCTTGATAGACTCCAGGGGCCAAGCGGATCTGATTGACTGCCGGAAGAACTTTTGCACTCTCCAACAAAGCATCCAGGTGATGGGGCAGGAAGTTACTCACACCAATAGAGCGAATCTTTCCTTCTGCCTGCATCTCTTCCATGGCTCTCCAAACCTCACGATTCCGTTCTTTCCAGGCCTCATTTTCTCGGTGAGTCACAGGATTCGGCCAGTGGATGAGGTACAAATCGATATAATCTAGTCCCAATTTGTGCAAAGATTCTTCTAGACCATTGACAGCATCCTCATAGGTGTGAAGATTATTCCACAACTTAGTCGTTACAAAAAGCTCATCTCTTGGAATACCACTATCTTTGATAGCCTTTCCGATGCTTTCTTCATTTTGATAGATGGCTGCCGTATCAATATGGCGATAGCCCGCTTCTAAGGCTGCTTTTACTGCTTGATAAGCTTCCTCGCCATCTTTCGCCTTCCAAGTACCAAAACCAAGTACAGGAATGTGGCGTCCGTCATTTAGTTTGTAACTCTTCATCTTATTTCCCGTCACTTTCCTTTGTTTTTTCACCAGACTTAGAAGTCTTCGCATTCAAGCGCAACTTTGGCTTAAAGATATTTTCCTTCGGCTGCACCATCGATTTACTAAAAAAGGCATAGAGTAAAAAGGCACTACCTGCCACTAAAATGACGGGACTACGGCGCAACATACCGTAGATAAAGAAAAACAAGCCCATCAATAAAAAACGTACGTTTATCTTATTCATAAAACTACCTCGCGATTCAATTACTTTCATTATACCATGTATCAGAGCAAAGAGACAAATGGCTAGATCAAGGAATCCTATTCAAATAAGCTGAGACTTTCATCTCAGCTTATGGGATACATTCAATTTTTAGTTTGGCGAAAGCAAGCGATTCGTAGTTGAACCTCTTTTTCACCATTAAGCTTCAAATCGTTTTTGGCCATCCAAGAAGGTTGCTACCAACTCTAAATCTTTATCCAATACAATAAAGTCAGCGTCATAACCCTCACGGATTTGGCCGCAGACATCATCAATATGGACAGATTTAGCAGGGTTGAGACTCGCCATCATGACTGCTTCATGAGGATTGGCAATACCCCACTCAACAACATTCTTCAATCCATCTTTAAGCTTCAAGATCGAACCAGCCAGGTTCCCTGTCGATTTCAAACGGGCTGTTCCATTTTCTACGACAACAGGGAATTCACCCAACATGTAGTCGCCATCTTCCAAGCCACCAGCTGTCATACAGTCGGTGATCAAGGCAATATTTTCCACTCCTTTTTGTTTGAGAAGGATGTCGCAGGCTTTTGGATCAACGTGATGGCCATCACAGATTAACTCTGCATAAGTATGAGGAAGTTGGTACATAGCCCCAACCATTCCCAACTCACGGTGCGTCAAACCGCGCATTCCGTTATAGGCATGTACCCAGACACTAGCCCCAGCATCCACTGCTTTTTTGGCTTCGTCAAAGGTTGCATTGGAGTGACCAAGCGCAACCGTTACCCCTTCTCCTGTCACTGTGCGGACAAAGTCTTCGACACCATCTCGCTCAGGAGCAAGGGCAATTTTATTGAGCAAGCCGTTGGCTGCTTTTTGCCATGCACGGAATTCATCCATCCGAGGATCTTTCATGTAGGCTGGATTTTGTGCCCCTTTGTACTTCTCTGTAAAGTAAGGTCCTTCAAAGTAAATACCACGAATCTTAGCACCAGACGCTTCTTGGTAGCGTGCTCCAATGTTTTCAGTTACTGCTAATAATTGCTCATAAGAAGAGGTCAAGGTTGTTGGCAAAAAGCTAGTGACCCCTGTGCTCAAAAGACCCTCACTCATAGTATGAAGGGTTCCCTCTATGTTGTTGTCCATAACGTCAACTCCACCAAATCCATGGATGTGCGTATCGACCAAACCAGGAGCAATACTATAGCCTGTATAGTCCAAAACAGTAGCTCCCTCTGGTAGCTGATCTACATGTTTCCCAAATTTGCCATCGACGATTTCTAGATATCCTCCCTTACGAATGCCATGGGGATAAAAGAATTGATCTGCTTGTATATAAGTTGTCATGGTGATTTCCTTTCTTTTTCTACCGATATATTCATACACATTATAATCCTTTGTACTGTATTTGTAAATGGTATAGACCTATTTTATTTAAATATATTAATATTTTCTATAAATACGATAAAAAATCCAGTTTTTTTGAGCTGGATTTCAGATTGAATATAAAGTCTTCTTTAAAACTTTCCTTAGGTGAGTACGGACGTCAGCGAACTTCTTTGAAGTTCCATGACTTAGTTTTGAACCTAAAGTTTCAAAACTCCCGAGTGGCTGAAACTTTAGCGCTTCAGCCACTTTTCTCACAGCGGAAAGTAATAAATTTGTTTAATTAATTAAAAATACAAATTATTTTTTTGAAAAAATTTTCTAGCTATTTTATGAAAAAAATTTGTCTACATTCTAAAATCCAGTCCTAAAGAACTGGATTTTTCGTTTTTTTAGATCTGCTCTAATTGTACCTTCTCAGCTAAATTCATGGCATGGTCTGCGACACGTGTATAGTGAGAGATGATATCAATAAAGTTCACACCTGCTTGAGGTGTACACTCGCCCTTGTTCAGACGAGAAATATGGGTCTTCCGCAATTTCTTTTCAAGTTTTTCAATCGCCTGATGGCGCTGTTCCAACTCTGCGGCCAACTCTTGGTTATCCTCTTCTACACTTCGAAGGGCATCTTTAACAAACGTCGCCGTTTGTTGGTAGATATCTTCTAATTCAGTCAAAGCATTGTCAGAAAAGACAACTTTCTTCCGAATGAGGTAGTCCGTCAAATTGATCAAGGCTTCTGCGTGGTCTCCAATCCGCTCCAAATCTCGAGAGGAATCCAAAATATTGGTCAAGGATTCGCTTTCTTTTGGACTCAAAGCCTCACTGGACAAGCGGATCAAGTACTTGGTCAACTGGTCATCGATGGTATTAATGGCTTCTTCTGTTTTATGACCTTTTTCAGCCAACTTTTCTTCTTGATTCAAAATATAGCGATAAGATAAATCAAAAATCTTTTCAGCATAAGTCCCTAAGTGCAAGAGTTCTTTTTTGGCATTTCCCAAGGCAATCGAAGGAGCTTGGGTAATCAGATTTTCATCCAAGTAAAGTGGCTCGTATTTGACCACTTCATCTTCACCAGGAATCAATTTCGTCACAAAGTAAGCCAACGCCCCAATGAATGGGAATTGAACGATGGTGTTGGTCACATTAAAAGCACCATGTGAAAAGGCAATCGTCATTTCAGGTGAGAGATGCAACTGAGCTTGGAAGAACTCAACCATACTTGTAAATGGTCCCAACAAGATGATACACAGAATGGTCCCGATGACATTAAATAAGACGTGGGTTGCTGCAACCCGTTTGGCAGAAACATTGGCTCCCATGGCAGCGATAATAACAGTGAGGGTTGTTCCGATATTATCTCCAAATAAGACCGGTAGGGCTCCTTTCAGATCCAAAAATCCTCCTGAGTAGAGACCTTGCAGAATTCCAATGGTTGCTGAAGAAGCCTGGATCAAAACGGTAATAATGGCTCCAGCCAGCACTCCGAGGATTGGATTCTTCCCAAGAGTCACCATGTATTGGCTAAATTCTGGCAACTCCTTCAAAGGACTCATCCCTGCGCTGATGAGGTTTAAGGCATAAAAGATCCCCCCAACCCCAAATAAGATTCGACCGATGTTATTCGCCATCCGATTCTTGGTAAAGAAGAGACAGACTGTACCGACAAACATAATCGGCAAGGCATATGTTCCCAACTTGAAACCAATGATGAAGGAAGTAACCGTCGTCCCGATATTGGCCCCCATGATGATCCCAATTGCTTGGCGTAGCGTTAAGAGGCCTGCGCTTACTAATCCAACCGTAATAACAGTTACCCCTGTACTAGACTGGATGAGGGCAGTCACGACAATCCCTACGAGCACCCCTAGAAATGGATTACTGGTATATTTGTCGATATAGTAACGAAGGCGATCCCCTGCAGCCTGTTGCAAGCCATCCCCCATGGTTTTGATACTATATAAAAATAGACCCAAACCACCTAAGAAGTTAAATAAAATGTTCTGCCAATCAATGGACATTCCTTTTCCTCCATCATCATTCGATAAAAGTTTACTCACTCTATTTTAAAACATCCACCCCTTCGGCACAAGGTTTTTTTGAAATTTCTTCTGAATTTCGCCATAAAAAAACGATAGACTCTACAGAACCTATCGTTTTGTTCATTATTTTTTATCAAGATCGCGTAACATTTGATCAATTTTGTTTCCATATTCAATGGATTCATCTTTGACAAAGGTTAAATCTGGAATTTTGTACAATTTTAAATTCCGACCTAATTCGCGCTTGATGGTTCCTGTTGCTTTTTCCAGCCCTGTCTGAGCCTTTTGATTTTCTGAAGCCAGATCACTCATAATCGAATAGTAGACCTTGGCCATCGACAAATCGCCTAGCATTTGAACATCCGTAATAGTGACGCCTTGGACACGCGGATCACGAACTTTCTTTTGCAAAATTTCGTTGACTTCCCGCTTGATTTCCATACCGACTCGGTCTGTCCGAAAATGACTTGCCATAGGAACTCCTTTCTGCTCTGTCTTTAAAAACTAGGAAATAGGAGATTTCCTATCTTACTTCCTAGTTAACAGTTTATTTTTTAATTTCTTCCATGATGTAAGCTTCGATGGTATCATCAGTCTTGATATCATTGTAGCCTTCGATCATCAATCCACCTTCGCGACCGTTGGTCACTTCTTTGACATCATCTTTATAATGTTTCAAGCTAGCAAGAGCTCCATCATAAATGACGACACCGTCACGAATGACACGAACTTTGGAATCACGAGTGACCTTACCACTGAGGACCATAAATCCACCGATGGTACCCACTTTAGAGACCTTAAAGGTTTCACGAATGACTGCTTCCCCGATGACTTTCTCTTCGAATTCAGGATCCAACATTCCCTTCATGGCATCTTCCATTTCTTCAATCACTTTGTAGATGATTGAGTGAAGACGGATTTCTACCTCATCAGCTTCTGCTTGCTGACGTGCTTGTGGAGTAGGGCGGACGTTAAATCCAATGATGAAGGCATTTGAAGCTTCTGCGAGGGTAACGTCTGATTCGTTGATAGCACCAACTGCTGAGTGAACGATGGTCACTTTCACACCTTCCACTTCAATCTTTTGAAGGGAAGCAGCAAGGGCTTCAACCGATCCTTGAACATCGGCCTTGATGATGACATTAACGGATTTCACTTCGCCAGCCTTCAAGGTATCAAAGAGATTTTCAAGGCTGACACGATTGGTTGCTTGACGTTGTTTCATCAGCGCACGTTTCGCACGTTCTTCACCGGCTGCACGCGCAGATTTTTCATCTTCATAAACCGCAAAATGGTCACCCGCCATTGGCGCTTCGTTCAAACCAGTGATAGAAACTGGAGTAGATGGTCCAGCTACTTTCACACGACGGCCAAGGTCATTGGTCATGGCACGGACACGTCCGAAAGTATTACCAACAACGATTGGGTCTTGGACATTCAAGGTACCTTGTTGAACCAGAAGGGTTGCAACCGCACCTTTACCTTTATCCAAACGCGCTTCGATAACCGTACCGATGGCACGAACAGTTGGATCTGCCTTGAGTTCTTGGATTTCAGCCACAAGAAGGACCGTTTCCAAAAGTTCATCGATATTTTGGTTGAATTTGGCAGAAATTTCTACAAACTCAGAATCTCCACCCCAAGCTGTTGACATAACTCCATGCTCTGCCAATTCACCGATCACACGTTCTGGGTTGGCACCTGGTTTATCAATCTTGTTAATAGCTACGATGATTGGAACGTTCGCTGCTTTTGAATGGTTGATGGCTTCGATGGTCTGTGGCATCACCCCGTCATCTGCTGCTACAACCAAGATGGTAATATCCGTAACAGAGGCACCACGCGCCCGCATAGAAGTAAAGGCCGCGTGTCCAGGTGTATCCAAGAAGGTAATCTTCTTGCCATTTTCCACGATTTGGTAAGCACCGATATGCTGGGTGATTCCTCCCGCTTCACCTGTTGCTACACGTGAATTACGAAGGGTATCCAAAAGGGTTGTCTTCCCGTGGTCAACGTGTCCCATGATGGTGACAACTGGTGGACGCTCTACCAATTCATCTGGATTCAAATAGCCATCTTCGACGAAGAAGCGTTCGATATCCGCATTGTCCACTTCAACCTTTTTCTTGGCTTCAATTCCATAATCCACTAACAGAAGTTCAATGGTATCGCCATCCAAGGATTGGTTTTGTGTCGCCATCACTCCCATCATGAAGAGTTTCTTAACGATTTCCGCAGGCTCACGCTTAATCCGTTTTGCGATTTCCGCAACCGTCATTCCATCTGTGTACTCAAGCTCACTTGGCAACTCATGGAATTTACGCTCTGTTACTGGTTTTGGAGCTTCATTGCGGTTATTCTTTCCTTTTTTATTCTTTTTGTTGTTGTTCCAGTTACTATTTCTTTGATTTCTCACTTGGTTTTGACTACTTCGATTCTTTTGTTGTTTTCTTGGACCATCTTCTTCGCGATCAAAATCTTCACGTTTTTTGTCTGGTCTAGCTTGCTTTTTCCGACGTGTATCAACTGCTGCAGGACTTGGAGCCGCTACCGGAGTTGCCTTCACTGCTTCTGCCTTTGGTTGTGGAGCAACAACTTCAGTCGTAACTGCCTCTTCGCGCTTACGACGTTGTTGACGGTCTTGCTCTACCTTGGCTGCCTGGTTTTGCTTGTAGCGTTCTTCACTACCACGTGCATATTCTGCATTTTGCTCTGCCTTTAATGCTGCTGCACGGGCTTTGAAGTCAATCTTCGGTGCGCCATTTACAGGATTTGGACGTCCTTGACCGTTTCCAGCTTGGTCACGGCGACGATCATTCCCTTGGTTCCGGCGGTCATTTCCTTGATTTTTTCGCTCATTACGATTTTGGAAACGATCCCCATCCCGACGGTCGTTTTGTTGTTTCTTAGGTCGATTCCCTTGTTGTTGACGACGTTCCGCCTGCTCTTTTGCACGGGCTTCGCGTTCCGCCTTGAAATTACGACTCTTTGGCTTCACAACAGGTGCTGCCGCTGTTTCCGTTGTCTTTTCAGGTTTGTTTGCAACAGGTTCTTTTGCAACCGGTGCAGCTTTTACTTGTTTTTCTTCCGTCACTTTAGGAGTTTGGGGCGCCTTTGATGCAAAACTATTGACCAAACGCTCAACCGCTTCACCTTCGATACTAGAAGCGTGACTCTTTACCTCCAACCCTAATTCTTTTGCCCGTGTGACGACTTCTTTACTTTCCTTGCCTAGTTCTTTGGCAATCTCATACAATCTTTTCTTAGACAATTGCTGTCCTCCTCTTCTATTCCATAAGAGACCTCATTTTCTTTGAAAATCCAGCATCTGTCACGGCCGCTACCTTTCGTGAGCGACCAATGGCAGTACTTAATTCTAGTGTTGAAAACACGGTTAATACCGGAATGCCATAATAGTGGCATTTATCTGTGATTTTTTTGGTAAGATTGGGAGCTGCATCATCTGCTAGAAAGACCAAACGAGCCTTTCCTTCTTGAACAGACTTGATGACCAACTCTTCTCCAGAGATGATTTTCCCTGCTCGCTGAGCCAATCCCAATAAATTACTGACTTTTTGCTTATTCAAGGCCTAACTCTCTTCTTTTCACCTTATGATCCACATAAGCAATCAATTCGTCGTAGAAAGCTTCATCCACTTCCATGCTAAAGCTGCGATTGAAGACTTTCTTCTTCTTGGCTTGAAGTGCTTCCTCGTTATCGAGCTTGATATAAGCACCACGACCATTTGCTTTCCCAGTTGGATCGATAAAAACTTGACCTTCTTTATTTTTTACGATTCGCAAGAGATCTCGTTTATCGATGACCTCATTTGAAACGACAGACTTGCGTAAAGGGATTTTTCTTGTCTTTACCATGATTTCCTCCCTATTCGTCTACAGAATTCAAATCACTTTCTACTTCTTCAAAAGCAGGTTCTTGACTTGCTTCCATTTCTTCGTACTCACTAGCTGATTTGATATCAATCCGATAGCCAGTTAAGTGAGCCGCCAAGCGCACGTTTTGACCACGACGACCGATCGCAAGAGATAGTTTGCTATCTGGTACTACCACAAGAGCATGCTTGCTGTCTTCTTCATCAAAGATGACTTGATCGACCTCAGCAGGCGCAATGGCATTGTAGATAAATTCTGCTGGATCTGGAACCCACTCAATGACATCAATATTTTCTTCTGTTGGGACCATACGATCCAATTTCTGATCGTAACGTGCTGGGTGGAACTTGCTAGTAATCTTTTTGATGTTCGATCCACCACGACCAACGATGGTTCCAATCGCATCTACGTTTGGATTATGGCTACGAACAGCCACCTTGGTCCGGTCTCCAGCTTCACGTGCCACGCTCATGATTTCAACGGTTCCATCATAGACTTCAGGAATTTCCTGCTCCATCAAACGTTTGATCATTTCTGGATGGCTACGACTTACGAAAACGTTGACCCCACGAGGATTGTCTTCTACTTTGTAGACAAATACTTCGATGCGATCATGAGATTGGAAGACTTCACCCGGGATCTGGTCTTGTTTAGACAATTGAGCTTCGATAGACCCTAAATTTACATAGATAAAGCGATTATCAAAACGCTCAACCGTTCCACTCATAATTTCATTTTCATGTTCTTTATAAGTGTTATAGGTAATCGCACGAGTTTGCTTGCGCATTTTTTCCATGATGGTTTGTTTGGCAGATTGGGCTGCGACACGGCCAAACTCAGCAGGTGCTTCTTCAAATTTGATTTTGTCTCCTAATTCATAGGCAGAGCTAATCGCAAGAGCATCTTTCAAGCTAATTTCTAACCGGCTATCAAATACTTCATCCACTACCTCACGAACAGTATAAACGCGGAAATCACCAGTCTTTTCATTAAATTCGATAGCAGCACTCTCTGCTTGACCATACCGTCTCCGGTAAGCCGAACGCAATGATTCTGTGACAGCTTCAATGATATCTTCTTTTTTGATTCCTTTGTCTTCTTCCAAGATGCGAAAAGCATCTAGCATTTCTTTACTCATTCTTTTCTTGCTCTTAGGCTACTAAGAGCCTTCCTTTCTTTTCTGCTATAATTTGACAGCTAGTCTTGCTTTTGAGACAAGACTATAGGGGATTTCAATGGTTTTCTTTCTTGTTTTGTCCATGTATTCCATGGTCAATTGGTCATCTTCGAACTTAACGAGTGTTCCTTCAATGACCTTTTGTTTGTCAACTGCCTTGTACAAGCTGACATGGATATATTGACCCAGAGCTTTTTCCACTGCATCTTTGGTTTTTAAGGGACGCTCCAAACCAGGACTCGTCACTTCTAGGAAGTACTGTTCTGGGAATGGATCAGGTTGAATCTGATCCAACAGAGGACTAATCACTTCTGTTAAATCTGCTGTATCATTCAGGGTAATACCACCTGGCTTATCAACAAAGATACTTAGAACATAGTCTCCTACAATCTTTTCATATTCCACATCCACTAATTCAAATGGAGCTTGGATGGCGGGTTCAAGAATTTCTGTTACTAATTCAACAATTGTTGCGATAGGACAACACCTCCTCACAGACAAGAGGCGAAGATATGTCTTCGCCTCTCCTTTTCTATTCGTTTTAAATATTCTAGCACAAGTTCCGTCGAAATGCAAGAATTTCGCCTTCCTCATTCATACAGCTACCATCCAAAAGAAAAACGCCTCCTTTTCAGGAGACGTCGATCCTTAACTAGACTTTAAAATTGTGCTTCAACCCGATAAATGACCTGACCCTTACTTGAGAATTTCTTTTCATATTCGGTCATGACATTTCCCTCAAAATCACTAGCATGAAGATCTATCCAGACACCCTTCAAGGTCATTCCATACTGAGAAAAACTCACCAAACTGTATTCAAAGAGTCCTCGATTGTCCGTCTTGAAATGAATCTCTCCATGCTCTGGCAAAATCTGTTTGAAGGTATCTAAGAAACTCTTGTAGGTTAGACGACGTTTTTCATGGCGTTTCTTCGGCCAAGGATCTGAAAAATTGAGATACAATTGATCAATCTCACCGTCTTCAAAGTAATTAGTCAAGCTATCTCCGTCCACCCAAAGCAACTTGATATTGGGAACGTCAGCTTCCAACACCTTATCCAAAGCGTAGCTTAATACTGATTTTTGAATATCAATCCCGATATAGTTAATGTCTGGATTTTGTTTGGCCATTCCAGTGATAAAGGCTCCTTTACCACTTCCCACTTCAATATGAATAGGATGGTCATTTCCAAAAATCTCATGCCACTTCCCTTTGGCTTCTTCTGGCTTCAAAATGACATATTGCGGATTGGCTTCTAATAATTCGGTTGCACCTTTACGGTTTCTAACTCTCATGCTTCCTTCCCATATTTTGACCGGAAATTACGCAAGGCATAAATTTCTCGGTTCACATTCTCTAAATCATTGTTTTCATAGTATTTTACAATCTGACAAAGGAAAGAGTATTGACCAAACCAGTACAATTTACCAAATACAGTTTCATTGTACTTATAGCCGTAATAGACCAACCAATCCTGCCACTGGGAATCTGGAATGTAGTGACTTAAAACATGAGCCACATCCATCATCCGATCTGTTAAGCGGACAGAATCCCAATCTACCAAGTAGATAAATCCACTATCCGTTTCAATCCAGTTACTGTGACGGACATCTCCGTGAACAATGGTTGCATAATCTTCTCGAAAAGCTGGAACAGTCTGTCGTAAACTCTTTAATACAGATTGCAAATAATTGTTTTGACGCAAAGCAATTGGCAACTGACTGCTCAAAGAATTCAATAAATCCAATGGCGATTCAGCTGTGTAGCCCAACTTTCTCAATTGCGTCATCAAGGGGCGTGAACGGTGCAAACGAGTCAGGATATGAACCACTTGCTTTTTCCCCATCCCATTTGGAGTTAAAATTTCTCCATTTAACCATTCTTGTGCGCTCATCACATTTCCGTCAGGTAAGCGTCGGCTCCATAAGAGTTGTGGAGCAATTTGTTCTTTAGCTAACCCTGCTAATATTGGAGTCGTATTCATTTTGACAAATACTTTCACCCCATCCGGATAAGTCCCCATAAAGGCTTTTCCGCTTTTACCAGCAATTGGGGTTAACGTTAGCTCTTTTTCGTTCGAGTCCATCTCTTCCTCCGTAAAAAGTTTCCCATCTATTTTACTAATTTTAAAGCGTTTCGTCAACTAATCGTCTCACCTTGAAAGGTGCATAACCATAGGCTAAAAAGGATGTGAAAGCTAGCAAGGCCAGGACGAGAATTTTCTCTTCAAAGACCAGGAATCCCAGTCCTCCCTCGACAAGAACCACAAACAAAGTCACCGATTGAACTGTTTGAAGAAGCCCTCGTGTTTTAGCACTGATTTCCAAGGGGAAGAGTCGCGTTAAATACTGATAGTCAAAGGCCTTGTAGAGTCCGAGCAATTGAAAAACAAGTAAATAATTCAAGAGCCCCGCGACGGCTACTGCTACTAGCGTTTGCGGGATGAAGACAAAGACAGCGATTGCTAGTCCTAATAGACGCAGACTCATGGAAAACAGATCTCCATTTCTGAGATAAGAACGGAGATACAGGTTGTTCCAGGTCTTAGCACTGACTTTCGGAACCATGCTTGTTAGTCTGTCTAAGTAGGCCCGCCGTTTCACGCTGTTGGTCATTCCTTTTACTGTGGTAAAAAGGGAGAAAAATCTTAGAATACTTTGCTTTCTCTGGTTTTCTAGCTCTACGATTCGCTTCCAATCAAGACCCGCCTGGTTATAGAATCTTTTCCCCTTCCCTTGAAAAACAAGAACCTTCAACAAGAAGAGAATAGCCAAATAAACCAATACAATGGTAAGAGACAGTCCTAAAGCAAAAGCCAAAGGGACAAACAGAACAAGCACAAGGGTTTGTACAATTCCCCAGAAAATAGTCGCTCGTAAGATCTGTTGGTTCAAATAGCCTTTCAATTGCTCTTCTTTTGCCAGAAGGAAAATCATGTCTGCCTTCTCAAAATAGGTAGCGATGGAACCAATTGGAAGCAGGAACAAAGGAGCAAGGGCAAGTACAAGGAGGAGAAGGCTCTTATCTTCTGGTAGGGAGCGCAAAAATTGACTGTACTGAACCGCTAAAAAGCCTAGAAAAATCAGGAGAAAGAGGACAAAGTGATCATTAAACACATAGCGAGAATATTTTAAGCACTGATTGCGAAAGGTCGTCTTCCTCTTTTGTAAAACTTCAATCATCGGTCAGCCTCTTTTGTTAGTGCAAGGTAGATTTCATTCAAATCGGCATCTGCCATTCCAAATTCTGTCCGCAAATCCTCTAAAGTCCCCTGAGCACGGACCTGTCCCTTATGGAGGATGACAAAAGCATCACACATTTTTTCAGCAGAATCCAGAACATGGGTACTCATTAAAATAGATTTCCCCTTCTCTTTTTCCACCTTCAATAATTGAATTAAATCTGAGATCGCAACTGGATCCAAACCTAAGAAAGGCTCGTCGACAATAAACAAACTTGGATCAACAGCAAAGGCACAAACAATCATGACCTTTTGTTTCATCCCCTTAGAAAAATGGACAGGAAACCAATCTAATTTTTCCTCTAGTCGAAATTGCTTCAAGAGAGGAGTCACACGCGCAAAAACTGCTTCCTGATCCAAGTCATAGGCCATCGCCACTGTCTCAATATGCTCACGCAGGGTTAACTCCTCATAAAGGCTCGGTGTTTCAGGAATATAACCAATTTTTTGGCGATAAGCACTTGGAGAAGTAGCTAAAGTCAAACCGTCGATCCGGATTTCGCCAGCATAGGGACGCAATAGACCTATAATTTCATTAATGGTCGTTGATTTCCCTGCTCCATTCAAGCCGATCAATCCAATCAATTGACCATCACCGACCTCAAAACTAACATCTTTTAAGACAGGGATATTGACATAGCCTCCTGTCAGGTTTTTTATTTCTAACATATTTTCTTAGCTTTCTGGTATAATGTTCTTATATTATAACAAAATCTAGCGAAATTGAGGTACATTTATGGTTTCGGATTGTATTTTTTGTAAGATTGTTGCCGGAGAAATTCCTGCTTCTAAGGTCTACGAAGATGACCATTTTCTTGCTTTTTTAGATATCTCTCAGGTCACTCCAGGCCATACCCTCGTGATTCCAAAAAAACACGCCCGTAATCTATTGGAGATGACACCAGATGAAACAGCTTATCTTTTTAACATCGTTTCAAGAGTCACCAAAAAAGTGGAAGGTACTACACAGCCTCAAGGAATGAATATCATTAGCAACATGGAAGAAATTGCGGGTCAGTCTGTCTTCCACACCCACGTCCATATTCTTCCACGCTACTCTCAAGAAGACGACCTAAAGATTGATTTCATTGCCCACGAACCTGATTTTGACCGCCTTGCTCAATTAGCCAAGGATATCTCAAACCATTAAAAAGGAGCTTACTATGAAATTAAGAGATCTATTTTGGTTTGCGACTGGAGCAACCATCAGCTATCAACTTGTTAAAAATCGTGAACCACTGAAAAATGAATTCAACGAAACCAAACAACTAACGGATGGAATTCAATCAAATGTTACTAAAATCAAAAAAAACATTGAAATCATTCAGGAGCAAAGAGTCCTTTTAAATCAACTACTGGAAGACTTTTCCTATAAAGCAAGGGTCTTCTCTCAGCAAGCCAACGCTTCTGTAGAACAAATCCAAACTATTTGGTCTGAGAAATCTAATACGAACGACTAACCAAAAAAGGTTTTGAGATAGCTATCTCAAAACCTTTTTATTTTTTAATTTAGTTTCCTCCAACACCAGCTACAGTTGTATCCGTATAAGGAGGCACTATCTGTTGGTATGGTGTCACCGCTTCTGAACTTACAGAAGTTTCCGGAACATAGGAAGGATCGTAATAGCCCCCACCAGTATTCTGACCCGACTCTACTGGGCTTTCGCCACTTTCTGACGAATCAGTACCCCTAGCTTCATCGCTATCCAATAGAACAGCACTTGTTTTGAGCTTTCTTACAGGCGATAATCCAAGACTTTTGCGCAGGATATTCTGCATCTTCAACAGGTGTTCTGAAGTAACAATTTGGTAACTTCCGCCATCCGCTAGGGTGGCATCTTCCCCTTTCAACTGTTCCATACGGATGTTCTTCAAGGCATCTCGATAGCCCATCAAGTGCATCAAGCTATTCGTATCCAAGGAGATATTGGTCTGCATATTATCACTAACCGCTTCAATAATTCCTTGATAGTTGCTTAGACCATCCAAAGTCAATACTTTCTTGATGATCTTTTCAATGACTTCCCGTTGGCGTTTTTGACGACCATAGTCTCCTTCTGGATCTTGATAACGCATCCGTGAATATACCAATGCTTGTTCTCCATCAATCTCTTGACGACCAGGTGGAATTTTTGCTGTATATTCCGGTTCATTTTCTTCGATTGAAATATCAAAATCAAATGGATTGTTTACTGTGATGCCGCCAACCTTATCAACCAGTTGAACCAGGCCTTTCATATTGATCATCGCATAACGGTCGATATGAATATTCATCAAATCTTGGATGGTTTTAATGGCCAATTCTGCTCCACCTTGAGCATAAGCCGCGTTCAGCTTAGCTTGGACAGTTTCTCCATCCTGCGTAATATTGGTCAAGATATCCCGTTCCAAACTCATAATCGTTGTTTCACGCGTCTGTGGATTTACCGTCACCAGAATCATGGTATCACTGTTTCCTACCCACTGATCCTCTCGTGAGCCTGATCCAGTATCGACCCCCATGAGCAAAATGGTCATTGGTTTGTTTTCTGCGATGACATTGTTTTCATCACCAATCCCTTTATAAGTCTTACTCAACGTGTTTGTTGACTGATTGAGGATGGTCAGCCCATAGGCCCCAATCCCGATTGTCGTTACGGCCAACAAACTAAAAAACATTAATAGAATTTTTTTAATCATTAATTCTGTCCATCTATCAGTTTGCCCATTAGGTAAACATCCAGATATTCCCCTTCCTTGTATACGCCTCTCTTGCGGAGACCTTCAATTTCAAATCCTAGCGTTTGGTAGAGATGGATGGCCCGTTCATTTCGAACTTGGACACTGAGGTCTAACTTCCGAAGGAGGTTGGTACCTTCTGCCCATGAGATTCCTTCTTCTAGAAGAATACGACCCAAGCCTTTATTCCAATAGGCCTTCCGAACAACGATAAAGACATCTCCAATATGGCGCAAGGCTCTGTTTTGGTCCGCTGCAATATTTAAGACACCTACCAGATCCTCACCCAAGTATAATAAGAGACATAATTGATTGTCTGTTTGTGCTTGTGTCTCAGCAAATATTTCCAACTCTTTCTTGGTCATCCCAAGCCCTTCTGGAGCCAAGGTCATAAAATCCGATTCAGTCGCTACATCTTTAAAAAAGTCGAGTAAACACTCTGCATCCGAAGCCTCAGCCTCTTTCAAAAAGAGATCCAATACCTGTTCCATCTTCAAGCTCCTACAGAAGTTAGAAATGAGTCCTTTAATTGTTCTGCACGTTCACCGACAGCTGACAAGCGTATCTCACGTCCATCACCGTCCTTTAGCAGTTCAACCTTTAAATATCCAGCAGGAAGACTGGTCTCTAGCAATTCTCCCCACTCAATGACGGTAACCCCTTCACCAAATAAAAAGTCATCCAAATCAATCGAATCTGGATCGTCTCCAATACGATAGACATCCAGGTGATACAAGGGCAAACGGCCTTCATATTCTCTCACGATAGTATAAGTAGGACTTTTGATCATCTGGCGAATGCCCAACCCTTGAGCTAGGCCTTTTGTAAAGGTTGTTTTCCCAGCCCCCAGATCCCCTGTCAGAATCACGACATCCTGTTTTTCTAACCGTTGACCCAACTGTTTTCCAAGTGCAATCAACTCTTGTTCATTTTGACTTTTCATTCCTCCATTATACCAAAAATAATTGATTATTGCCCACTATTTTTAGTCGATCAACCTTCTGCCTCACCTAAGACAATCAAAAAAAGCTTGGGCTATTTGTCCAAGCTTTCCTCTATGTTCATTCTAATGCAAGGCCATACTGATAAAGTTCAAGATAAACAAGGCATCTAAAATCCAAATCATACTGTGAACTTCTTTGGCTTCACCTTTGACCAATTTGGTTACTGTATAGGTAATAAAACCTGCTGCAATCCCATTTGTGATGGAATAGCTGAATCCCATAAAGATAGAGGTGAAGAAAGCTGGTACAGCTTCTGCCAAATCATCCCAATGGATGTTTTTCAAGCTACTCAACATCATGATCCCAACGATGATCAAAATCGGTGCTGTCGCTGCAGTTGGTACGATGGCAAGAAGGGGACTAAAAATACTTGACACTGCGAAACAGATGGCTACTACAAGGGCTGTCAAACCAGTCCGTCCACCAGCTCCAATTCCCGCAGCTGACTCAACATAAGTCGTCACATTCGAAGTACCTGCAATAGCACCAACAGATGTCGCTACGAGGTCTGAATAAAGGGCTTTATCCAATTTAGCGGATTGATGATTTTCACCATTTGTGGCAACAATACCAACTTTTTCACCAGTTCCAATCAAGGTACCAATCGTATCAAAGATATCTGTCAATGAGAAAGCGAGGATGGCCATCAAGGTTTCAGGAAGACGAGAAGTATTGGTAATCAAAGAACCTAATCCTTCTGAACCAAGTGCAGCACCAAAAATTTTCCCAAGATCATTAACGGCTGCCCCAAGATGGGTACTACCAAAGTCAATCGTTGAAAGATCAACAATGCCAAACACAATAGCGAGGATTGTTGTCGTAAGGATAGAAAGGATAATTCCTCCTTTAATGCCCTTGATGACAAAGAAAACAGTAATGGCTAAGCCAGCCAAGGAAAGAAGGACTGTCGGACTATTAAAACTAACAAGTCCTGGGACCGCTGCAGAATTTGCTGTAATCGCTGCATTCGCTTTGTCAGCCCCTTCTCCTGCCACCGTATAGGTATGCGGATCAATCGAAAACTTCAACAAGCCAGCATTTTTAATTCCAACATAGGCTAAGAAAATTCCGATACCAGCTGAAATAGCTGAACGCAAAGCATTTGGAATGGACTCAATAATCATTTTCCGAACATTAGTTAATGTGATAACCAAGGAAATCAATCCACAAATAAAGACCATTCCCAAGGCTTCTTTCCAAGAATAGCCCATCCCAAATACCACTGTAAAGGTAAAGAAGGCATTCAAGCCCATTCCTGGTGCTTGGGCATAAGGCAGGTTCGCGTAGAAAGCCATCATAAGAGTCCCAACGACTGACCCAATAATGGTTGCCAGAAATACTCCTTGAGCAGGCATTCCTGTTTGGGAGAGCATTTGAGGGTTTACAAATAAGATATAAGACATGGCAAAGAAGGTCGTTAAACCAGCTAATACCTCTGTACGAACCGTCGTTCCGTGTTCAGATAGTTTGAAAAACTTATCCATTTTTCCAATAAACTCCTTAAAAAAATAAATCTGCTCGCGACTCAATCACGAACAATACAAATATTTTATCAAATATCATTCACTTTTACAAGAGATTCATCTGGATAATCTTTTGTGCCACATCATTTACTATTCGAAAAACTGAAATTTTCCTGTTTATCTGGTATAATGGTAGCATTCTTCTTAAAATATGGCACTTCTATACTCCTCATTTAGAGTAAGAAAAACCATACAAATGAAAGGAATCTTCCTATGAATAAAAAACTAATCGCTGTCGATTTAGATGGCACCTTATTAAATTCTGAGAGCAAATTATCACCTTATACGATTGAAACCATCCAGAAAGTCAGTGAACAAGGTCACCGGGTCATTATTACAACTGGGCGTCCCTATCGAATGGCAGATCACATCTATAAGGAATTGGGATTGGAAAGTCCCATGATTAACTTTAACGGCGCTCTCACTCATATTCCAAATAAAAAATGGTCAAAAGAACTATCCATGACCCTTGATAAAAAATACCTCCTAGATATGGTCGAGAGAGAAAATGACATCCAGGCGGACTTTATCGCTGGAGAGTATCGCAATAAGTTCTATGTCACCCACACCTACCACCATACTATTGATCCCGCCTTATTTGGGGTTTCTAAAATCTCCTCCAAAACAAAATTCGAAGCTCGTAAAGTTACCGAAAACCCAAACGCCATCCTCTTTCAAACACGCGCTGAAGATAAGTATGCTTTAGCCGAAGAAATGCGTGATTACTACCATCACGAGCTAGAAATCAATAGCTGGGGTGGTCCCCTCAACATTCTGGAATGTGCTCCAAAAGGCGTCAATAAGGCCTTTGCCCTCAACTATCTCCTCGAGACTTACGGACTTGATCGGAAAGACCTTATCGCCTTTGGAGACGAACAAAATGATACAGACATGTTGGCTTTCGCAGGAACTGGTTTTGCAATGAAAAACGCCAATCCTGTTCTCCTCCCCTATGCCGATAAACAAACCGAGTATACAAATGATCAGGACGGCGTTGCTCGTCAACTAGAAAAACTCTTCCTATAAATAGAGAAGCGCTTGAATCACCTTTTACAAGAAAGGATTCAAGCTTTTTGTTTTCTCAAACATACGGAACCTTATAGAGACTTTTTCTGAAAACAATTTAACTGGTTAAGTTTGTTTTCAGAAAATTTTCTATGTAAACGCTTGCTAACTGATAAAGTTTGTGATAAAATTAACATAACAAAAATAAAAAAGGAGCCTAGCTCGTTTCATACGATAATGATTCAAGTGATGTTACTTCTCGTTTTATTACCGTCTCTAATTCAACTAAGCTCTTGAGGAGGAAAACTATGAAAGCTGTTGTTGTAAATCCAGAAGGTACCGGTGTTGAAATCGTTGCAAACAAGGAGATGCGCCCATTAGAAACAGGGGAAGCTCTTGTTCAAATCGAATACTGTGGTGTCTGCCACACTGACTTGCACGTTGCTCACGGAGACTTCGGTAAAGTTCCAGGCCGTGTTCTTGGACATGAAGGAATCGGGATTGTTAAAGAACTTGCTCCAGATGTGACAAGTTTAAAAGTTGGTGACCGTGTCAGTGTTGCTTGGTTCTTCGAAGGATGTGGTACTTGTGAATACTGTACAACTGGTCGCGAAACTCTTTGCCGTACTGTAAAAAATGCTGGTTACTCTGTTGATGGAGGAATGGCTGAACAATGTATCGTAACTGCAGACTACGCAGTAAAAGTACCAGAGGGATTAGATCCAGCTCAAGCTTCTTCTATTACCTGTGCCGGTGTTACAACCTACAAAGCTATCAAAGAAGCCAAAGCTGAACCAGGACAATGGATCGTTATCTATGGAGCTGGTGGACTAGGAAACTTGGCTGTTCAATATGCTAAGAAAGTCTTCAACGCTCATGTCATCGCTGTTGATATCAACAATGATAAGCTCGAATTGGCAAAAGAAGTTGGTGCAGACTTTGTCATCAACGGTTACGAAGTCGAAGATGTCCCAGGATTGATCAAAGAAAAAACAAATGGTGGAGCTCACTCTGCTGTCGTAACAGCTGTTTCTAAAGTAGCTTTCAACCAAGCAGTAGATTCTGTTCGTGCAGGTGGCCGCGTGATCGCAGTTGGTCTTCCTTCTGAAATGATGGACCTCAGCATTGTGAAAACAGTATTAGATGGTATCCAAGTCATCGGTTCTCTTGTAGGAACTCGTAAAGATTTGGAAGAAGCCTTCCAATTTGGTGCAGAAGGCTTGGTCGTTCCAGTTGTTCAAAAGCGTCCAGTAGAAGATGCTGTCAAAGTCTTTGACGAAATGGAAGCCGGAACCATTCAAGGACGTATGGTACTTGACTTCACCAACTAATCAACTCAACCTATTAGACCAGCCCAAATGGGCTGGTCTTTTTTAGTTTCTCACAAACAGGACCTGCAAGGGGTTGCTATATTTTTATTTTACCTATTAGATCCTACTACTACTCTTTTCAGAAACATAGAATCCCCTTCGTTCCCCTCTTGTCAAGGAATTCCAAAGGATTTTCGAATTTTATAGCCAAATAAGTCTGCTAGCAAGCGACCTCAGATGTTAACAATTTAATATATTAAAGACTCTCTTTTTCCTTTAATTTAGTATTGAAAAATTGACTTTATTATGAAAACGTTTTATAATATATAAGCTTAAAGTTTTCTTAAACTGAAAGTCAAACAAATTTTATAAGGAGGAATGTCAATAATGAGTATTGGTATCATTATTGCTAGCCACGGTGAATTTGCAGCTGGAATCCACCAATCCGGCTCGATGATCTTTGGGGATCAAGAGAAAGTTCAAGTGGTTACGTTCATGCCAAGTGAAGGCCCGGATGATCTCTATGCTAAATTCAATGCAGCTGTTGCCGCATTTGATGCAGAAGATGAAGTCTTGGTTTTGGCTGACCTTTGGAGTGGTTCTCCATTTAACCAAGCAAGTCGCGTCATGGGAGAAAATCCAGATCGTAAATTTGCGATCATTACAGGATTAAACCTTCCGATGTTGATTCAAGCTTATACAGAACGTTTGATGGATGCAAATGCCGGCGTTGATAAAGTCGCTGCAAACATCATTAAGGAAGCAAAAGACGGTGTCAAAGCTCTTCCAGAAGAATTGAATCCTGTTGAAGAAGCTAGTACAGCCGCTGCTGCTCCTGTAGCCCAAGCTGCTATTCCAGAAGGAACAGTTATCGGAGATGGAAAACTCAAGATTAACCTTGCCCGCTTAGATACACGTCTTCTTCATGGACAAGTCGCAACTGCTTGGACACCTGATTCAAAAGCCGATCGGATCATTGTTGCTTCAGATTCTGTTGCCAAAGATGAACTCCGTAAGGAATTGATCAAACAAGCGGCACCAAATGGTGTGAAAGCAAACGTTGTCCCAATTCAAAAATTGATCGACGTTGCAAAAGATCCACGTTTTGGAAATACCCATGCTTTGATCTTATTTGAAACACCTCAAGATGCTCTTCGCGCCATCGAAGGTGGTGTTCCGATTAAAACCTTGAACGTTGGTTCAATGGCCCACTCAACTGGTAAAACCATGGTGAACAATGTGTTATCAATGGATAAAGATGATGTGGCTACATTTGAAAAAATGCGTGATCTTGGAGTAGAATTTGACGTCCGTAAAGTGCCAAATGACTCTAAGAAAGATTTGTTTGACTTAATTAACAAAGCTAACGTTCAATAATCGATTACTTACGAAAGGATTTTAAACATGTCTATTATTTCTATGGTATTAGTGGTCGTTGTTGCCTTCTTAGCAGGTCTTGAAGGTATCCTTGACCAATTCCAATTCCACCAACCCCTTGTTGCTTGTACCTTAATCGGTTTGGTAACAGGTAATTTGACTGCTGGCATTATGCTTGGTGGTTCACTTCAATTTATTGCACTTGGCTGGGCAAACATTGGTGCCGCAGTTGCACCCGATGCTGCCCTTGCATCTGTCGCTGCTGCCATCATCATGGTACTTGGGGGAGACTTCAGTACAAAAGGAATCGCTGTCGCTCAAGGTGTCGCTATTCCACTTGCAGTTGCTGGTCTTTTCTTGACCATGATCGTCCGTACCCTTTCCGTTGGTTTGGTTCACACTGCCGACGCTGCTGCTAGAAAAGGGGATATCAAAGGTGTAGAACGCGCTCACTTTGTGGCCCTTCTTCTTCAAGGTCTTCGTATCGCCATTCCTGCAGCCCTCTTGTTGATGATTCCTGCTGAAACTGTCAAAACTGCTCTTGAACAAATGCCAAAATGGCTCTCTGATGGAATGCAAATCGGTGGTGGTATGGTTGTAGCCGTTGGTTATGCCATGGTTATCAACATGATGGCGAGCCGTGAAGTATGGCCATTCTTTGCCATCGGTTTTGCTCTTGCAGCTGTTAGCCAATTGACCTTGATCGCTCTTGGAGCAATCGGTGTTGCTCTTGCCTTAATCTACCTTTCACTCTCTAAGAAAGGTGGCAATGGAGGTGGCGGAGCCGCTACTTCTAACGATCCAATCGGCGACATTCTCGAAGACTACTAAGAAAGGTGTGACACTATCATGACTGAAAAATTACAATTATCTAAATCAGATCGTCAAAAAGTTTGGTGGCGTTCAACCTTCTTGCAAGGTTCTTGGAACTATGAACGGATGCAAAACTTGGGTTGGGCATACTCATTGATCCCAGCTATCAAAAAACTCTACACAAAGAAAGAAGACCAAGCGGCTGCTCTTGAGCGTCACATGGAATTCTTTAACACTCACCCATACGTTGCCGCTCCTATCATCGGGGTAACGCTTGCTCTTGAAGAAGAAAGAGCAAACGGTGCCGCTATTGACGATGCTGCCATCCAAGGGGTTAAAATTGGTATGATGGGTCCTTTGGCGGGTATCGGAGATCCAGTCTTCTGGTTTACAGTACGTCCTATCCTTGGTGCCCTTGGTGCATCACTTGCTGCGTCTGGTAACATCCTTGGCCCACTCATCTTCTTTATCGCATGGAATGCGATTCGTATGGCCTTCTTGTGGTACACGCAAGAACTTGGTTACAAAGCAGGTTCTGAAATTACCAAAGATATGTCTGGTGGGATCTTGCAAGACATCACTAAAGGGGCTTCTATCCTTGGGATGTTCATCCTCGCTGTCTTGGTAGAACGTTGGGTATCTATTAAATTCGTCTTCAATGTTTCTTCTGTCAAATTAGACGACAAAGCTTATATCCATTGGGATAAACTTCCTGAAGGTTTCAAAGGAATTCAAGAAGCCTTCGCTCAAGTTGGTTCAGGCCTATCTCAAACACCTGAAAAAGTTACAACTTTCCAACAAAACTTGGATTCATTGATTCCTGGTTTGATGGGATTGCTTCTTACTTTTGCTTGTATGTGGTTGTTGAAGAAAAAAGTATCTCCAATCACTATCATCATCGCTCTCTTTGTAATCGGTGTATTAGCACACGTTGCTGGCTTGATGTAAGCAAAGATCAACTAAAAAGAAGGTTTCGGCCTTCTTTTTATTATGATATAATGGAGTGAACAGCAATACAGGAGGATCTCATGGCTCAATCATTGAATAAAACCGTTGAATTCCATACTACAGGGGTTTCTTACCTTGGAGTGGGGGGAAAGGTTGGAAAAATCCTAGTCGGGAATGCCGCTTTTGAATTTTATGCGGATGCAAATGTAGAAGACTACATCCAAATTCCCTGGCAAGAAATCGAGCGAATCGGAGCCAATGTATCCGGACGTAAAATTAGCCGCCATTTTGAAATCTATACCAGAGAATCAAAATTTCTCTTTGCTTCAAAAGACTCTGGAAAAATTTTAAAGATTGCTCGGGAACATCTAGGAAATGATAAAATTGTCAAACTTCCTACGTTGATCCAAATCATCACGGCTAAAATTAAAAATCTATTTGCAAAATAGGATCTTTTCTTGTATAATAGACGCAAACGGATAAGTAAGTTAAGAGGCTCTTTCAGAAAGTCTGCGGTTGCTGCGAGCAGATAGAAATCTTAATTGAAATTCTACCGTTTCTTTAAAATACAATATCGAATCAAGTGCACACCTGTGAAGTTGGATGGAACCGTGGCTCTGCCACTCCAACACTCTAACAGGTGTGTTTTTTGTTAAAGGAGAAGCTATGTTAGATATTAAACGAATTCGTACAGACTTTGATGCTGTTGCTAAAAAATTGGCAACACGTGGCGTAGATGCAGCTATTTTGAATGAAATGAAAGAAATCGATGCTAAACGTCGAGATATCTTAGTCAAAGTAGAAAATCTTAAAGCAGAGCGTAACACTGTATCTGCTGAAATCGCACAAGCTAAACGCAACAAGGAAAATGCAGATGATAAGATTGCTGCCATGCAAACCCTCTCTGCAGAAGTCAAAGCATTGGATACAGAATTGGCTGAAATCGATGCAAAATTGACAGAATTTACTACGACTCTTCCAAACATCCCTGCTGATAGCGTGCCTGTTGGAGCTGATGAAGATGATAACGTAGAAGTTCGCCGTTGGGGAACTCCTCGCGAGTTTGACTTCGAACCTAAAGCTCACTGGGACCTTGGAGAAGACTTAGACATCCTTGACTGGGAACGTGGTGGAAAAGTCACTGGCGCTCGTTTCCTCTTCTACAAGGGGCTTGGAGCTCGCTTAGAACGTGCTATCTATAACTTTATGTTGGATGAGCATGGCAAGGAAGGATACACAGAAGTCATCACCCCTTACATGGTCAACCACGATTCTATGTTTGGTACTGGTCAATATCCAAAATTCAAGGAAGATACTTTTGAACTCAGCGACACCAACTATGTCTTGATTCCAACTGCTGAAGTTCCACTGACCAACTACTACCGTGATGAAATCATTGATGGTAAAGATCTACCAATCTACTTTACTGCTATGAGTCCATCTTTCCGTTCTGAAGCTGGTTCTGCTGGTCGTGATACTCGTGGTTTGATTCGTTTGCACCAATTCCATAAGGTAGAAATGGTCAAATTTGCCAAACCGGAAGAATCATATGAAGAATTGGAAAAGATGACAGCTAACGCTGAAAACATCCTTCAAAAATTGAACTTGCCATACCGTGTCGTGGCTCTCTCAACAGGAGACATGGGATTCTCAGCTGCTAAGACTTATGACTTGGAAGTCTGGATTCCAGCGCAAAATACCTACCGTGAAATCTCAAGCTGTTCCAACACAGAAGATTTCCAAGCCCGCCGTGCGCAAATCCGCTACCGTGACGAAGCAGATGGTAAAGTCAAACTTCTTCACACCTTGAACGGTTCTGGATTGGCTGTTGGACGTACCGTTGCTGCTATTCTTGAAAATTATCAAAATGAAGATGGTTCTGTAACCATTCCTGAAGTCCTTCGTCCATACATGGGTGGCGCTGAAGTCATCGCACCAAAATAAAGTTAAAAAAACTGAGTCTTGCAAATTGCAAGCTCAGTTTTTTAATATTTACGAAAACGTTGGTAACGTTGCTCTAGAAGTTCTTCGAGAGGCAATGCTTGTAGCTCCTTCAATTCTGCTTGGATTTCCTTCTTCACTTGAGCTAGTAGTTCGCCATTGGAAAAACCATGCTCGGGAATCACCTTGTCCACAATATCCATATTCAACAACTCATGCGAAGTAATCTTCATCAATTCAGCTGCTTCCATGGCACGGCTTCCGTCTTTCCAGAGAATAGAAGCAAACCCTTCTGGACTCAAAACTGCATAAATGGAGTTCTCCAGCATCCAGACCTTGTCTGCTACACCAAGAGCTAGGGCACCACCTGAGCCACCTTCTCCGATAATAATCGCGATAATCGGAACTTTTAAGTCACTCATTTCCATGAGATTGCGGGCAATAGCCTCACCCTGTCCCCGCTCTTCAGCGCCAACACCCGGATAAGCACCCGCAGTATTGATGAAGGTTATTACTGGACGACCAAATTTCTCCGCCTGTTTCATCAGACGCAAGGCTTTTCGATAGCCTTCTGGGTGGGGTTGGCCAAAGTTTCGACTGAGGTTGTCCTGAAGATTCTTTCCTTTTTGAATCCCCACAACCGTTACCGCTTGATCCCCTAACCAGCCAATTCCGCCAATTACTGCACCGTCATCTCGGAAATTTCGATCTCCATGCAATTCGATAAAGTTATCAAAAATTCCATGAGCATAATCGAGAGCTGTCAAACGTCCTTGGTCACGAGCTTCTTTAATAATTTGTGTTATTCTTGTCATTACTTCCCTCCATGAAAGGCTAACAAGTCTGCGATTGTTGAACGCATCTCACTACGCTGGACAATCACATCCACAAAGCCATGCTCCTGTAAAAATTCAGCCTTTTGGAAATTATCCGGCAACTGTTCTCGTACAGTAGACTCGATCACTCGTCGACCTGCAAATCCCACAAGGGCTTGACTCTCTGCAATGATAATATCTCCTTCCATTGCAAAAGACGCCGTTACCCCTCCTGTTGTTGGGTCTGTTAGAACTGTCAGATAAAATAAGCCTGCTTTTGAGTGTCTTTGAACAGCTGCAGAGATTTTAGCCATCTGCATCAAACTGACGATTCCTTCTTGCATTCGAGCACCACCAGAAGCGGTAAAGAGCACGACTGGGAGTTTTTCTTCTGTCGCCAATTCAAATAGACGCGTAATCTTTTCACCGACCACAGAGCCCATAGAAGCCATGATGAAATTAGAATCCATAATACCAAGAGCCACTTGATGGCTACCGATCTTTGCAGTTCCTGTTAGCACAGCTTCATCAAGTCCTGTCAATTCACGAACAGCCGCCAATTTCTTCTTGTAGTTTGGAAACTTAAGCGGGTCCTTGGTCTCAATACCCGTAAACAATTCAATAAAGCTTCCTGGATCAATCGTCAATTGAAGTCGCTCAACCGCAGAGATGCGGAAGGTATAACCACACTTAGGACACAGACGTTCACTTCCTAGATCCTTTTGGTAAATCGTATGTTTACAACCCGGACACTGAGAAAACAACTCATCTGGAACCTCTGGTTTTGGCTGAGGTGCTTCAATGGCCGACCGATTGGGATTAATTCGAATGTACTTATCTTTTTTAGAAAATAAAGCCATCAACTTCTCCTTACTTGGTAAAAGAACTTTGTAATTGTGCGCGTTCATTCCTTGTGAAAATGAATCTCACATTTACAAAGTTCAATGTTTATTGATTTTTCTGATAATTTGGTAAAAATGTCTCCATCAGAAAGGCGGTATCGTAGTCACCAGCAATCACATTCGAATCTGAAATCAAATCCAATTGAAAATCACTGTTGGTCATTACACCGTCAATTTCCAACTCATAGAGGGCGCGTTGCATCTTCATCAAGGCATCAAAACGATTCTCTCCATGGACAATGATTTTGGCAATCATACTATCGTAGTAAGGTGGAATCGTATAGCCAGGGTAGACAGCTGAATCCACGCGCAAGCCGACTCCTCCACTTGGAAGATAGAGATTGGTGATTTTTCCTGGACTTGGTGCAAAGTTAAAGGCAGGATTTTCTGCATTGATCCGGCATTCAATTGCATGGCCAGAAATTTGAATATCTTCTTGACGAACAGACAATTCTTGCCCAGCAGCAATTTTAATTTGCTCTTTCACGATATCAATTCCTGTGACAAATTCTGTCACGGGATGCTCTACTTGAACCCGAGTGTTCATCTCCATGAAGTAAAATTCGCCTTTACCTTCATCGTAAAGAAACTCGATTGTCCCAGCATTTTCATAGCCAACAGATTCTGCTGCGCGGACAGCTGCAGATCCGATTTGGTCTCGAATTGTCTTACCGATTGCTACGGATGGAGATTCTTCGAGGACTTTTTGGTTGTTTCTTTGAAGGGAACAATCCCGTTCACCCAAATGAACCACATGTCCAAATTGGTCAGCCAGGATTTGAACTTCAATATGACGAGCTGGGTAAATGACGCGTTCAAGGTACATAGCTCCATTGCCAAAGGCCGCCTTAGCTTCTGTCGAAGCAGATTCAAAAGCTGGAACTAGGTCTTCTGCCCGTTCTACTTTACGGATTCCTTTACCGCCACCTCCAGCTGATGCTTTCAGCATGACAGGATAACCAATCCGATCGGCAACTTCCAAGGCTTCTTCTGCTGTATGAACTTCTCCATCTGATCCTGGAATAACAGGCACGCCTGCTTTGATCATTTGTGCTCGGGCATTAATTTTATCACCCATCATATCCATGACAGATCCTGATGGTCCGATAAACTTAATCCCGACTTCTTCACACATGGTGGCAAACTTCGAATTTTCACTCAAAAATCCAAATCCTGGGTGAATCGCTTCTGATCCAGTCAAAACTGCTGCGGATAAAACAGCATTCATGTTCAAATAAGACTCGGTTGACTTGGCAGGCCCAATACAAACTGCTTCATCCGCTAGTAAGGTATGCAAGGCTTCCTTATCAGCCGTTGAATAGACAGCGACTGTTTCAATTCCTAATTCACGAGCAGCTCGAATAATCCGGACCGCAATTTCACCACGATTCGCGATTAAAATTTTTCGGAACATAGAAACCTCCCTAGTTACCAATTGCAAATGTTAGGGTCCCGCTAGCAGCTAATTTCCCATCGACTTCCGCTTTTGCTTCCACGACCGCAATCGAACCACGACGCTTGACAAAGGTAGCCGTCATCACGAGCTGATCTCCCGGAACGACTTGTTTTTTAAATTTAACCTTATCCATTCCAGCATAAAAGACTAATTTCCCTTTATTTTCTGGTTTGGATAATTCTAAGACACCGGCAGTTTGTGCCAAGGCTTCCATAATGAGGACACCTGGCATTACTGGGTAGCTTGGAAAGTGCCCATTAAAGAAGGGCTCATTAATCGTCACATTCTTAATGGCTACAATCGTATCCTCACTTGTTTCAAGGACGCGATCCACCAACAACATCGGATAGCGATGCGGAAGAGCCTCTTTAATAGCTTGAATATCGATCATTTAATCCGTACCAATCCTTTCCCAAACTCAACCATTTCTTCATTTGAAACAAGGATTTCAGTGACAATTCCATCCTTTGGTGCAGGAACTTCGTTCATAACTTTCATCGCTTCAATAATCAATAGGGTTTGGCCTTTTGAAACGCTATCTCCAACCTGAACAAAAGCTGGTTTATCTGGACCTGAAGCTAAATAAGCTACACCAACAAGAGGACTTTCAACCACTTCCCCTTCTGCTGCTACTGCTGGACTTGCTTCAGGAGCTGGTGCTGAAGAAGCAACTGGTTCTTCAGCAAGAACAACAGGGCTCTCAACAGCAGGTGCCACTTCTTGAACTACTGGAGCTGGCGTAGCCGGTTGTGGGCTAGCTACACTGCCAGCATTTTTACTAAATGATAGCACATCCGTTGCATTTTGATAGCTAAATTCACGAAGACTAGATTGGTCAAATTGACTCATTAGGTCTTTAATCTCTTGAATATTCACTTTATCCCTCCCAACGTTTAAAGGCTAAGACAGCATTGTGTCCTCCAAATCCAAATGTATTGGAAATAGCATAGGAAATCGGACGTTCTTGCCCTTCACCAAAGATGACATTGGCTTCAATATAATCTGATAACTCTTGTGTTCCAGCAGTTTTTGGAACATATTGATGGCGAATTGCTTCAATCGTCGCAATAGCTTCAACTGCCCCTGCTGCTCCCAAGAGGTGACCTGTAAATGATTTTGTAGAAGATACTGGAACTTCTGTACCAAATACAGAAACGATTGCACCACTTTCTCCTTTTTCATTTGCTGGAGTAGAGGTACCATGGGCATTGACATAATCAACTTGAGCTGGTTCAATTTCTGCCTCATCCAAAGCCAACTTCATTGCTTTAATAGCACCTTGACCTTCTGGATGTGGAGAAGTCATATGGTAAGCATCACAAGTATTTCCGTAACCCACGACTTCAGCAAGAATGGTTGCACCACGTTTTTCAGCGTGTTCCAAACTTTCAAGTACCAACATTCCTGATCCTTCCCCCATCACAAAACCATTCCGATCTTTATCAAATGGAATAGAAGCACGAGTTGGATCTTCTGTTGTTGAAAGAGCTGTTAGGGCTTGGAAACCGGCGATTGCAAATGGTGTAATAGAAGCTTCAGAACCACCGACCAACATCAAATCTTGGAAACCAAACTTGATAGCGCGGAAAGCATCCCCAATCGCATCATTGGAAGAGGCACAAGCAGTATTGATCGATTTACAAATTCCATTAGCTCCAAAACGCATGGCAACATTACCAGATGCCATATTTGGCAAAGCTTTTGGAAGGGTCATTGGTTTGACACGTTTTGGTCCTTTTTCATGCAAACGAATCACTTGATCTTCGATTTCTTTGATACCACCAATACCAGAAGCAACAATGACACCAAAACGATCTTTATCAATAGCTTCTACGTCTAAACCTGCATGATTCACAGCTTCTTGAGCGGCATACAAGGCATACAAAGAGTAGTTGTCAAAGCGGTTTGTATCTTTCTTGATAAAGTACTTATCAAATGGGAAATCTTGGATTTCAGCTGCATTATGAACAGCAAAGTCACTGTGGTCAAATTTTGTAATTGGACCAATTCCAATCTTTCCTTCTTTTAAGCTATTCCAAAATTCTTCTGGAGTGTTCCCGATTGGAGATGTCAAACCATAGCCTGTTACAACAACACGATTTAATTTCATTTCAAAACCTACCTCTTTTTATTGCATGGTTAAGCCACCGTCAATTGCGATGACTTGCCCTGTTAGATATTCTTGAGTTGCAAGAAAGACTGCAACATCTGCCACTTCTTCTGTATTTCCAAATCGTTTCATTGGAATTTGAGCGAGAGACATTTCTTTAATTTTTTCAGGAAGTCCTTCTGTCATATCAGACTCAATGAAGCCCGGCGCAATGACATTGACACGGACATTTCTACCAGCTACTTCACGTGCTACAGATTTAGAAAAACCAATCAAACCAGCTTTTGAGGCTGCATAGTTGGCTTGTCCAACATTTCCTGTCAGACCGACAACACTCGACATGTTAATGATAGCACCTTCACGTGCTTTGGTCATCGGTTTTAAGACTGATTGTGTCATATTAAAAGCACCAGTCAAATTCACCTTCAAGACTTGCTCGAAATCTTCTTCCGTCAATTTCAACATGAGCTTATCATTGGTAATCCCAGCATTGTTGACAAGGATGTCTACTGAGCCAAGTGCTTCAATCGCTTCCGCGACCATTCGCTTCGCTTCCCCAGCTTGAGATACATCCCCAGTAACGCAAACTACCTTCACACCGTATGAGGCAAATTCATCTACTAGGCCTGCTGGGAGCTCTCCACGACTATTTAAGACAATGTTGGCACCTTTTGACGCAAATTTATGCGCAATAGCCAATCCAATGCCTCGACTTGAGCCAGTAACAAATACATTTTTATTCTTCAGTTCCATAGTCACCTCATCTTATTCGTTCAGTAAGGCATCAAGGCTGGCTTGATCCTCAACATTTTTCGTTGGAAGAGTTTTATCAATTTTTTTCAAGAAACCAGTCAAAACCTTACCTGGACCAATTTCAATCACTTCATCTACTCCAAACTCTTGAATCGTTGCAATCGAATCATAGAAACGAACGGGCTCCATCACCTGGCGAGCTAATAAAGCTTTGATTTCGTCTGATTTCATGATCTTTGCTTCTGTATTCCCAACCAAAGGCAAGCTAAAGTCCTTAAAAGTGACTTTCTCAAGTTCAGCCGCTAGTTTTTCACTAGCAGAAGCAAGTAAGGCCGTATGGAAAGGACCAGAGACATTCAGAGGAATCAACCGCTTTGCCCCTGCTTCTTGTAAGAGTTCAACTGCATAATCCACAGCTTCAACCTCTCCACCAATCACAATTTGGCCAGGAGTATTGTAGTTAGCTGGTGTTACAACTCCCTTTTCAGAAGCCTGTTGACAGATTTCTTCAATCAAGGCAGGATCAGTATTCATGACAGCTACCATCTTTCCGCTTCCAGCGGGAGCAGCTGTTTCCATAAATTCCCCCCGCTTAGCTACCAAGGCGACCGCTTCTTCAAAAGAAAGAGCACCTGCAGCAACTAGAGCAGAATATTCTCCTAGAGAAAGACCTGCCACAATATCTGGTGTAATCCCTTTTTCTGCCAAGAGACGATAAATAGCCACTGAGGTTGTCAAAATAGCCGGTTGGGTATAGCGTGTTTGATTGAGCTTTTCTTCGTCAGAATCAATCAATTTTCGTAAATCATAACCCAAAATCTGACTTGCGGTGTTAAAGGTTTCCTTGACAATTGGATAGGTTGCATACAAGTCACTAGCCATCCCCAATTTTTGAGCACCTTGACCAGCAAATAAGAAGGCACGTTTTGTCACTGTTCTCTTCCTTTCCTTTACTTGTTAGAATTTCACATCAGCCCAGCGAGCTGCTTCTTTCTGAATCACCTTAGCAGCCCCAAGGTAGATATCTTCCAAGATTTCAGCACAGGTTTCTTCTTTGCTTACAAGACCCGCAATTTGTCCAGCCATGACAGATCCGTTATCGACATCTCCGTCCACAACAGCATTGCGAAGTGCACCCGCACCAAGTTCTTCAATTTCTTCTTGGGTCTTCTTACCAGCCAAGAAATCTTTTTCAGCTTGGTTATAGGCAGAAGCCAATTTATTCTTAATCGCACGAACTGGATGTCCAACAACTGATGCAGATACCACTGTATCAATGTCCTTAGCTTTCAAGATTTTATTCTTAAAGTTTTGGTGAGCATTTGATTCTTTAGCAACGACAAATCGTGTTCCCACCTGAACAGCATCTGCTCCAAGCATGAAGACTGCAGCCGCTCCTGCACCATCTGCAACACCACCAGCACCGATAACTGGAATAGAGACCGCTTCGACCACTTGGCGAACCAAGGTCATGGTAGTCAATTTACCAATATGCCCACCTGCTTCCATTCCTTCAGCAATGACAGCATCCGCACCTAGTTTTTCCATCAGTTTTGCTAAAGCTACTGAAGGTACAACCGGAATAACGGTAATGCCTGCTTCATGGAAACGATCCATGTATTTCCCAGGATTCCCTGCACCAGTGGTAACCACTTTAACCCCTTCTTCGATAACCAAGTCAACGATGTCATCTGCAAAAGGAGAAAGGAGCATGATATTCACTCCAAAAGGTTTGTCAGTAATGGATTTGACACGATCAATATTCGCTTTGACAACTTCTTTAGGTGCATTTCCTCCACCGATGATCCCAAGACCACCTGCATTGGATACAGCTCCAGCAAGATCTCCATCTGCTACCCAAGCCATACCACCTTGGAAAATTGGATATTTAATGTTTAATAATTCAGTAATTCGTGTTTGCATAGTACCTTCCTCATTTTCGCTTAAGTAATAGTTTGAAAGCGATTCTTTGCTTTGAGCGTCAAACTATTACCTAAACAAGAGAGAATATCTTTCGATACTCTCATCCATTATTATTTAGTTTTTTCTTCTACGTAAGCAACAAGGTCACCTACAGTAGACAATCCTTCTTCAGTTTCAATTTGAATGTCGAATGCATCTTCAATTTCTGAAATCACTTGGAACAAATCCAATGAATCAGCTTCAAGATCTTCAAAAGTAGACTCAAGAGTTACTTCTGATGGTTCTTTACCAAGTTCTTCAACGATAATTTCTTGTACTTTTTCAAATACTGCCATGATTGGCCTCCTTAAAATAATAAAAAATTTTTAAAATGTGTTACCACATGTTTAACTAGATTGTAACAAGAAGTGAGCCCCATGTCAAACCTCCACCAAATCCAGACAGAAGAATTGTTTGACTTCCATCCAATTTGATCAGTCCTTGGTCAACACACTCCGATAATAAAATTGGAATACTTGCGGCACTCGTGTTACCATATTCCATCATGTTTGCAGGAAGTTTTTCTCTATCAACCCCGATTTTCTTAGCCATTTTATCTAAGATCCGGTCATTTGCTTGGTGCAGAAGAAAATAATCAATCTCTTCAACAGGCACTGGAGCATCTGCTAACGTATTTTTAATACTCTTAGCCACATCCCGAATGGCAAAATCAAAGACTGCTCTTCCATCCATTGACAAATATTTTTTATCTTCTTCCTTATCAGAATATGGTGAAGATAAACCAACAGATGATGATTGAAGAACTTCTCCACGGGAACCATCAGAAAATAAACTTTCAGCTAAAAAAGTTTGTTGTTCGGAAGCTTCCAATAAAACACCGCCAGCACCATCCCCAAATAGGACCGCTGTTGTCCGATCTTCCCAATCAATCACTTTCGATAAGGTTTCACTTCCGATAACGATTCCTCGTTTGTACTGACCAGACCGAAGCAACTTTTCAGCAGTCGCAAGCGCAAAGACAAATCCACTACAAGCTGCTGTCAAATCAAAAACAAAAGCTTTAGAGGCCCCAATTTTAGCTTGAACACGAGCTGCAGTGGATGGCATCATGGAATCGGGCGAAATCGTTGCAACAATAATAAAATCCAACTGATCCGCTTGTAAACCACTTTTTTCAAGCAAGCGTCGAGCCACTTCCGTAGCTAAATCGCTGGTTGATTCTGATTGAGTAATATGACGCTTCCGAATTCCTGTCCGACTAGCAATCCACTCATCGCTGGTATCCATCCGTTCAGAAAGATCCTGATTAGAAATCACTTGGCTTGGCGCATAATGGGCTACCTGACTAATTTTTGCAAAAGTCATTATTTCAACTCCTCCAAGAAACGATAAAGATTCTGCAACCCTTTTTGCATCACTTTCCGTTCATCTGGAGACATCCCATCAATAATTTGATTGACCATCCGCTTGTGAAATTGTTGGTGAAGCCGATACAAGAGCTTGCCTCTTTTGGTCAAACTCAAATGGACAACCCGACGATCGACTTCAGATCTGGTTCGTTCAATATAACCTTTTCGTTCAAGATTATTTAAACTGGTAGTGACTGTACCTAACGTTACCATTAACGAACGCGAAATATCACTTGGAGTTGCGTTTGGTGTTGAGCCGATGACATCTATTGTGTGCATTTCCTTGATGGAAACATCATTAAATCGACTGCTACGTAAACTAGTTTCTTCGATGACTAATACGTTGTTAAAAATGGATGTAAGGTAATCATTGACTAGTTGAAAATTCAAAAACCACACCCCCTATTCATTACTTTGATAATCGAATTTTATCAAAAATCAAACCAAATAGCAAGCCTCAGCAATAAAAACATAAAAATTTTACGTTTTTATTTTCCTTGGAATTTTGGGCGCCGACGCTCTGAATAGGCAATAACTCCTTCTTTAAAGTCTTCCTTTAGAGAAAGATTTCTTTGCAATCGCAACTCAATTTCAGCATAACGATCCCAGTCAGTCAGCATGCTAGACCAAGCCAACTCTTTAATCGCAGCAAAAGAATTGTCTGAGCTACGTCTTAACTTCATGAGTAGTTGGTTGACAGTCTTGTCTAATTTTTCTACTTCAGAAACCTTGTACACAACGCCATATTCCAGAGCCTTTTCAGCACCTAATGGTTCACCAGTCATTGCTAACTGAGTTGCTCTAGTCAAACCAATGGCTCTTCCTAAAAGGAATAGACCACCAGCATCGGGAGCCAAACCGACCCCAACAAAGGCTTGAATAAACTTGGCTTTATCAGAAGCAACACAAAAGTCCGCCGCTACTGCCATATTAGCAGTTGCTCCTGCAACCGCACCATCTGCAACCATAATCACTGGTTTTGGAATTTGCTTCATTTTTTTAGAGATTTGATTGACCAATTCCGCAATTTGCGTTAACGAATCGATATCATCAGCATCAACAGCCCGTTTCATCTCAGCTAAATCACCACCAACTGAAAAAACCTTGCCGACTGCTTTAAATAAAATAAAACGAACATCTGGATTCTTCTCAGCTAATTCTAATGCTTCAAGGATTTCCTGACACATTGGAATGTTAAAACCATTTGAAACCTCTGGTCTATTTAAAATAATAGATGCGAGATCCTCTTCTACAGAATAAATAATCGTTTCGAACACCATAAGCCACCTCTTTACTAATTAGCCATTCAAATTGTTTGATAGTTGAACTTATTTATTTTTATATTATTTTAGCACAACTACTTTGAGAAGTAAATTACATTTTCATAACAAAGTGTCTCACCCGAAAAACTCGCTTGATAACAGTACTTTTTTAGATTGTAACCAAGCCTTATCTTTGGTATAATTTAAAGTAAGTTTTGTAAAGGAGTCCACATGAAAGTAGTTAAATTTGGTGGTAGTTCGTTAGCATCTGCTACCCAGCTAGAAAAAGTATTCAATATTGTTAAAGAAGATGAAACCCGTCAATACGTGGTCGTTTCTGCTCCAGGGAAACGCAATGCTGAGGACACAAAAGTCACAGATGCCCTCATCAAGTATTATAAAGAATATACCAACGGAAAAGATACGAACCAAAGTCAAGAATGGATTATCAATCGCTATCGTTCCATTACAGAGGAGTTAGACTTAGACGAGGAAATTATCGAAGAGATTGCTAGAGATATCAAATCCCTTGCAACACTTCCCAAGTCCGATAATACCTTCTTATATGATACCTTCTTAGCAGCTGGAGAGAACAACAATGCAAAACTCATTGCAGCTTACTTTGTAAAAAAGGGTTTAGAAGCAAAATATATCCATCCAAAAGATGCAGGTATCTTTGTAACAAGTGAACCTTGCAATGCCCGCATTCTCCCTTCTAGTTACGATAAGATTGAAGAACTGAGAAATCATAATGAAATTTTAGTGATCCCTGGATTCTTTGGAATTACTAAAGAAGGACAAGTCTGTACTTTTTCTAGAGGTGGTTCTGATATTACAGGATCTATTATTGCAGCGGGAGTTAAAGCAGATCTCTACGAGAACTTTACAGACGTCGATGGTATTTTTGCAGCTCACCCAGGCATTATCAAACAGCCACATTCTATTCCTGAATTAACCTATAAAGAAATGCGGGAATTAGCCTATGCTGGCTTTAGTGTCCTCCATGATGAAGCACTTGTTCCTGCATATCGTGGAAAGATTCCAATGGTGATCAAGAACACCAACAATCCAAAACATCCAGGTACGAAGATTGTGCTGAACCATACCGATGAAAATGTTAAAGTCGTTGGGATTGCAGGAGACTCTGGATTTGTCAGCATTAATACCACCAAATACCTGATGAATAGAGAAGTCGGTTTTGGTAGAAAATTATTACAAATTTTAGAAGACTTGAACATCAGTTGGGATCACATGCCAACTGGTATTGACGATTTATCTGTCATTCTCCGTTCGAAAGAATTAACACCAATTAAAGAACAAGAAATTTTAAAACATCTAATCCAAGATTTACAAGTAGATTATGCCGAAATTGAACATGATCTTTCCATTATTATGATTGTTGGAGAGAATATGAAAAATCAAATTGGTGTAACAGCTACAGCCACAAAGGCTTTATCAGAAAATAACATTAATATCCAAATGATTTCTCAAGGATCCAGCGAAGTTTCCATCATGTTTGTCGTAAATCAAGAACAAGAAAAACAGGCTATTAAAGCTCTATACAATGTATTCTTTAACTAAGAAAAAGGTTCGAAAGAACCTTTTTCTACTTTTTTAATAAAGAGAAATAAAAAAACCCTTTCGGGTACTGACTCCGCCAGTAGGACTCGAACCTACGACATCATGATTAACAGTCATGCGCTACTACCAACTGAGCTATGGCGGAAAAAAGCTAAGCGACTACCATATCTCACAGGGGGCAACCCCCAACTACTTCCGGCGTTCTAGGGCTTAACTTCTGTGTTCGGCATGGGTACAGGTGTATCTCCTAGGCTATCGTCACTTAACTCTGAATGAT
>NZ_VFSG01000005.1 GCF_006385805.1 Streptococcus xiaochunlingii
AAAAAACAATAAATCTGTCAGTGACAGAATGAGTTTAAGACAAACAATTATTTTAATGAGAGTTTGATCCTGGCTCAGGATGAACGCTGGCGGCGTGCCTAATACATGCAAGTAGAACGCTGAAGGAAGGAGCTTGCTCTTTCCGGATGAGTTGCGAACGGGTGAGTAACGCGTAGGTAACCTGCCTGGTAGCGGGGGATAACTATTGGAAACGATAGCTAATACCGCATAACAGTAGATGTTGCATGACATCTATTTGAAAGGGGCAATTGCTCCACTACCAGATGGACCTGCGTTGTATTAGCTAGTTGGTGAGGTAACGGCTCACCAAGGCGACGATACATAGCCGACCTGAGAGGGTGATCGGCCACACTGGGACTGAGACACGGCCCAGACTCCTACGGGAGGCAGCAGTAGGGAATCTTCGGCAATGGACGGAAGTCTGACCGAGCAACGCCGCGTGAGTGAAGAAGGTTTTCGGATCGTAAAGCTCTGTTGTAAGAGAAGAACGAGTGTGAGAGTGGAAAGTTCACACTGTGACGGTATCTTACCAGAAAGGGACGGCTAACTACGTGCCAGCAGCCGCGGTAATACGTAGGTCCCGAGCGTTATCCGGATTTATTGGGCGTAAAGCGAGCGCAGGCGGTTAGATAAGTCTGAAGTTAAAGGCTGTGGCTTAACCATAGTACGCTTTGGAAACTGTTTAACTTGAGTGCAGGAGGGGAGAGTGGAATTCCATGTGTAGCGGTGAAATGCGTAGATATATGGAGGAACACCGGTGGCGAAAGCGGCTCTCTGGCTTGTAACTGACGCTGAGGCTCGAAAGCGTGGGGAGCAAACAGGATTAGATACCCTGGTAGTCCACGCCGTAAACGATGAGTGCTAGGTGTTGGGTCCTTTCCGGGACTCAGTGCCGCAGCTAACGCATTAAGCACTCCGCCTGGGGAGTACGACCGCAAGGTTGAAACTCAAAGGAATTGACGGGGGCCCGCACAAGCGGTGGAGCATGTGGTTTAATTCGAAGCAACGCGAAGAACCTTACCAGGTCTTGACATCCCTCTGACCGCTCTAGAGATAGAGTTTTCCTTCGGGACAGAGGTGACAGGTGGTGCATGGTTGTCGTCAGCTCGTGTCGTGAGATGTTGGGTTAAGTCCCGCAACGAGCGCAACCCCTATTGTTAGTTGCCATCATTCAGTTGGGCACTCTAGCGAGACTGCCGGTAATAAACCGGAGGAAGGTGGGGATGACGTCAAATCATCATGCCCCTTATGACCTGGGCTACACACGTGCTACAATGGCTGGTACAACGAGTCGCAAGTCGGTGACGGCAAGCTAATCTCTTAAAGCCAGTCTCAGTTCGGATTGTAGGCTGCAACTCGCCTACATGAAGTCGGAATCGCTAGTAATCGCGGATCAGCACGCCGCGGTGAATACGTTCCCGGGCCTTGTACACACCGCCCGTCACACCACGAGAGTTTGTAACACCCGAAGTCGGTGAGGTAACCTTTTAGGAGCCAGCCGCCTAAGGTGGGATAGATGATTGGGGTGAAGTCGTAACAAGGTAGCCGTATCGGAAGGTGCGGCTGGATCACCTCCTTTCTAAGGATAAGGAAACCTGCACGTTCGTCTTGTTTAGTTTTGAGAGGTCTTGTGGGGCCTTAGCTCAGCTGGGAGAGCGCCTGCTTTGCACGCAGGAGGTCAGCGGTTCGATCCCGCTAGGCTCCATTGGTGAGAGATCACCAAGGATGAACATTGAAAATTGAATATCTATATCAAATAGTAACAAGAAAATAAACCGAAAACGCTGTGAATATTTAATGAGTTTTCTAATTTTTTAAGAAATTAGGTTAATAAGGTTAAGTTAATAAGGGCGCACGGTGGATGCCTTGGCACTAGGAGCCGAAGAAGGACGTGACAAACGACGAAATGCCTCGGGGAGCTGTAAGTAAGCTTAGATCCGGGGGTGTCCGAATGGGGGAACCCAGCAGGTGATACCTGTTACCCATATCTGTTAAGGATATGAGGAGGAAGACGCAGTGAACTGAAACATCTAAGTAGCTGCAGGAAGAGAAAGCAAAAGCGATTGCCTTAGTAGCGGCGAGCGAAACGGCAGGAGGGCAAACCGAAGAGTTTACTCTTCGGGGTTGTAGGACTGCAATGTGGACTTAAAGATTATAGAAGAACTACCTGGGAAGGTAGGCCAAAGAGAGTAATAGCCTCGTATTTAAAATAGTCTTTATACCTAGCAGTATCCTGAGTACGGCGAGACACGTGGAATCTCGTCGGAATCTGGGAGGACCATCTCCCAACCCTAAATACTCCCTAGTGACCGATAGTGAACCAGTACCGTGAGGGAAAGGTGAAAAGCACCCCGGGAGGGGAGTGAAATAGAACCTGAAACCGTGTGCCTACAACAAGTTCGAGCCCGTTAATGGGTGAGAGCGTGCCTTTTGTAGAATGAACCGGCGAGTTACGATATGATGCGAGGTTAAGTTGAAGAGACGGAGCCGTAGGGAAACCGAGTCTGAATAGGGCGTCTTAGTATCATGTCGTAGACCCGAAACCATGTGACCTACCCATGAGCAGGTTGAAGGTGCGGTAAAACGCACTGGAGGACCGAACCAGGGCACGTTGAAAAGTGCTTGGATGACTTGTGGGTAGCGGAGAAATTCCAAACGAACTTGGAGATAGCTGGTTCTCTCCGAAATAGCTTTAGGGCTAGCGTCGACATTAAGATTCTTGGAGGTAGAGCACTGTTTGGGTGAGGGGTCCATCCCGGATTACCAATCTCAGATAAACTCCGAATGCCAATGAATTATGGTCGGCAGTCAGACTGCGAGTGCTAAGATCCGTAGTCGAAAGGGAAACAGCCCAGACCACCAGCTAAGGTCCCAAAATAATTGTTAAGTGGAAAAGGATGTGGGGTTGCACAGACAACTAGGATGTTAGCTTAGAAGCAGCTATTCATTCAAAGAGTGCGTAATAGCTCACTAGTCGAGTGACCCTGCGCCGAAAATGTACCGGGGCTAAAACAATTTACCGAAGCTGTGGATACCTTTAATGGTATGGTAGGAGAGCGTTCTATGTGTGAAGAAGGTATACCGTGAGGAGTGCTGGAACGCATAGAAGTGAGAATGCCGGTATGAGTAGCGAAAGACAGGTGAGAATCCTGTCCACCGTAAGACTAAGGTTTCCAGGGGAAGGCTCGTCCGCCCTGGGTTAGTCGGGACCTAAGGAGAGACCGAAAGGTGTATCCGATGGACAACAGGTTGATATTCCTGTACTAGAGTATGTAGTGATGGAGGGACGCAGTAGGCTAACTAAAGCGTGCGATTGGAAGTGCACGTCTAAGCAGTGAGGTGTGAATTGAGTTAAATGCTTAGTTCTATAACATTGAGCTGTGATGGGGAGCGAAGTTTAGTAGCGAAGTTAGTGATGTCACACTGCCAAGAAAAGCTTCTAGCGTTTAAACATACTCTACCCGTACCGCAAACCGACACAGGTAGTCGAGGCGAGTAGCCTCAGGTGAGCGAGAGAACTCTCGTTAAGGAACTCGGCAAAATGACCCCGTAACTTCGGGAGAAGGGGTGCTGACTTCGGTCAGCCGCAGTGAATAGGCCCAAGCAACTGTTTATCAAAAACACAGCTCTCTGCTAAATCGTAAGATGATGTATAGGGGGTGACGCCTGCCCGGTGCTGGAAGGTTAAGAGGAGTGCTTAGCGTAAGCGAAGGTATGAATTGAAGCCCCAGTAAACGGCGGCCGTAACTATAACGGTCCTAAGGTAGCGAAATTCCTTGTCGGGTAAGTTCCGACCCGCACGAAAGGCGTAATGATTTGGGCACTGTCTCAACGAGAGACTCGGTGAAATTTTAGTACCTGTGAAGATGCAGGTTACCCGCGACAGGACGGAAAGACCCCATGGAGCTTTACTGCAGTTTGATATTGAGTGTCTGTGCCACATGTACAGGATAGGTAGGAGCCATAGAGATCGGGACGCCAGTTTCGATGGAGGCGATGTTGGGATACTACCCTTGTGTTATGGCCACTCTAACCCGGATAGGTGATCCCTATCGGAGACAGTGTCTGACGGGCAGTTTGACTGGGGCGGTCGCCTCCTAAAAGGTAACGGAGGCGCCCAAAGGTTCCCTCAGAATGGTTGGAAATCATTCGCAGAGTGTAAAGGTATAAGGGAGCTTGACTGCGAGAGCTACAACTCGAGCAGGGACGAAAGTCGGGCTTAGTGATCCGGTGGTTCCGTATGGAAGGGCCATCGCTCAACGGATAAAAGCTACCCTGGGGATAACAGGCTTATCTCCCCCAAGAGTTCACATCGACGGGGAGGTTTGGCACCTCGATGTCGGCTCGTCGCATCCTGGGGCTGTAGTCGGTCCCAAGGGTTGGGCTGTTCGCCCATTAAAGCGGCACGCGAGCTGGGTTCAGAACGTCGTGAGACAGTTCGGTCCCTATCCGTCGCGGGCGTAGGAAATTTGAGAGGATCTGCTCCTAGTACGAGAGGACCAGAGTGGACTTACCGCTGGTGTACCAGTTGTCTCGCCAGAGGCATCGCTGGGTAGCTATGTAGGGAAGGGATAAACGCTGAAAGCATCTAAGTGTGAAACCCACCTCAAGATGAGATTTCCCATAACTATATGTTAGTAAGAGCCCTGAGAGAAGATCAGGTAGATAGGTTAGGAGTGGAAGTTGTGTGAGCAATGGAGCGGACTAATACTAATAGCTCGAGGACTTATCCAAAAAGTAACTGAGGATATTTACAGCTGGTTAGATTTTTGTTAGAATATAGGTATTCAATTTTGAATGTTCATCATTCAGAGTTAAGTGACGATAGCCTAGGAGATACACCTGTACCCATGCCGAACACAGAAGTTAAGCCCTAGAACGCCGGAAGTAGTTGGGGGTTGCCCCCTGTGAGATATGGTAGTCGCTTAGC